>DATHQJ010000419.1:0-14794 GCA_035482825.1 Binatus sp. (SeqCode) | reverse complement strand
CGCTTCCTTCCCGTCCGTCACAATCGAAAGATAGTTCAGCGACAAATGCGAGATCAGGCTCCAAAGAGTTTTCCCGTCCAGCGGCGGCCGCAGCGTCTTCGTGGGCTTATGAAGCGCCACAATGCGCTTGATCGCCGCCATCCCCGTCATCTCGAAATCGCCGTTCTCGCTGCCGAACGGCAGCCGCGTTACCAGATCGCGATTCGTGCACGTGCTCCGCACCGTCACCGTGTCATATTCGAGTTGCATCGGCCGCGCCGACAGATCGACCAGCGACAGAAACACATCCGTCCCCTCATCGCCCTTGCGCGTCGAGGCCGCCCGCGTCACATACCAGTACGCTGGAGTCGTGCCCAGCACCGCATGCCGCTCGGAATAGAGTGGGTGATAATGCACCGTCTCATGCGTTTCCGCGTCGGTGCTGATCACCTCGTCGACCGAATAAACTTCCATGGTCTGCCGCCGTCGCGCGTCCGGCACGATCGGATACTGATGGCGCGTCTGATCCACCAGAATCGGCTCCGCCGTCTGCGCGAATAAATTGATCACCGGCGTGCATCCCAAACGCAGCGTCTTCGCATTCACCGCCACTTCCAGCCGCTGGTGCCGCCCATCCTGTTCAAACGGCGAGATCATGAACAGAATCTCCGCCTTCGACGTAAGGCCCGCCCGCCGCAGCTCGGAAAGTCCCTTTAGACTCATGAAGAAAAATTTCTCTGGAAAGGCAAAATACTCCTGCAGCAGCCGGTATCCCACAAACGAACGCCGGGGATACGGCAACACATCTTCCGTTTCCCCAAAACCCATCGGCTGCAAATTCCGCACTGGAAGCTCGCGCACCGGAGCCTTCGGATTCGCCGGATCGCGCACCAGAATGCGCACACAGTTTCTGCACAACAATTCGTACAGCCCGTGCACCACCGAACTCTCTCCGTTCAGATAAAACCCCAGCGTCTCCAGGTCGAGCTTCTCAAAGGAAACATCCTGAAAGCACTCCAACTCCACCCGCAGCACCGCTGCCTCGGAAGCGCGCAGCGCCGGGCGAATGCGATCGGGCGTCATCCATTGCGCCTGCGAAATCTTGAACGGCCACAACGTCACATCGTACGAAGTCCGGAACTTGCACGGCACACCTTCTACCGGACGCGAATAAAGAACCGTACCTTTCGGAACCATCAGGCTGCTGGTAAGTTTGCCCTGCTCCGCATCGGTATGAAATTGCGCCACCGACATCGAAGGCACCGGCCGCAGATAGTGCGGATACAAAATATTGAGCAGCGCCTCGGTGATCTGCGGAAAGTCGTCGTCGATCCGCAGGTGAACCCGCGCCGCCAGCAGCGCAAATGCCTCCAGCAGCCGCTCCGCGTGCGGATCTTCGCAGCGGTCCGGCTCCAGCACCAGCCGCGACGCAATCTTCGGATACTTGTCCGCGAACTCCGCCCCAATCTGGCGCAGAAATGTGAGCTCGCTCTCGTAGTAATCTCTCAGCTCATTGCGCAAGATCGGCTCCCTTGATTTCGTACGCGCCCTTGCCCAGCTCCAGCACCGTATCGAAACGCACCGGCTCCGGCGCCGGGTCCATGCACAGCAATCCTTCAATCACGAATTTCAAGGTGCGATAACCGCCTTCCACCTGTTCCATTCGCACCTTGGCGCGCTTCAACCGGGGCTCGAAGATGGCGATCGCCGTCTCCATCTCACGTACCAGATCGCTGTGGTCGCGGGTGGACAAAACTGACTTGGACGAGATGTCGGCAAACCCGTAGTGGTACACCGAGCGTACTGTCTCGCGCGCCGAGTCGGGCGCGGGATCGATCGTCTTGCGGGTGTTAAGCAGCCATTCCAGATCGCGCTTCAAGCCCAGCCTCAACTCGCGCAACGATTGCGCCCGCGACAGGGGAATCTCCGCGCTATTCTTCGGATCCTTATCGATCAATCGGTCCAGCACTGAGAGCGTGACCGGTCCGGTGGCATCTCGCCTGGCCATGTCTTACTTCCCGTCTCCCAGCGCCTGCGCCGGATCGAGCCGGCAGATGCGCTCGAATAATTTCTGCTGCTGCGCTTTGTCCGCCTGGATCTTGGTGCTCATCTTCATGATCGTGGCCAACGCGCCCGCAACCACCCCCGGATCCTCCCACTCATCCAGCTTGTGCATCTCAATCGCCGCCGCCAGGTCGTCCAGGATTGGCTGCGCGACGTTTGCCTTGTTGGTGGTCGCGCAAATCTCCACCAGCTGCATGCGGCGGCGGAAGCGCTCTCGTCCCGAGCGTTTGCGTGAGATGTCCTGCTGCAGAAGTTCGAACGCTTTCCGCTCCTGCCCGTCGCGCAGAGCCTGCAGAGCCGCCGTATATGCGTCCGCCGGCTGCCCCGGCCATCTCGATCCCATCCCGTTGGAGCTGGCCGGACCTTTCAGCGGCGCTTCGGGCGCGGCGCCCGCCTCCGCAGGTGCCTGGCCAAGGGATACCAGCCAGGCTCGTGTCTCCGCATTCGCCGCCGGCGTCTCGTCCATCAGCGTCGCATCCAGCAGTTGCGGAATATCGGCGATCAACCCCTTCAACTCCGATCGAATCGCGCGCGCAACCGCCTCGTATCCACTGCCCAGTCCGTCGCAGGCTTCCACCACAAAGCGCTGCAGATCAAGCCACGCCCGGCTGCAAGGCAGCGCCATGGCGCTCTCGGCCGCCTCCAGCAATTCCTCGTACTTCTTGTCGAGCAGCAATTTTTTCAAATGCCGCCGCAGTTCGGTCGGCGGAGCTTCCAGCCGCGTCGGGTCCGCCAGATCGATCGCCGCCCGCAACTCTCCCCACCGCAACCCGCGCAACATCAGATACGACGCCGGACTGTTCGGCTCCCGCCGCCGCAAAAACGCAGCCGCCTCCGCCACCTTTTTAATCGCATCAATTCGGTCCGCCGGCTCCGACGATCCGTCCAGCGAGATCAGAACGCCCGTTCGTACCGCGCCCCCACCTGCCGCCCCAGCTTCTCCCTCAGCCCCCGCCGCACCCTCCGCCGTCGCCACTACTTCGACTGGATCGGGTTCCGTCTCCCGCTTCTTCTGCAGAAAACCGTGAATCGCGTGCCGCGACGCATCCAGCGCCGCTTGCAGCGGACCGAACGCTGGTCCTTCCTCCCCAAACTTCGCGTCACAAAGTTTTTTCAGCTCGGCCAGCGTTTTCAGGCTAGCGTCAAGATCTTGCTCAGCCTGAAGATAGAACTTCTTCGGAGTCTCTTCGAAAGCCTTATCGAAGACCTCAGGAGTGAGCTTGCCTTCCTTCACCAACTGGGCGCGCTTCTTCTTGGCGTCGTCGTTCTTTGCCTGATCCTCGTAGCCCACGTCGCGGGCTTGCTGGTAATCGAGCCGTCCGTAACGGGCCTTCTCCACCACCGGCACCAGTTTCAGCGGGATTTCCAGCTTCGTTCCGACAAATCCCAGAGGAGCTCCACGGGATTGTGCATCGCCATCTTCCAGTTCGGGGTATACCGTGTCCCAGAACTTCTCCACCAATCCGTGGCACAGCGCCAGACCGTCCTTCATTCCCCCAAAGCCTCTCTGTTTGACCAGCGCTTCGGTAAGCCAGGCAGCGATTTGCAGATCCTTCGTTTTATTAGTGAGCAGGTCGGTGGCGAGTTTGATAACCAGCGCGTTGTCCGACACCTTGCGGTCGCGCTCGGTCATCCCCGGAGGAGGTTGGTCTTCCTCGCGCCGCGCTTCCTTGATTTTGTCGTAAGCCTGGTCGTAGCGCAGGTTAGCGCCGCTGGGATTCGGACCTTCAATAGGATTCAGTAGTTCGTCGGGAAAAGGCATGATAGGTCAGGCGGCCACGGAGGCTGGATCGAACTCGAGCGCGCGCAGCTCTAGAAACGGGATCTCTTCTTCGTCCACCAGCCACATCTTTTGGCCAAACGGAACTTGATGTTCGTACCCTTCCGGTTTCTCCCACACCGTCATCCGTCCCAGCCGCACCATCTCATCGGGATGCTTCCATGAGAACGGAGCCATCACCGGGAGCAACACTTCTCCCAGCTCCGTGCCTTTGAACGAAGGCGTGGTCCTTACCGCAGCCGGAGTCCACAAAAGATCTCGCAAGCGTTGTGGCGG
Source organism: Binatus sp. (SeqCode) (assembly GCA_035482825.1). GTDB lineage: Bacteria > Acidobacteriota > Terriglobia > Terriglobales > Acidobacteriaceae > Sulfotelmatobacter. Next base: position 10,695 of record DATHQJ010000419.1, on the reverse strand, counting down.
TGGAATCTGAATGGAGGCAACGTGCTCCAGCGGCAGCAGCAGGTAGTTTCCCGCGGCAAACAGTTCCAGCCGCGCCCCTGTCCTCGGATCGGCGTCGGAAAAATCCTGAAACGGCTTGCCATTCGCCTGCCCGACCCGACTGGTTTCGGCGTCGGCATCTTTGGCGGCCGGAAACTCGCCCCGTTCGAACAAATCATGACGCTGGCGCTCGGCAAATAAAGCGCTGCGGTACAGCATCACTCCCATCTCGCTTTCTGGGCCGGCTTCGCCCAGCACCTCGAGCTGTTTGTCCGCCCGCTCCCACTCTCCCGCAAAGCACAAGAGTTCGAATAGGAAAGTGCGACGCTTCACGTCGGTAGGGTTGTCGCGCAATTCAGCGCTCAAAGCCTTGATAGCGTCGCTGAGCCGGCCGGCCCGGTATAGTTCTTGAGGATTCATCCAGGCACCATGAAGTAGGGAATGGAAGCAACCGCACAGACAACTCGCTGGAAATTTCTCCGCAAAAAATAGAGCCTGAAGGCACTCCCGTCCAGCCGAGTTTCTCGGCTGCGGAAGTGCCTCCAGATTCCATCGAGATCAAGCCATCGCCCGCTTAGCTCGTCGTCGCTGTGGAGATGTCGAAGGTCGCATTCCCCGCATTCGACACCGAGCCGTCTGCGCTGTTCTGGGTGCTGAACGCGTACGCGATCTTCTCATAGGCGAAGCTCACGCTCTGCGAAGGCTTCCCCTGATTTCCGCCACCCAGGCTTTGGCTGGTAACGTAGCAGTTGGTAAACGTCACCGTTAAGTACGGAGGGGCTTGTGCAGCCCCGGTGGACTCTACCAGCGAGAACACAGCCGAGTCGATGGGCTTGCCGCTGTAGAGTTGGCTAAGAATGGCGGCGCTGGACGCATCCACCTCGCAGGTAAAGCTGAAGTCCGAGAGCGACACCGTGCCACCCGAAAGACCGTTGCTGCCAATGTTCGCCGGGTTCGAAGCGCCAAATGAATAGCTCTCCACCTCGATGTTGTTGGGCATTGTCTTGGATTCACCGGTGATCCCATTAAGTAAAAGAAACGCAGAGCCTGGCATTGTGATTCCTCCTCATCAAAACATCAGATTCAAGAACCCCTTAGGGCCTTGTTTGAAAACTAGAAGCTTGAAACTAGAAACTCGAAACTCGAAGCTTGAAACTGGAACCCGTACCAACCGACATCACTTCGCAGCAGCCGGCAAATCCGCCACCAGCCGCAGCGAGACATTGAGTTCATCCAGCTGAAAATGCGGTCGAAGATAAGCAATCGCCCGGTAGACCCCGGGTTTTCCTTTCACCTCTTCCACATCGATACGCGCTTCACGCAGCGGGAACTTGGCCTTGATGGTCTGATTGGCCTTGTCGTCCTGCGTCACGTACTGATTGATCCAGCGATTCAGGAAGCGGTAGCAATCGTCCTTCGACATGAACCCGCCGATCTTATCGCGCATCATCGACTTCAAATAATGCGCGAACCGGCAGGTGGCCATCATGTACGGCAACTGCGCCGAAATCCGCGCGTTCGCCGTGGCCGAATCGCTGTCATACAGCTTGGGCTTGTTGCACGATTGGATGCTGAAGAATGCAGCCTTGTCCGTGCCCTTGCAATGCACCAGCGACACCAGTCCCTGATCCGCCAGTTCTTTTTCCCGGCGATCGGTGATGGCAATCTCGGTCGGGCACTTCAGCGCCACGTCGCCTTCGTCGGTGCGGAACGTGTGCGAAGGAAGTCCGTCGACCAGACCGCCGCCTTCAACCCCCCGAATCGCCACGCACCACCCGTAGGTGGCGAACGCCTGCGTCATTTTCGACGCCAGCGCGAACGCTGCGTTGCCCCAGAGGTATTTGGAATGATCCGTTCCATCCACTCCCTCCTCGAAGTTGAAGCCTTCGACCGGCGCCGTGTCCCGGCCATAAGGCAGACGCATCAGGATGCGCGGGCAAGTCAGGCAGACATACCTCGAGTCATCGCTCTCGCGGAAACCCTTCCACTTGGCGTACTCGGTGCTGTCGAAGATCTTGCCGATATCCCGAGGCTGGTCCAGGTTGGTGAAGCTATCCATGTTCAACAACTCTGACGACGCCGCCGACAGGAACGGCGCGTGCGCCGCTGCCGCTACCTGAGAAACTTTCTCCAGCAATTCCAGGTCTTCGGGATGTTTGCTGAATTCGTAGTCCCCCACCAGCGCGCCGAAGGGCTCGCCGCCAAAGAGTCCGTACTCTTCTTCGTAGACTTTCTTAAACATCGCGCTCTGATCAAACTCGGGAGCACGCTGTAAGTCGCGCAGTAAATCTTTTTTCGAAGCGTTCAGAACCCGAATCTTCAGTTTCGACCCGGTTTCCGACTGGTCCAGCAGATACTTCAGCCCGCGCCAGGTCGATTCCAGCTTCTGGAATTGAGCGTTGTGCAGGACCTCGTTTAACTGCAGCGAAATCAGATGGTCGATCTGCGCCACCCGCGCCGAGATCATCTGGTCGGCATCGCGCCCCAGCGTCATCGACCCTTCCAGCACCTGTTCGACGAATTCCTTGATCAGACCCTTGCCACGCTCGCGCGCGCTTGGGTCCGAGAACCGTCCCTTTTCTACAATCTGGTCGAGAAGACTCGATTCCGCGGCCTGCTCTACTACGGCCGTACTGCCAGCATTTTTCTGGGTCTCAGGCATTGGGCTCCCCCTTCTCGCCGACTTCGGCTTTCAGTTTGTCGAGCTTTTCAGTCTTACTCACGGCATCGAGCAAGGCTTCGTCCAACTTGTCGTTGGTCTGCAGCGTGCCCTTCAGATCGTTGAGTCGGGTGCGCAAGTCCAGAAGTTCCTTCAGCGGCTTCACTTGCTTCGCCACCTGCTCGGGCTCGAAGTCTTCCAGGCTCTTGAACTTCAGATCCACCCGGATTTGCCCGGCCCCCGAGTCTTCGCTCAGTTTGTTCTCCACCGCGAACGACAGATGCGGCTTCATGCTTTCCAGCACCGAATCAAAATTGTCCGGCGTCACTTCCACGAAGCGGCGCTCTTTCAACTTGGGTAGCGGTTGCTCGGGTTGTCCAGTGAAGTCTCCAAGGACGCCGACCACGAACGGCAGTTCCTTGATTTCAATCGCGCCGCCTGTCTCAACGTCATAAGTAATCTGAACCCGGGGCGGACGCACCCGGTCCAATTTATGCTGTGTGCTCGGTTTTGCCATGTTCTCTCCCTACTCTTACGGTTTTCGAGGATATGTCGTTCTAGATGTTGTCAATTCCGACGCTGCAGTCGACCGGGGAACGTTTCGGCCTGGGGGGCCCGAATACTGTAAGGAAGCCAGAATCCCGCCAACTGACCGAACGGGTCGTGGTGCAACGGTTTATCACAAGCCCTCACCCCAGTCAAGCACCAACCCCTTTTTTCTTGCAGGAAGAGCACTTTTTCCGGGAAACGTCGAGATCCCACCAACGGCAGCATCTATGAATAGTGTCCGGGATTCCGTGATCGTGACAAAAAAAGCGGCAGCGCCGTCTCGCCCAACCCATTCATCGACACTCGAAGCAAGCTCTCAAGGTTTTGATTTCCTCTGTGCGCCCCCTGTGTCCTCTGTGTTTAGGCTCTCTGCCTGGACCTTAAATCGGAGTGTCTACCTGACCCACCGCCCCGCCAGCCCCCGAAGCGGCTCGGCAATCGACTGAAATCTCCCCACTCGCACCGCGTCCCTCCCCTTGAACGAAACCAGCGGAATCAGCCCTTCCTCCACCATCCGCTCGACCGCATCCTCGGTGAGCAGCACCTCAGCACACGGCTTCACCAGAGATTCCCCCTCTCTGACGTAGACGTGTACCGGCAATTTCTCCATTTGCGCGACGCTGCCCGGACGCATCTCCCAACCCGCGTCGCTAAATGCCTGCGCCAGCAGCAACGCCACCACAAAGGCAGAATTCCCCCATAAATAATCTTCATGCACCGGCGCCTGGGGAAATTCCTCGAACTCGAAAGTCTCCAGTGGAGAAGTTTTCTTCCCATACGGCAACCGCAGCAGAAATCGCGGCAGCGCCAGCCCTACCGATCCCGCTTCCGCCCGCCGCCGCAATTCGCTCCAACTGCCGGACTTCTCCGCCGCCTTCCATTCTCGAGGCTGCGGCGTGGACTCGAGCGCAGCAAATCCCAGCAGCCGAGGGCTCGCTCCGGCGAGAAAAACAGCGCCCGCTCGGTTCGCGATCCGCGCCATGCCAGACAGCAATTCCGCGTCTTCCTCCCCAGCTCCGAAACTGTAGTTCCCTACAATCAACGTCCACGGTTCCGCCCCCGGCGTCTCCACACTCTGCTCCACCAGAATCCGGTAGGCTCCCGTGTCGCGCAGGTCCTTGGCAGAATCAAGATCAGCCGCCAGTTCCTCTTTCGAAATATCGATCAGATAGAGTTTGAGCTGCGAACCCGTCTCCAGTTGTCGAACCAGAAGAAACGCAGCCTGCCACGCCGCCTCCAGCGCCTGAAAATCCGGATTGTGCAGCACCGCCCGCATCAATCCACCAATCGCGCGATCCACCACTTTCAGAATCTCCGGCTGGCGCGGATCCGGGTTGCTCACCAGATGCTGCGCCACCACTCGCCGCGCAAAATCCCCCACTTCGTCCGTGCTCCGCCGCGGCCCTTCCGTGGCCACGCGCGCCTCCGTCTGTTCGATCATGTCGTCCAGCAGGCTGCCGGATGCCAGTTTCGCAGCGCTGGGCGCAACCACCGGAGTCATGTCTGGTTTTTTCGGCGCAGCCGCAGCGCCCGAGCCCAGTCCCAATTCCTCCGCCGCTTTCTGAAAAGTCGCCGCATCCGCCAGCCGCCCCCGCAACCCGCGAAGTTTGCCGAACACATCGAGCCGCTCAAAAATGCGGTCGGGATGAAAATCCTCCAGCTCGGAAAACTTCAGCTTCAGCGCAGAGCCTTCCTCCATCGGCAACTGAATTTCAGCTCCCGCGCGTCCCAGCACTTCGTCAAAGTTGTCTCGATCCACCAGCACCGCGCGCCGCTTGCCGATCGACTTTGCTTCGGAAATCCCGCGGTTGCCGCGCCCGCTGAAATCCCCCAGAATCGCGACGCAGAAAGGAGTCTCCGCCGTCGGACGCGCCCCTTCACCATCTCCGCCAGCCGTCAGGTTGACCCCACCAAAATCGAACGGTTTCGCCATAACTCCTCTGGCTTCGCGATGAATGAATGCAGATCGCTTCGTGATTAACTGGACAGATTGACTTCGCGATGACTTAAGTCAGATAACCCGCAGTCCCCAATACCTTGTCATTCCGACCGCCCGAGCGAAGCGAACAAAACCTGTCATTCCGACGCCCCGAGCGAAGTGAACAAAACCTGTCATTGCGGCGCCCGAGCGAAGCCACAAAAACTTGTTATTCCAACGCCCGAGCGAAGCCACAAAAACTTGTCATTCCAACGCCCGAGCGAAGCCAAAAAACTTGTCATTCCGACGCCCGAGCGAAGCGAGGAAGGAGGAACCTGCTTTTCGCCGGCGCCAATGCAACCTCGCAGGCAAGGCCCCTCACTGCTCCTTGCCTTCCACAGCAATCCTGATCTTCCGCAACCCCTCCACCGCCTCTGCGTTGCCCGGTTGCAACGTGAGAACGGTCTGAAACTCGCGACGAGCTTTGTCGTACAGTCCCGCTCCGGCGTGCACCTTGGCCAATTTGATCAGCTCGGGAATATCCTTCGCCGTCATGCCTCCAACTTCGCTCGGAACCTCCGGAACTTCCTGTGTCTTCGTCACTGCATCTTTCTTCTTCTTGGCTCGGTTGTCGGCTGTCTTAGAGTTTGGCGGCGGAGTAACCACCACCGGTTTCCCCGGAGCTTGCACCGTTGTCGATTCCGCCGGCTTCTGAACCTCCGGTTCCGCCGGGGGTGACGCCGTACCCGAGGTTTTCTGGTCCGCGGTTTGGGCTGTGCCCGTCTGTTCCTGCGGTTGCGGCGCCACGCGCTTCGAAACATTCGTGGGACGGAAAAGAACCGCGATCACCACCCCAACCAGCACCACCGCCACTACGCCCAGCAGCACTCTGGTGCGGGTAAATAGCGGCTCTTCTTCGAACTCCATCCCTGCCAGCGAACTTCCCGTGCTTTCCCGGAAATTCCCGGCGATCGCGCCCCGATCCGCGCTTTGATCCGAGGTACGATCTGCGGTTCGATCCCGCACCGCAAAATTATCCCCACCCATCACCGTCGGCACGGCTTCATTCAGCGCCGCATCATTCGACGCCTCTCGTCGCGCATAGGGCGAATCCATGATCAGCGTCGCCCCCACCGGCGGACCTTCTACGCTTCGAGCCACGCCCACCGACTCTCGCAGCCCGGCCAAGCGCTCCGGCGTTGTCCACACCAGTTCCGGCAACCCCGCAGGCGAGTCTGCGCTCGCACCCAGCGCTGAAGGCGCAACCAACTCGATCCCGGGAAGGTCGCGCAAACCTTGTGCGATATTCTCCGCCAGCAGAATCTGCCCCGGCTTCGCCTGGCCCAATTCCATCTGCACCATCTCGCCGCTCAACCCGGTCGACTCCGACGTCCTCGGCTGATAAATCACGATCGCGCTGCCCACCCCTTCGCCGGGACGGCAGGCCGCGAACTCCAGCATCGCCATTTGAATCCGCTTCGCCGCCACCACCGCCTGCCTGGAGTTGTCGAAGTGTGCCGCCATCACTGCCGGCGATTCCTCGGCAATTTGCCCCCGGCTCGCACCTACCAGATCGGCGATCATGCACACCAGCACGCTCTCCGACCTCCACGTCAGCCCCACGCCACGGTCCGCGCCCCATATTCGAATCGCGATGTCGGTACTATCCCCGGACGCGCCTCCGCTCCACCCGCCCGTGTGCTGATCGAGGTTGGCAACTTCGAATTCCCGGCTATCGATTTTCGGCTCCGGCATTCTCTATACGCTCCGACCGCGCCCAACTCGGGTGTAGGTTACGCCAAATCCCCACCTCAAGCAAACATTTACCCCGCCAGTTATGTGGCACGATTGTGCCCCGCACCCACCACTTACGCAGGCTTGACTTCGGGCAAACACTGAGTATGATACGGGTCACCTAAAGTAGGCGAATTTATGGCGGTATCCGTCACCCCGGGGAGTTTATGTCACCACGTCCGAAGCTTTACGCAGAATTGTGTCTGCTGTCGCTTGTAAAAAGGGCTCTACCAGCCCTGTTGTCGGTTGCTCTCGCCAGTCCTGCAGCCTTTTCCAAAGACGCTCCAGTTAACGCCATTGAGCTATTCGATGGACCAGGCGGCGCCGCTTTCGTTCAGCTCACTGACCTCCTCATCAATGGCAAGGCCGAAGTCCGTTCCTGCGGCGGCGCAACCCAGATCAACAAGTCCACTTATGGCAAGCTCATAAAAATTCCCCTGAATTCCTCCGTCACTTCGCTCGAACGCGACGCCAAGGGAGTCATGAATCTTACCCGCGGCGGCGCTGCGGAGTGCGTGGTTCCTTCCAACTTGAAGTTCGAGAAAGACGAGACCCTCACGCTCGCGCAGATTGCCGACCGTGCCGCTCTCACCGGACAGATATTAACTTCCTCGCCCGCTGGAACAACCGCTGTCCCCGCCTTCAAGGCAGGCGTGAAGATCGTGTTCGTGGCCGCGCCCGACCCTGAACTCGGCGAATTCCTCCGCGCCACTCGCGCTCATTCTGTTGCCCAGTGGCGGGACTACCTGGCCCGCTACGCCAAAGCCGCTCACACCGATTCCGCCAAACAATCTCTCGCCGCCATCCTTCTCAAAGAAGGCGAAGACGGACTGGCCTCCTACCGCGGCTCCGCATCCACCCCCGCGCCCGCTTATCCCGATCTCAAGACCGCCTTCGAGCGCGCCGATCAAGTGCGCGAACTCATTCCCGCCAATGACGGCGCTACCAAACTCCGGGAAAACGTCCGCGCCGATTTGTTACTCGTTGCCGACAAGAGCCGCGCCGAACTGCAAACTTACAAACAAGCTCTGGCCGCACACACTGCTGGATACCTTCATCTCGCCAAGGCCCGCCAGTTAACCGACCACGCTCTGGAAGTCGATCCTCATTTTGACCAGGCCCTCGCTCTGCAGACTGCCATCGCAGCCGAAACCAGCCGCGTCGAAACCACCCTGCACAGCTCGGAATCAATGATCGCCGCCCAGCATTACGATGACGCCGTCACCGCCATCGCCGACTTCCGCTCCTTCGCCGACGAAGAACCGCGCATCGCCGCCATCATCGACACCACCTACAAATACCACTTCGATCGCGGCAAGGCCGGCGCCGCCAGCCAGAACTGGCATGACGCCTCTGTGGAATATCAGAAAGCCACCGAACTCAAGCCAACCTCCGAATCCGCCGCCGCCCTCAAACAGGCCCAGGCGGCATTCGTCGCCACCACCAACCGCGCCGCCGCCGACGCCGCCCGGCAGCAAAGTTCTGCTTTCGAGCAGGACAAACACTACATCGAAGCCTACGAAGTTCTCGCCGATCTCCCCGAAGCCCAGCGCTCGCTAGTGCAGGATCAGATGGCGGTCCTCGCACCGAACTACGTCAAAGCTGCGTCCGACGAAGCCAAGAAACTCAAGGACGCACACGTCCCCATTCAGGGAAAAGCCGATGAAATCGGCGTGCAGAAGGCCTACGACTATCTGCGCCGCTCCAGCGCCCTGCAGCCCGACGATCAGAATCTCAAAACCCGCCTCGAGCTGATTTCTCAAATTCTCAGCGACTACTATTTCGCCCAAGCCAAAAAATATCTCGAGAAGCCGCTCGGCTCGGGAGTCGGCATCGCATGGTTGTATCTGAACGAATCCCAGCAATACGAATCGAACCGCGACGATGTTCGCGACGAGCGCACTCGCAACACCGCCATCCACACCCTGCGCTCCACTCTTTCGATCAAAGTCGTTTTCCGCGACCAGACTTCCCGCCGCGACAGCGCCGGCTTCGCCGATCAACTTCAGGACGCGATCGCCACTGGTCTGGAAACCACCAATCTGCCGGTTAGAATCGTCCGCGCCTCCGATCCCACGCCCGTGGAACCGAACTTTCAGCTCATCGGCGACGTCCTCGAACACCGCCCATTCCCCAAACCAAAGATCGAGTCGCTGGATTCCGAATACCGCGCCAGCGAACGGGAAGTTCCAAACGACGACTGGAACAAAGCCAATCGCGATTACGAAGACGCAAAGCTCGATTTGGAGAAACAGCAAAAAATTCTGGAAGGGGCTCAGGCCCACGGCAAGAAGAAAGAAATCTCCACCGCCACCGACGCCGTCGATGCCGCGCAGAAAAAAGTCGAGGCCGCCGGCCGCAAGCTCGATGCGGTCCCCAAAACACTGACCCAGGACGTTCTCAAACCTTACAGCTATACCAGGAAAACCGTCGACCTCAGCGCCATCGTCGAACTCGGATTCCGCGTCATCAACCTCAATGGCGATACCATCGCATCCAACCCCTCGGTCAAGAAATCGAACCAGAAGGAATTCGTCACCTTTGAAAATGTCAAACCGGAAGACACCAAGGGCATCAAGCAAATGGGATCTCCACCCGACGAAGCCCAGTTCATGGGCGACGTGGAAGTCGCCGCCCGCATCGCCTTGATCGAAGACGTGAAGGGAAAGGTCGAGTCGCTCCCCGCCAAGATTTTTGCCCAGGCGCAGAAGCACATCATGGACGGCGACAATGACGGCACCGCCGAATCCTATATCCTCTACCTGAACTCAACCCCCGACACTCCAACGAAAGAGCGCGAAGAAGCCAAGAGATTCCTCCGCGAACAGTTCAACATGATCTGGCCCGGCAGCTCCGTCTAACCGCGAAGCTGACGGCGTCAATTTGAAACCGCGCGGAGTCAAGCCGCGAAGCGGCGAAAGAATACAGCCCACAGCCTGCCCTGAGCCCGCCGAAGGGGCGCAAGCCGTGGGAACAGTGCGGGAGAAACGAGCAAGCCCCGAAGGGGCGAAAGAGAAAGCGCAAAAGAGAAGCGACGACCCAGACGAAGCTGCTGCGTTAGCCGTCTGAGGGGTTCGTGGAAGGGCACAGCTTCAGCCGTTCCGTTCAGCGCCAGGAGAAATGCGGGCTTTAAGTGTGTGCCTGAGAACTAGATTTCGGACAATCCGGTGGAAGGGCATGCCCGAGAATTTAGCCCCGGAGGGGCGAGCGAACTTAGCCCAGCGCTTAAGCGCTGGGTAAAGTGGGAGGACAGAACCAGTCCCGGAGGGACGGCACAGGTTCTCACGCGCATACTTTAAGCCCCTGAGGGCCTTCGATTACCGAGGGACTTATAAATCTAATTCGGGTACACTGTTCGGGATATCTGGCCGGCTCCGAAACGCGATAACTTCCCCCTCGCAACTTAACTCCCGTGACCGCTCCGCCCATCAAACGCATCGGCAAGTATGAAGTGATCGATCTCCTCGGTCGCGGCGGCATGGGTATGGTCTACCGCGCCTTCGACCGCCAGCTGAATCGCGAGGTCGCGATCAAGACCGTCACCGAAGGCTTCTCCGGTGACCAGGAAATGCTCCAGCGTTTCTATCGCGAAGCCGCCAAAACCGGCGCTCTCAAGCATCCCAACATCATCATCGTCTACGACCTCGGCGAGCAGGACGGCTTCCCCTACATCGTGATGGAATATTTGTCCGGGGATCCGCTCGACCGCATCATCCAGTCCGGCCAGTCCCAGCCCCTGGCCTTCAAACTCAAAATC
>DATHQJ010000418.1:0-4937 GCA_035482825.1 Binatus sp. (SeqCode) | reverse complement strand
GCCGCCCGCCCCCTTGTAGGCGATCATCGCGCACCAGTAATAAAGTGGAGGCTTTTCCAGCCAGGGATGTCCGTAGAGAACTGGCGTGACCCAGTCGTGGTGCGCCAGCATCTCGCGCGCCACCTGCGCATAGCGCGGTTCGTCGGCGCCGATCAGCCCGAACTGTCCGATGCCGTAGAAAAACAGGAACGCACAGAAGCCGGCCATCAGTAAGACGTCGGTGCGGGTGCGAGCGGTCATGAGAAGATTTCAGATTGCAAATTCTAGATTTCAGACTAAGATGCGCTGCAGACGCGGGCTGGGTTTCAAATCTGCAATCTCAAATCTAGAATTCGCAATGGATTTCTATTGTACGGAAGGTCCGCGGCGCAGCTGGGCAAGAACCTGGCGCATGGCCTCAGCGAGAGGGCCATCGACCGAGCAACCGCTGGCGCATTCGTGGCCGCCGCCGCCGAAACTCTCGGCTACGTGGGCCACATCGAGTTTACCTTTGCTGCGCAGGCTCACACGGTAGCGCCCGCCGGGCAACTCGCGAAAGAATGCCGCCACCTCGATGCCCCCAATCGACAGAACGTAGTTCACCAGGCCTTCGCAGTCTTCCTCGATCGCGCCACAGAGTTCCATCTGCTTCTGCGTTACCCAGACGCAGCCGATGTGCCCCTCCACACTCAGATTGCGTAGCGCTTCGCCCAGCAATCGTATCTTGGCGAGCGAATGCGCAAAATAAATTCCGCGCGCGCAGTGCGCGGGATCGGCCCCGGCCAGCACTAATTCCCGCGCCAGCGCGAACGTATTTTCATTCGTGCCCTGAAACATGAACGACCCGGTATCGGTCATCAGCGCGGTGTACAGGCAGGTCGCAATCTCGGGAGAAAATTTCACGCCTGCTTCCCGCGCCAGCCGGAAAACCATTTCCGCCGTCGCCACCGCGTGGGGATCGATCCAGTTCACGTGCGCGAACGGACGTCCACTCACGTGATGATCAATGCTGATCAGAAACCGGTCTTCCAGTCCCTCGAGCCGCGTACGGTGAATGCTGTCGCATTCCAGAATTATGGCCGCTTCGTAGCTGCCCACCACGCGGCTCGATTGCACGACCTCGTCGGCAAACGGAAGCGAACGGTAAATACGCGGGACGCCATCGTGCAGCACAACGTCGGCATGCTTGCCCAGAGCGCGCAGCACCTGGCAGCACGCCAGCGCCGATCCCACGGCGTCGCCGTCGGGCCGGGCATGCGAGGTCAGCACGAACCGTTCGTGTTGTTCGATCTGCCGAAGCACGTCCTCGAGCATGTCGCTACGCCTTTTTTCCACCGGAATCCTTGCGTGCCTTGTCTCGCTTCTTCGTCCGCGCTAGCAGTTCTTCAACTCGGGCCTTTTCCAGTTCCGCGCGGTCGAGTCGGAAAACTAATTCCGGCGCCCGCCTCAGCCGCAGGCGCTCGACCAGTTCATGCCGGATGTAGTCCTTCGCGGCCGCCAACCCCTCCAGGCTCTCCTCTGCATCAATATCGTCGCCTTCCACGTTGACCCAAACCTGCGCCGACCTTCCATCGTCAGCGATATGCACGGCGGTCACGCTCACCAGTCCAATCCGCGGATCGGCCAGTTCTCCTTCGACTAACGTTTCAATCTCCTCGCGCAACGCCTCGCCGACGCGCCCGCGATGAATCTTCAGCCCGCGCTTCTCCACGATCCCGCACCTCGGGTAAAACTGATGAGAATAACAGAAATCGGGCGCAGGCGTCGGTTCGTTATTCGACAGCGCAGTGTTATTGTCGCGCTGTTGGGACAGGACGGATGAGTACGGAGGTAACAACGAGTTACGAGGAGTGAAGCGTCGTTGGTCGTTAGGCGTTCGCAATGCCGCTTCGCTCGCGTCCACCTAGCGAGCGACTAACAAGAAACGGCGAACGGACGATTTACAGAAATTCCACAAACGAATCGGCAATGTCCGCGCCGTGGTTGTTGGCGATACGCGTGGCCGCACGCTCCACGTTTTTCATCAGGCCGTCAAGGTAGTCGCGGGAACTGGAGATGCTGACCACGCCGATGGTGGCGCGGTTCCACAACTCAGCTGCATCAAGTTCGGCGACCGAAACGTTGAAGCTGGTGCGCAGCCGGTCTTTCAAGCTGCGCACGACCTGTCGCCGGTCCTTGATCGACTGCGCCGCTTCGATGTGGAGTTCTAGCGTGAGGAAAGCGATCATGCTGTTCGATTTATTGCCGCAACCGCTTCGCGTCTGTTCCCGGCCGCCGCTGGCGACCTTCCGCTTGCATTTGCGGAGAAGAGCTGCTTATACTCTGCATCTCCCCTTAAATCTTCATCGTACTCTTTCCTCATATGGAAAATTCGAATGCAGCGCTCGTGCGAGGTCTAGTTTTGACCGCTGGCGTGGCAGGCTTGTTGTGGCTGGCCGGTTGCTCGTCGGGCTCAGGTTCAGGACAAAACACACAACCGCCAAGCCTGGAATACCCCACCAGCAACGCCGTTTATACTCGCGGCACGGCCATCACGCCGGACGCACCAGTCAACATTGGAGGTTCGGCCAACTCTTATACGGTGGCACCGGCGTTGCCCGCGGGGCTGTCGTTGAACACCACCACAGGCACGATCAGCGGCACGCCGACAGCGGTTGCAGCGCAAGCTACATACACTGTGACCGCGAGTAATGCCGGCGGCAATGGCACGGCGACAGTAACCATCACAGTCAACGATATCCCGCCCGCGGAATTGACTTACAGCGCGAATCCGGCGACCTATACTGCTACGGTCGCGATTACACCGGACACGCCAAGCTGGAGCAGTTCTGGCGGAACGCCAACCGGATTCGCGATAACGGCGGGACCGGGACTTCGGCAACGGGCATCATCAGCGGCACTCCGGCGGCTCAGGCCGCGCGGGGCGTCTATACCATCACGGCCAGCAACACTGGCGGCAGCACAATGGCGAACATTACCCTCACCGTGATTCCGCAACCGCCTTACATTACGACACAGCCCGCCAGCCAGACGGTGGGGAGTGGGATCTCGACCTACTTTAGCGTGGGCTATGGGGGAGGAGGGATCGTCTCTTTCCAGTGGTATAAGAACGGCACTGCCATCAGCAACAGCAACAACGCCGTCTACGGAACGCCGGTCCTGACTAGCGCAGACAATGGCGAACAATACTATGTTGTGATTAGCGACAACTATGGACGAAGCGTCACCAGCAATACGGCCATACTGACCGTGTCGGGAACCGCCGGAACATTCGTCAATACCGGAACGCCGACGGTGGCGCGCGAGTGTGACAGCGCGACTCTGCTGCAGAACGGAACGGTGCTGATCGTGGGAGGCCGCAGCGGGAACATCGCGATCGCTACGGCCGAGATCTATAACCCCGCGACTGGGGAGTTCACAGTCACCGGCTTCCCGAACGAGTCGCGAGTGTGCCCGTCAACAACGTTGCTGGCAAACGGCCAGGTACTGGTTGCGGGAGGGTACGCGTTCGGCAACAGCAGTTCATTGCCTACGTTAGCGTCGGCGGAGCTTTACGATCCCACCACCGGGCGGTTCACGCTTACTGGATCGCTCGTCACCGCGCGCGTGGGCCATTCCGCCACCTTGCTGCCGAGCGGGAAAGTGCTGGTGGCAGGCGGGACGACCAGCAACGACGGATACGAATACAGCACGCTATCGTCGGCCGAACTCTATGATCCGGTTGCCGGAACTTTTTCCTCCACCGGATCGCTGAATGTGGCGCGTTCCGCGCCAGCGGTGCTGCTCAACGATGGCCAAGTCTTGGTGCCCGGCGGCATTAGTCTAAACGCCGGAGTACTCGCTTCGGCGGAATTGTACGATCCAACGACTGGAACCTTCAGCCCTACCGGATCGCTCATTACCGCACGCAGCGCCAGCGCGGCGCTTCTGCAAAACGGCCAGGTGCTGCTGCCAGGCGGCGCTGGCGCCAACGATACCGTGCTTTCCTCTGCGGAACTCTATGATCCTTCCACGGGAACCTTTTCGGCCACGGGTTCGCTCAACGCCGCACGCACCTCGCTCGCGATTTTGCTGAATAGTGGCCAGGTTCTGCTCGTGGGTGGCGGGATTGGAGGCCCCAATCAGTGGGCGAACATGTCGGAACTGTACGATCCGCCCTCCGGCTCGTTCATTGTGAATGCGTCCACCAATTCCACCCGCTTCACGTTGACCGCGACTCTTCTTGGCAATGGACAGGTTCTGGTCGAGGGACAGGAGACGTCCGCCGTCATGGTAACGCAGCCCGTGCCGGCCGAATTGTATCAGCCGTAAGACATCGGCCAAAACGGCGTTTACACCATGGCTTCGGCCGCGATCCGCTCGGTGGCGAAGGCTTCGATCACATCGCGCGCCTTGATGTCGCCGTAGTTTGCGATCGAGATGCCGCACTCCATGCCGTTGGTGACTTCCTTGGCGTCGTCTTTGAAGCGGCGCAGCGATCCGACTTTGCCCTTGAACACGACCACGTTGTCGCGCAGCAGGCGCACTTCGGAGTTGTTTTTGATCACGCCATCGGTCACGCGGCAACCGGCGATCGTTCCCACCTTCGGGATGCGGAAGGTTTCGAGTACTTCGGCGCGACCCTGGTAAGTTTCCTTGATCGTCGGCTCGAGCAGGCCAGTCATGGCGCGCTTGATCTCGTCCTGCAGTTCGTAAATGATCGAGTGCAGGCGGATGTCGACTTCTTCCTGCTCCGCCAGTTCCTGCGCCTTGCGCTCCGGCCGCACGTTGAAGCCGATGATGATGGCATTCGACGCCGAGGCCAGCAGCACATCGGTTTCAGTAATGGCGCCCACGCCCGATCGCAGCAAGCGCAGGCGAACCCGGTCGTTCGAAAGTCTGGTCAGCAAATCGCTGAGCACTTCCACCGACCCCTGCACATCCCCCTTCAGGATGATGTTCAGTTCCTTGGTGCCGGC
>DATHQJ010000417.1:0-28840 GCA_035482825.1 Binatus sp. (SeqCode) | reverse complement strand
TAGTGCGAAGGAAGTTTCCCTGAAGAATTTGAGGCCCGAAACAGCCACGATCCAGTGATTTTGGAATTGGGGACTACGCCGGTAGTCCCTCAAATCCGTAAATGGTTGCGGGGGGTGGATTTGAACCACCGACCTTTGGGTTATGAGCCCAACGAGCTACCAGACTGCTCCACCCCGCACGTTGATCATAGCAACCGCCTTGCAACCGCGTCAAACCTTGCCCAAGGGAGATCGCCGCGCGATTCTGGAACTGGTCGTGACGCTTTCGTTGGTGGTACGATCTCGGGCGAGGCTATTGCCGCACGGCTGCCCGTTCTTCAAGTTTGCGAGAAGCTTCGCACCCCGTCGAAGGTGGCGGCATCGAAAAGGATGAAATTGCTTGGAGTATTGAAGCCGCTCTGAGTGCACCGAAACATAGCCAGCTAATCTGCGAAACCCAGGAGGGTTCTCTATGGCGAAGAAAGATGTCCCCACCGTCCGTCAGACCACAATCAGCGCCCAGCCCCGCATTCACCAGCATGCGGGTGAGATTCAAGCTTACGGCACCGTGTCGCACGCTTTGCCGCTCGACCTGGAAGAGCCCGTGCGCCTGGAAATGACGGAGCAGTTGAATCTGTTGCTCGCCGACACCATGACGTTGCGCGATCTCTACAAGAAATCGCATTGGCAAGTTGCAGGCGCCACATTCTACCAGTTGCATCTTTTGTTCGACAAACATTTTGGCGAACAGGTGGATATCGTCGACGAGATTGCCGAGAGGATCCAGTTGCTCGGCGGAGTTTCGGTGGCTATGGCCGCCGACGTTGCCGAGACTACCCGCATCGCGCGTCCACCGCGGGGCAGGGAAGAAGTGCCCGTCCAGATCTCACGCCTGCTGGACGCTCATCAGATCATCATCGGCCACTGCCGGGAACTTGCGGAACTTTCTACCAAGTTGGGCGACGCTGGCACCAACGATCTGGTGGTGAGCGATGTTCTCCGCCCGAACGAACTGCAGGCGTGTTTTCTCGCTGAGCATTTAGTCGACGTGCCGCTCGTCCAGGCGGAAGAACCAAACGCGCGAAAAGCTGGCTAGTCGAAGCTGGTTTGTCGCAGCGTGTTAATCGCGGATCAAGAGCTAAGGCGATGCGGGCCCTAGACACTGGCGGGGTCCGCACCCGGCCTAGGAGTGCCTCGCTACGCGGCGCAGCGCTACGCCTTCATGTTGTCGTGGTCGTAGTATTCGTACCCCGACATCGGTTTCTCGCCTCCCTTTTTCCAGATGCGCGAATCCTCCGGTAACTTGTTCAGCACGCGCGCCATTTCGCGAATGTGCATGGCGACCGTCCCGCAACATGCGCCGATGTAGTTGATTCCCATGTCGCGAGCCCGCACCGCGTAGTCGGCCATATCCTTGCGCGTGAGTTGCAGAGGATCGAGTGCATAAGGAAATTCCGGCAAGCTGGTGAAATCGGGTTTATCTTTCGGCGTGCGATACGCGACTGGTTGACAGGCGAGATATCCAGAAACCGCCTTACGCATCTGCTCCATCGGACCCAGAATGTGCTCGGGCGGGCGCAGGCAATTTATGCCGACGATGTCGGCGCCGGCGTCAAACAGAGTTTTCGCGGCATCGGCTGCATTGGTGCCCTCAGCAGTTTCATCTTTATTCTCAAAGCAGATGGTGACCATCGCGGGCAGTCCCGTTTTCTTGGCGCGTTCCACTGCGATCAGCGCTTCGCCCAGCCAGGAAAAAGTCTCGCCGATAATAAAGTCAACACCCTCCTCAACCTGCACCGCGAGCTGTTCGTCGAACGTTTTGCGGACGCGGTCGGCGGCGGATGGACTCCCCGGTTCATACATCCAGGTCAGGCTGATGTTGCCCGCGACCAGGCACTGATCGCCCGCAACTTCGCGCGCCACTCTGACCGCGGACCGATTGAGCGCTTCGAGTTGGTCCTCCAGTCCCACCGTGGCCAGTTTGTCGCGGCTCGCGTAAAACGTGAGCGCCTGCAGCACCTCAGCGCCGGCCTCGCGAAACTCGGTGTGAAGTTCGCGCGGCGCGTTTGGGTACAGGAGCGCCACTTCCGGGGTGAACGGACCCGCGCGCACCCACCCTCGTTTTTCGAGCTCCAGTAAATAGCCGCCATCCCCCAGCACAGGGCCTTCTTTCAAGCGTTCGAGAATGCTTTTCTTTTTCATGCTTGCTCCTTCATGCTTGGTCCTGAAAGTTTGTTAGTCGTCCACATATTCGTATTCCGTCTTGGTTCGCTGGTGGTCAGCGGGCCTGATTTCCGTTTGCAGAACTCACGCCGCCGCCTCCTGCAATCGTCCCTTCTTCCAATCCCGTAGAGCCTGATGCGCCGCATTACGCCCGGGCGCTCCGGTGACGCCGCCCCCGGGGTGCGCCCCGGCTCCGCACAAATAAAGTCCGTCGATGGGGGTGCGGTATTGCGACCATCCCGGCACCGGCCGCATAAAGAAGAGTTGCTCCAGCCGCAGGTCGCCGTGAAAAATGTTGCCTTCGGTCAAGCCGTAAGTGCGCTCCAGGTCAAGCGGGGTCAGCACCTGCCGCGCCACGATTGCCGCCGGTACATTGGGTGCGTATTCGGCAATTTTCTTCACCACGCGATCGCCCAGCAATTCACGCTTGTCGTCCCAATGGCCTTCTCGCAGGTGATAAGGCACGTACTGCACGAAGCAGGTGAGAATGTGTTTGCCGGGCGGCGCCAAGGAATCATCCGCATTCGACGACACGACGCAGTCGACCCACAATTCTTCCGGAATCTCGCCAAATTTGGCGATGTCATAGCAGCGTTCCGCGAATGCCAGCGATGGAACCAGCGTGTAGAACGTGCGCTCAAGCGCCGTCGCGGTCGGCGACGTCCCGGTGAAGCGCGGCTCTTCCGACAGCACCAGGTTCACTTTGGCGCACGGCCCCTGCATCTTGATGCCGCGCACGGCGAACAGAAAATCTTCGGGCAGATCCTTCGCGTCCACCATTCGAAGAAAAGTTCGCTTCGGATCAGCGTTGGAAAGAATCATGCGCGCGCGAAACTCGGTACCGTCTTCCAAAACAACGCTGCGGGCGCGCCCCTCGCGCACCACGACGCGTGCGACCGATGCCGAAGTGCGAATCTCCACTCCAAGCTTTTTTCCAGCGGCTGCCAGCGCCTGCGTAATCGACCCCATGCCGCCCATCACGTGTCCGGAAAACCCCTGCAGGTCGTGATCTCCGCCGCTGAGCAGATGAAAGAGCAGGCCGATTGCGGTCCCCGGCTGGTACGGCCCGCCATGTTTGCCGTAAACGTTATTCGCCAGAAACATCGTCTTCATCTTCTCGGACTCGTAGTTGTTATCCAGAAACTCGCCCAGGCTGCCGGTGAGAAAGGATACGAGCTGCGAAATTTCGCTACTGGAAATGCCGCGAAATCGTTTCCCGACCCGGAACAGGTCGGTCCAGCCCTTGATTGTCGAAGCGTCGATTTCGGGCGGCGGCTCCATGAAAAACGGCTGCAAGTATCGTGCCAGCTTTTTGAGCTGATCGTCGACTTGCACAAACCGTGCGGCATCTTTTGCGGAAATCTTTGAAAATTCTTTCTGCGCACGCTCGCGATTCACCCACCAGGGCACGACATGTCCGTCAGGAAATGGAACCTGAATTGCCGGATCGCAGGGAATCATGCGTAGGCCGTGACTTGCCAGATTCAATTCCGAGATCACCTCGGGCCGCAGCATGCTGGCGATATAGGAGGTCGTGGACACGCGGCAGCCGGGAGCGATCTCCTCGGTCGCGCAGCATCCCCCAACAATTTCCCGGCGCTCCAGCACGAGCGTCGACAATCCCGCCCGGGCAAGATAAGCTGCAGCCGTGAGTCCGTTATGACCAGCGCCGATCACGACGGCGTCATAAATGGATTTGGTGCCGGTCGTGTTGGGTTGACTTGAGGTCACGACGACTGTCCTGAATGCAACAACACTATCGTAGATGGGGCCAAAAATGAAGTTGAAATCGATACTGCGCTCCTGTATGCTGTCGTGACTTACAGTCACTATCTAACGCCATGCCGGGAATTGCCAGCAACCGCGCTACTCCACCGCTCTATCAACGCCAAGCCCCAGTGCGTCCACGTTCGGAGGCGAAACGCAGCAGCATCATCGAAGCCGCGACCCAGCATTTCGCCGAGCACGGCTATCACGCGGCCCGGGTTGGCGACATCGCCATTGCGCTCGGCATCGCCAAGGGCTCGATCTTCCAGCACTTTGGCAGCAAGGACGGATTATTTTTCGAAGTCTATAAGCGCTCCGTCCGCTCCTTCGCCAAATACCTTGACGCGCCGGCAGACATTCGTGAGGGTGGATTTTTCGAAGTGCTGCGCTACTGGCTGGTGCGCACCGAGCACCTCGTGCACGAGGACTGGATTCCTTATCGCATCTCGCTGCTGGGGAATTACGGCACCGATTTCGTGCTGAAGCGTGAGATCAACCGCTTCCTCATCAGCGAAGATCCTTACGGTACGGTAAGCTTTGTGCGCTTCGGCCTGGAGCGCGGGGAACTTCGCAAGGATATTGACATTGAGATGATCGTTTCAATCATTGACTGGATGATGGAGCGCTTCCAGGATGCGCTGCTCACCGCCGAGCTTGATCCCGGTTTATTTCGGCGTCAGGGCGAACTGCCGGAGAAAAAAGAAGCCAGAATTCAACAGTTTCTGGATGTATTGCGGCGGGCGATTGGTGCCGAAACTGATCCCGTACACGCCGCACGACCGCAGGCCCGCACCAATCGCCGCCGTTAGTTGTTAGAAGCAATCATTCTTGCGACGTTGTAGCCGGGATGTCGGAACGCGAACAATTTTATTCGAGAGCATAAAAAATGCAAACATCCGTCGAACAGATTCTCGCTACTTACAACGATCGTGCCCCGCTGGCGGAGGCGTCGACTATCCCCGCACCTTGGTATGTCGATCCGCGCATCGCCGAACTGGAGCGGCAAAATGTTTTCGGTAAAACCTGGCAACTCGTCGCCCGCACCGATCAGTTGCAGAAGGCGGGAGAGTTCATTGCCACACGGCTCGCCGGAGAGCCCGTCGTGGTCGTGCGTGGTGGCGACGGAACCCTGCGAGCTTTCTACAATGTCTGTCGTCACCACGCCGCCGCCGTCGTGACCCAGCCTTGTGGCCGCACTGAGATTCTGCAATGCCCCTACCACGGCTGGAAGTACGGCCTGGACGGATCGCTCAAAGGCATGCCCGAGTTCGACGGCGTAGAGAACTTCGAGCGCACTGAAAACGGTTTGCTGCCCATCCGCGTTGAAACCTGGGAATGCTTCGTGTTCGTGAACCTCGACCCCCAGGCCGCACCTTTGCAGCAATTTCTCGGCGGCCTGGTGAAGCGTGTCGCCCCGCTTGGCATCAGCCAGCTGCATTACTTCGACCGCAGGACCTACGACATCAACTGCAACTGGAAAGTCTACGTCGATAATTTCCTCGATGGCGGATATCACGTGCCCCACCTGCACAAAGGATTGAGTTCCGTGCTTGATTACAAGCAGTACACCATCGAGAACGAAGACCGATATTGTTTACAGTCGAGCCCAATGGTTGCGTCCACCGAAGACGCCGCCACTGGCGCGACTCGCAAAGGCGACCGCGCCTGGTATTTCTGGCAATACCCCAACCTGATGATCAATTGCTACGCAGGATACATGGACACAAACTATGTCATCCCCGTCGATGCCGATCATTGCACCGTCATCTTCGATTTTTATTTCAGCGACGTGAGCGAGGCGGCGCGTGCCTACAACATCGAGTCGGTCAATGTCGGCAACCGCGTGCAGGATGAAGATCTCGGCATTTGCGAAGATGTACAACGCGGCCTCAAGTCGCGTGCCTACGGCGCCGGCCGCCTCTCGGTGCGCCGCGAAGCGGGGGAGCAGCTGTTCCATCAGTTGCTGGCCGCAGATCTGAAGAGAACATCGCCGCATCTGTAGAGACGTAGCCTAGTACGTCTCTTCTCCCACAATCAGGAATGCTGTCGCCGGCAGAGGCGCTGTCAGCAACGTCTCCACGACCTACTGATGATCGCGCGGAATCGTCTCCTGCCAGGTCTTCGACTTGATCTTCTGCCCGTCCTTCAGCAACTCCCGCGTGTACTTGTAGTAGAAATTCTTCTGATCGGTGGTCACCAGAAGATGTCCACGCCACACCAGCGTACGCCCCTTCAAAGCGAAGACACTCTCCGCCTCACCGCGGACGGAACAGGTTTCCGGGTGCGCATCATCTCCCTCATAGGTCAGATTCTCAAAATCATTTTCCGTGCCCCACGGATATTCATAACCATCCTTGCCCTTCCAGTGGACGGTCGTCTTTTGGTGGGCCTCGTCACGTTCGACGGTCCAGTCGCCGGGCCATGGAAAGCCTTCGTTCTTGATGTCAGCGCGCTCCTCGGACGGTTGAGGCGCGGAAAATTCCGGTGCCGCGGCTCCGTGCAATGGCACCACAGGAAGAACGATCCGCGACCCCTCAGCGCCGCCGAGTTCGAGCGATGTCGTCATCGCGTAGGGTGTCGGAAGGACCATCGGCCACAAAGAATTTGAAATCGCAATCCGAATACGATGCCCTTTCGGAAACACCCATGATGTGAGGTGCATTTCAATATCAAGAGGATAGACTTTCCCGGGCTCCAGATCGCGCGGTTCGGTCATCGATTCCCGCTGCGCTCCATTCAATCCCGCGCCTGTAATCTGCGTGACCGTGCCGTCGGGAGCCACGTCGGAAAGCCGCGCGAACCAATTCGCCAGAGGCGCCGTAGCCGAAGCCTGCAGCACGGCTCGCGGACGCCCAAGAATCGCCAGTTCATGATCCAGCGGTGCGGAATCATACACCAGGCTAAACGCGTCCACCGGCCGGGGATCACTCAACAATTCTCCCCACCAGAATCCGGCCTCAACGCCGGCCGTGGGAACATATTTCACTTGATGCGTAGATGGAGCCGCGGAAGAAACATCCAGCGTGTGGTTCCCCTGCAAGAACAGCGTGGTAGCGCTCGCGTCCTTCGGGGGCCACACATCTTCCCGCCGCCATTCGCCCGGCACTTCCTGCAGATTCGGGTCCGGCGGATGCCAGTGCTGCACGTAAATCACAAGCCGCGGATCTTCCTGAACTCCAGTGTCGCGCCCCTTAAGCCAGTAATCGAACCAGCGCACCGCCTGATCGCGCCACTCGACCCGCGGTCCGAAATCCGCGTCATTGGGGAACGAATGATTCCACGGCCCGACGATCGCCTTGATCGGAGCCTTCGACTTCATCAGCATGTCGATAACGTTGTCGCGATAGCCGTCCTGCAAACCTCCGATCAGAAAGCTCGGCGTCGTGATCTGACTCAACGGCCGCACCCGATCGCGCCAGAACGGACCATCGTGCTGGTGTTTCAAGTAGAGCAGCGACCATGGCGGCGAATCGAAGCGCGGCCCCAGAACTTTTTCGTCCAGCGAATATTCCGGCGCTCCCACCCAGCCCTCGGCCATGTCCATGTTCAATTCGAATTCGTCCACGTGCGCCATGCCGTCGATGTAGTGAACGTCGTCGTGAAACAGCTCCGCAGTTGCATGCACCGCGACAATCGCCTTCAACGCCGGCGGATGCCGCATCGCCATTTGCAGCGCGGTAAATCCTCCCCACGAAATGCCGAACATGCCGACATTTCCGTTGCACCAGGGCTGACGCGCCAGCCACGCAATCACCTGCTCTCCGTCGACCTGTTCCTGCTCGGAATATTCGCGTTCCGGCGGAACGCCCTCACTCGCACCGAACCCGCGAATGTCCACACGCACGCCCACATAGCCACGCCGCGCGAAATACGCATGCTTGGGATAATCGCCCGCCGCCGTTCCATCGTCTTTGCGATACGGCAGATATTCCAGCAAAGCAGGGAACTTCTCTGCCGGCTTTGCCCCGTCGGGCATGTAGAGAGTCGCAGCCAGACGAACCCCATCCTTCATGGGAATCCACCCGTTCTCCATGCGGACCCCATAAACAGCAGGCGACGGCGGTTCAGCCGAAAAACCCTGAAAGGAAAAAGAAAGAATAGAGAAAAAAATCCCGGCGATTTTCGCCAATGCACGTCTCCCAATTGCTGAGTGAACCGGCGTGCCCCGAGTTCCTGCCGGTGGGGTGCCCCACTTCTCGCTTCTTTTGCGAGAAGTGGGAAAGCGACGCGAGCGCCGACCGAAGCTAATCCTGCAGCCCCTGCTCCCGCCGCATCGCGCGCAGATCGATCCCCAATTGCTCCGCTTTCTTATACAGGTGACTGCGCTCGAGGCCAAGGGTTTTTGCGGCCAGGCTCATGTTGTGATGGCTGCGCTTCAACTCCGCGAGAATTACTTCCCGCTCGAACGATTGCACGCGGTCGGCGAGTGCGCCGGATCCGATCGCAAGCGGGGCAGCGTTCGCCCCCGCCGAAGTCTTCGGCAGGGCAATCTGTACGGTTGCCAGATCCACTTGGCCGTCGGTTGCCAGCAGCATCAGCCGCTCGACCATGTTGCGCAATTCGCGCACGTTCCCCGGCCAGGGATGAGACTGCAGAGCTTCAATCGCATCCGCCGTGAATGGCACCGGCTTCCACCCATTCTGCGCGCACACTTGCGCGGCAAAATGTTCCACCAGAGCAGGAATGTCGTCACGTCGTTCGCGCAACGGAGGCAGCGTCAGCGGAAAAACGTGTATGCGGTGAAACAGATCCTGCCGGAATTTCTCTTCGCGCACGCGCGCTTCCAAATCGCGATGGGTCGCGACCACCACACGAACGTTGACGGTCACCGGCTTGTCGCCGCCGATGCGCTCGACTTCGCCCTCTTCCAGCACGCGCAACAGCTTAGCCTGCATGTTCAACGGCATATCGCCGATTTCATCCAGAAAAATTGTTCCCTGATCGGCCTGCTCAAACTTTCCAATGTGCCGCCCCGACGCGCCGGTGAACGATCCCTTCTCGTGTCCGAACAATTCAGACTCGATCAACTCCGCCGGCACGGCCGCACAATTCAAAGTGACGAAAGGCCCAGCCGATCGGGGGCTGCGCTCGTGAATAGTCCGTGCCACCAGTTCTTTGCCCGTACCGGTCTCGCCGAAGATGCACACCCGCGACTCACTCGCGGCGACGCGCTCCAGTTGCGCCATCAGCCGCCGCATGACGTCGCCCTTCCAAACGATCTCGTGCTTGCCCAGCCGCTGCCGCAGTTGCCGGTTTTCGCTTTCTAGCCTTTGCAACTTGAGAGCGTTGTCGACAGTGAGCATCAATTTGTCGCTCGAGATCGGCTTCTCCAAAAAATCAATCGCGCCCAACCGCGTCGCTTTCACCGCCATCTCAATGTGTGCTTGGCCCGACATCATCACCACCGGAGCGGTCACGCCTTGCCGCTTCAGTTCTTCGAGCAGCGTCAGGCCGTCTTTGCCGGGCATGACCACGTCGGAAAGAATCAGATCGAAGTCTTGCGCCTTGGCCAATTCAAGAGCCTTTGCCGCGTTGTCGCACACCGTGGCTTCGTGTCCCGCTAAACGAAATGCACGCGACAACGAAGCCAGCGTGTTGGCTTCATCATCGACGATCAACAAATGCGCTTTGAGTGGCAACCATCCTCCTAGCCGTCTTGTTCCCCTTCGTGAACCTTAGTTCCCTTCGTGGTTTACGATTTTGTCTTTCTGCACCGTATCAAGATTATCCGGCAATTCGATCACGAATGTAGTTCCGCGCCCCGGCTCGCTCAGCACGCTGATTCTTCCCCCGTGATCGCTCACCACTGACTGCACGATCGCGAGGCCCAGCCCAGTTCCATGCTGCTTGCTGGTGTAATAAGGAGTAAAGATGCGCTCGCACTCCTCCGGCGTCAGCCCCGACCCGGTGTCGGCAACTTCAATCGTCACTTTTCCGTCCGCGCGTCTGGTTCGAAGCATCAGGGTACCGCCGCTTGGCATCGCGTCCATCGCGTTGAGCACCAGGTTCGATAGAGCTCGGTGCAGCAGGTCGGGATCGGCCGCGATCGTGCCCGCGCTCTCGTCCAACTCCAGCTTGCAGACAATCGGCGCGCGCCCCGGCGCCTGCAGCTGTGCCTGGTAAAGCTGCAGCACCCTGCGCACGATTTCATTCACGTGCACCGCCTGCAACTGCGGATGCGGCATTTTCGAAAACTCACTGAAGCGGCCAATAATGGTCTTGAGGTTAGAAATCTCGGCCAGCAGCGTGCTGGCGCTTTCGTGGAAAACTTCATCGAACTGCTCCGGACTCTGCGTCCGCGCCCGCATCAGGTTCTCAACCGTGAGCTGCAGAGGGAACAGCGGATTCTTCAACTCATGCGCCAACCGCCGCGCCAGTTCGCGCCAGGCCGCAACCCGCTCGGTCTGCACCAAACGTTCTTTTTGCGCCAGTAATTCGGCGGTCATCCGATTGAAAGACTCGGCCAGCTGTGACAGTTCGTCGCTGCCACCTACTTCCACTCGCGTGTCCCAATTTCCTGCGGCAACCTCCTGCGCCGCCCGCGCCAGTTGTTCGACCGGGCGCGTTACTCGCGCGGCCGCCCAACTGCTGAGCAGGATCGCTACGATGATTCCTCCACCGCCCACCAGCAGGGCCAGCGCACCGATGCGCCGTTTCAGTTCAACGTAGGACCGCCGCGAATTTCCCACCAGCAGCACGCCCAACAAAGGACGATCCTTGCCGCCGCCGCGCAGCGGGATCGCGTGGAACTCTTCGTCATCCGCCCGGTCCGACGTCCAGGAAATAATTTCGCTCATTTCCTGATCGGACTGCCGCACCGCCTCGACCAGCGGCGCAAACTTCTCGGCTGGCCGCGCCCCGTCGACCACCTTCGCGGTGCCAGATGGGTCGAGCAGCGAATCCGCCGAAAAATGATCGCTGCGATTCTGATACAGCAGCACGCGCATATCCGCCGGCAGGTCCAGCGTGGAAAGAAAATTCTTGTCGAGATGCCGTCCGCCAATCACGTACACGGGATGTTCGCTGATGCGCGTCGTTCGCACCGCAAAGAGTCCCAAGGCAGTCGAGTCCTGCAACTCTTCGCGTTTCAGAAACGCGCTCTGCCCGCTCACAGCTGACAGGGTTTCAAACCCGGTGTCAGGATAGCCAAACTTCGCCGGCCACTGTGCCGACGAAATGATGGTTCCGTGAGCGTCGAGAAACTCCAGAAAATCGAGCTGATACCCTTCCGCCATTTGCCGTGCCAGATCAAAATATTCGGCGGAGTCCGCAGCCGTCCCGTGCAATGCAACCGCCATGCGGCTGACCGGATCGGACGCGGCGATGGCTTCCACGCGCCGTGCCACCTCGTCACCCCGATGGCTAAACTCGCGCTGAAACTGCGTAACCAGCGCCGCGGTGCGCTGGTCCTCAGTCTTCTCGAATGCATTGCGCGTTACTCCCAGCACCAGCAACGCCACCGCGGCGACCGACAGAAAGACCGTCAGCGCGAACACGACGAGAAGTTTGCGGCGGAAGGTCATAGTTTCCTAATCACGGTCTGCCACTCCCCAGCCACGCCTCCGCTAGAGTCCAGCTTCCATCCGGCCGCAGGGACCAATTATTCAAGCTGGCCGAGGCAGCATACGACACAGGCAGATGAAAAAGAGGGATCATGCGCCGCGTCGCCAGCATCGCCCGTTCGGATGCATAGAGATCTTCGACGGTACCGCTTTCTTTCGCGACAGGTACGTCGAGCATCACGGATATCTTCGACAGCGTGATCCACGGATCGGTCGATGCCAGCGGAATTCTTACCAACCGCAGATCAACGCTGGCCGCGGATGAAGGTTGCAGCGATAGTCCCGCATCTTTGGCATTCAGCGCAACCCGTTCCGCCAAGAGGTGGGCAATGGGATCGCTGCCCTCGTATCCCAGAGTCCACATCGGAATCGTGTGAACCTGATCGCGCGCCTGCCGCGCCCGCGGCAGATCTGCGCCCGCCGGGAAAACGAATTCGTATCCGCTCATCCAGTTCGGCAGAATGCTGGCCGCCGATTCTCCCGCGCCCTGCAGCAACACACTGCGAATCGACCCGCGCTCGATACTCAAGGCCAGCGCCTCGCGCAGGAGTTTTTCGTCTGGCGACGCCGCGTCTCGAGCGAACAGCAGCGCCAGGAGTTCCATGGGATTTGAACTCGTTACCCGCCGCCCTTCCTGCGCGAGCCGGTGGGTTTGCTCGGGCGCTATTTCAACCAGATCGGCCCGGCCCAGTTCCAGGGCCGTCATCTGCTCGCGAAAACTTTTTCCCATCTCAATCTCGATGGCGTCGAGAAACGGACGCCCGCGCCAGCAATTCTCATCCCCCGCCAGCGTCAAAGCCTTCGCTGGTTTCCAATCGACAACATGAAATCCCCCCGTGCCGCTCGGCGCGCTGTCGCCATTCCTCTTCACAATTGCATTTCGGGGCAGGGCTAACTCCGCCAGGAGAGCGGACTCTGAGGTGGCTGGTTCAGTGGTGGATCGTTCAATCACAACCGCATCCGCATCCGCACCCACACCCATCGTCACATTCCAAGCCGGATTCGCAAAGCGCAGGGACCCAGCCGCAATCTCGGCGCTGAGTGGCGTCCCGTCGTGAAACTTTACTCCGCGTCGAACTCGAAATTGCCAGCGCTGATTGCCCGGTTGATTTCTCTGGGCTACTTGCCATGACGTGGCCAGTGCAGGCTGGACTCGTCCGTTCCCGTCAATGGTCACCAGGGTGTCGAACATCAACCAGGTGAGGCTGCGCCGCGCAAACGAATCGGGTGTGCCGTTCGCAGAATAGCTGCTTGCAGAATCGACCTCCGCCGGGTCGCTATAAGCCGGATCCAGCGACGCGGGCGCGGCTCGCATGGCGACGCGCAGCGTGCCGCCGTATTGCGGGCGCGTCTCCGCCGGCGCTGCCGCAAGCATCCCGCTGCAGACCACACCCGCAACGATGCTGACGCTACTGACTACAAGCGATCGCCAGTCGAAAAGCCTCATAGCTCCCCGTCCCTCGATTTCTCGCCACCGCGACTGCCGTGTCGGCCTTCGCCTCCGTCCACAGTGCGCTGATGGGGCCGGCAAAATCCACCGCCCCGCTGACCGCCACCGGATCGCGGTCCGGAAACTCATACGCGCGCACCGAATCTCCGTCGCCGGGTTCAGAGCTCGCAGCCAGCACCTGCCAGCCCGCGCCGCAGGAAGTCTTCAGGCTCGCCACGTCGCTGCCCCAGTTGAGTCCTGTAGTTTGGTCGCTTACTCCGTCTATCACATGCACCCGACCATCGGTGGCGGCGAAGAGCCACAGCATATATTTCTCGCGGGGCAGTAACGCCGCAGAATAAAACTTGGATACGGTCGTGAACTTGCCGACGCCCGGCGTTAAGACACCCGTAAAGAAATTCCGCCCCGCAGAATAAAAAGCTCCCACCGCCGGAATTGCCGCGCCGCTGGAAAAGTTGGAAGATCCGGCGCTGGGAAAGTTCGACACCGCTCCGCCGCTCAGACCGGCAGGAACGAGTGGCCAGGGATCGTCCGTCTCGCGGCAATTCAACGCCAGTGGCGTTCCGCTAGCGCTGCGGCAGATCACGCCCGGAAGATAAACATCCAGCAAGTGATCTCTCGCCGGGACTACCGTGCCGCGCAAATCCCGGGGCCAGGGTCGCGCATGCACGATGCCCAGCACCTGCTCCGGCTGCCACTTTCCCGCCTGCATTTGGTACAGAGTCACTCTCTCCGCGCCCAGCACCGCGATCCGCGTGGGCGCGGCATTTTCCTCCAGCACGGCCACGTCGAGAATCGCATCCTCCTGCGTCCACAGTGGAATTTTGCGCAGGCTCAGAGGGACTGACTCATGGGACGCGGTCGAGCCCTCGGCGCGCGGCGCTGAGACCATCACCACCTCCGCCTCACCCTCACCTCGGCGAATCTCCGCCACCCAAACATAAGACGCCGGATTTTCCGACAGAGAAATCACCACTCGGGCGCCGGCGTTTTCCGTTTTCACGAAGCGAATGCCCACGACCTCGAGCGCGCTGCGCAGACCATTCTGGATCACTTCGCTCTCGCGCTGCCCCAGCGACGAGCGGTTCTCCACGATAAGCGCGACGCTGTCGGCTCCGGTGAGCGCAACAATTTTCCGCGCCAGTTGCTGTTCGGGGACGCTCCAATCCGCCGCTCGAGCTGCCGCTGCTAACACCAGCAGTACACAACAGAGCTGAGCAACACCGCGGACAATTTGTGCGGGGCGGACAGCGCGATTCACTAAACTCAGGAAGGTATTCGGGATGGCCAAATTATAAACCGCTCCCCGCATCTGCAAAGCACTCCTGCCCTGTACTGTTTGGACACCACCGACTCATGCGGAGACACCCAAGAATCAGTAGCGACGGCCGTCTTCGGCTGTCCAGTCGGGGCGAAGCCCGGCGGCACATCGCCCGACAGCCGATGGCATCGAAGTCAGTCGGAAAAGCGGACCCGCCCTATCCCTACGCAGTATTTAGCTCTTCGTCCCCGGCTTCGCCACCGCCGACCGTGAAAAGAACAGCCGGAATACCTGCCCGAAGATCAACTCCTCCGCCAGCAATGCCACCGCCAGCGAAAAAATCATTCCTGCCACGACCGCAATGAATGTGATTGCCATTTGCATAACGTCCCCCTGAAATTTCACCTTTGGGCTTCAATCGCGCTCGCCCGAATCTGCTTCTACGACCCGACTTATTGCCCAACCTCCAGCGCGCCGACTTGCGTGTCAGCGACTGTCGAGTCGTCCGCGCCGCTTCCGAACACCTGCCCCACCAGTTCATCGCGCTCGCCATGAATCTCGACCGCATCGCCCACTCGCACCATCGTGAACAACCGCTCCATATCGTGATTGCGCAGCCGGATGCACCCATGCGACGCCGCATGTCCCACCGACCTCGGTGCGTTCGTGCCATGAATCCCATAGCCCTTCTGGCTCAATCCCACCCACCGTGTTCCGACGGGATTATCTTTCCCGCTCGGGATCACCGTTCCAGGCCGGTAGTACGTCGGATTCGAAACGCGGCTCACTATCTGAAACTCGCCAGTCGGACTGGGACTCACCTCGGCTCCAACTGCCACCGAAAACGTAGCGACCACATCCCCGTCTTCGATGACCGCAAGCTTCCGATCCGGAATGCTGACCAACACGACCCGGCTAACGTGATCGCTGGCAGGCTTCGCGCCCTGCGCAATTGAAGGGACGTCACTTGCCAAGTTGAACGCCGCCAAAGTAAGAGCTGCCACAATGAGCCTTCGCCCCTGCCTTGTTTTGTCCCAGCGAGCCGTCCGTTCCATGTCTGCCTCCGGCGAATTTGATCGACCCCAATACCAGTGGCAGGACTAGAGCCAACCTGTATCTGGTTGAAAATAAATTAGTTGCTCGAATGAAGGGGATGGCGGATCGGTGTGCTGGCACCCACGGTGTGTCTCTCGAAACACACCGCTCGTCAAATCCAAATCTAGTCAAAGCCAAATAGGCAGCGGCCCTTCAGAAACCTGTTCTGAGCTTGTCGCGCGGGCGGCGCAAGCCATGCGAAATGGAGCGGGCTAGAGTTCGGCGATGCAGCGAAGATGTGAAATTCAGATTGATTGCATTGGAAAAACAGATCACGCCGCAGTGCAAGAAACTCGTTGACCAGCGCTGATCTTTTCCCGTATCTTTTCAACAGCATGTTGTCTCGTGTGCATCATCGCCACCACCATCACGCGCATAGCGCGACGGCGGCGATGTGCCTGAGATTCCAGAGTTGAAGTAACCAGCACTTTTCAGGAGATTCGGCCCGCTGACGCGAAAATCGCTCAGCGGGCTTTTTGTTTGTGCGAAGGAGATGAGGTATGAACGCGGAATTTGATTTTGATTTCGACTTCGAGAAGATGGGCGGACTGCTCCCGGCGGTGGTGCAGGACGCAGCCGACGGCGCCGTGCTGATGGTTGGATTTATGAACCGGCAGGCGCTGGAATGCACGCTGCAAAAAGGGTATGTCACGTTCTTCAGCCGGACGCGGCAGAAGCTGTGGATGAAGGGGGAGAGTTCGGGGAACCGGCTGCGAGTGGTCTCGGCGCACACGGATTGCGATCGCGATACGTTGCTGGTGCGGGTTGAGGTGGAGGGAACCGGAGTGGTCTGCCATTTAGGGACGCGGTCTTGTTTCACGGAATCGATTCCGGCGCGGGCAGCGGAGACTGAAAGCTCGTTGGAGGAGACGCGATGAAGCTGCGCATCGGCATTCCTAAGGGGAGCTTGCAGGAAGCGACCTTGCAGTTGTTTGCGCGTGCGGGGCTTCCGGCATATACCGACGGCCGATCCTATTACGCCCGCACGGCCGATCCGGAGATCGATTGCATGTTAATCCGGGCGCAGGAAATGGCGCGGTATGTGGAGCACGGCGCGATTGATGCGGGCCTGACCGGGCTGGACTGGGTGATTGAGAGTGGACTGGAAGTGGCGACGGTCACCGATTTGATTTATGCCAAGCGCAGCCGGGGCAAAGTGCGGTGGGTGCTGGCGGTGCCGGAGGAGTGTCCGGTGCAGCGGGCAGAGGAGTTGTCGGGGAAAATCGTTGCGACCGAGCTGGTGAAAGTTACGCGCGACTATTTTATGAAGAAAGGCGTCGAGGTGCGGGTGGAGTTTTCGTGGGGCGCGACAGAAGTGAAGCCTCCCATGCTGGCGGACGCGATCGTCGAGGTCACCGAGACCGGAAGTTCGCTCAAGGCGAACCGGCTGCGCATTCTGGAGACGGTGCTGGAATCGAATACGCAGTTGATCGCCAATAACAATTCCTATGCAGACCGCGAGAAGCGGCGCAAGATCGACAACCTGGCGCTCATGCTGCAAGGCGCAATGGAAGCGCAGGACCGGGTGGGACTGATGCTGAACGTGAGGAAGGAAAATCTGGCGGCGGTGCTCGCGGTGCTCCCGGCGCTGCAGAAACCGACGATTTCTCATTTGAGCGACGAAGATTGGCTGGCGGTCAATACGGTGATTGACGAAGGCGCAGCGTGGGATGTGATTCCTCGGCTGAAAGAGGCGCGGGCGCACGGGATCGTAGAGTATCCACTGAATAAGGTGGTGCTGTGATGCGGATTGTTTCGGGCCGCGAGGCTGGCGCGATGGTAGAACGTCTGGCTGCGCGAGGCACGCGATTCAGTGGCGTCGCGCCGCGGGTGCGGCGGATCGTGGAGGATGTTCGACGCGGCGGGGAACGATCGCTTCGGCATTACGCGGAGCGATGGGATGGGCTGAAAGCGAAACAATCTGTGCGTGTGGCGGAGGATGAAATGGAGGCGGCGTGGCAGACGATCACTGCGCCGTTGCGTAAGTCTCTTCGGTTAGCGGCGAAAAATATCCGGCAATTTTGTGAGTGGCAGAAACCGAAAGGCTGGATGCGGACTCGCGGCGGAATTTCTCTGGGGCAGATCGTGCGTCCGCTCGATTCGGTGGGATGCTATGTGCCGGGCGGGCGCTATCCCCTGGTTTCGACGTTGCTGATGACGGTGATTCCGGCGCAGGTTGCGGGGATAAAGAACATCCGCGTCGTGTCTCCCAAGCCGTCGGTGGAAGTGTTGGCGGTGGCGGCGATGCTAGGGGTGCGCGAGTTTTATCGCGTGGGAGGGGCACAGGCGATCGCAGCGTTGGCGCATGGAACCAAGAGCATTCCGCGGGTGGACAAGATTGTGGGGCCGGGGAACGCTTACGTTACGGTCGCAAAGAAGTTGGTGTCGTTCGATTGCGCCATTGATTTTCTCGCAGGGCCCACGGAAGCGGTGATTTTGTGTGAGTCGGGCATCTCGGAATTTGTTGCCGCGGACTTGGTGGCGCAGGCGGAACATGATCCAGAGACGCTGGCTGTGTTGATTACAACTTCGCGGAAGCTAGCGATGGCAGTGCGGGCGAGTGCGGGAGAGCTAGCGAAGAACAATCCGATTGCGCAGAAATCGCTGCGAGCGCGTGGAGCGGCGCTTATCGCGGCGTCGCGCGAACAGGCGCGGGAGTG
Source organism: Binatus sp. (SeqCode) (assembly GCA_035482825.1). GTDB lineage: Bacteria > Acidobacteriota > Terriglobia > Terriglobales > Acidobacteriaceae > Sulfotelmatobacter. The sequence goes on along the minus strand of DATHQJ010000417.1, from coordinate 10,843 downwards.
GGCGAATCGGCTTGCGCCGGAACACATCACCGTCGCTGCGGACGATCTGCCTTTTATTCAGAATGCTGGATCGGTGTTCGTGGGGGATTACTCGGCGCAGGCCGCGGGCGATTATGCTTCCGGGCCGAATCATGTGTTGCCGACCTCGGGGCAGGCGCGATTTCGAGGAGGTCTGAGCGTGACGGATTTTGTGAAGGTCATTACGGTGCAGCAGGTTTCCGCGGAGGGGCTGAGGAAGATTGGACCGGCGATCGAATGTCTGGCTGGAGCCGAAGGGCTGCCTGCACATGCGCACTCGATCCGAGTGAGGTGTGAACATGCTTAATGCGCGCGAGGCGGTGCAAACGCTGCCTTTGTATCATCCGCCGCTGGCGGGGCGGAATGGGCTGCGTCTGGATTTCAACGAGAACACCGTGGGATGCTCGCCGCGCGTGCTCGAACGCTTGCGGCGGATGGGTGCCGAGGAACTGGCGCGTTATCCCGAGCGCGGGGCTGTGGAAGCGAAGGTGGCCGAGATGCTGAGGGTGGCCACGCCGGAACTGTTGTTGACGAATGGCGTGGATGAAGCGATTCATTTGCTCTGTGAAGCTTATCTCGAGCCGGGCGATGAGGCGCTGATCGCGGTGCCGACGTATTCGATGTACCGGATTTACATGATGGCAGCGGGGGCGCAGGTCATTGCGGTTCCTTCGAGCGCGGATTTCAGTTTTCCTGGCGACGAGTTGTGCAAGCGCATCACCAAGCGGACGCGGATGATTGCCATCGCGAACCCGAATAATCCGACGGGCACGATTGCGCCGATGGAAGAGTTGCGGCGAGTCGCCCGTTCGGCGCCGGACGCGGCGGTGCTGATCGATGAGGCTTATTTTGAGTTTTATGGGCAGAGCATGCTGGCGGCGCGCAAAGAATTTGCGAATGTATTTGTGGCGCGGACTCTTTCCAAAGCGTACGGGCTGGCTGGGCTGCGGCTAGGAGCGCTGATGGGCGACGCGGAACAAATGCTGGCGGTGCGAAGAGTTTGTTCGCCTTACAACGTGAATGCCGTGGCGCTGGCTTGTCTGCCGGAGGCACTCGGCGATCAGGCTTACATCGAGCAGTACGTGAGGGATGTTCGCGAGTCGCGCGCACGGCTGGAGCGGGTGTTAGAAACAAGCGGAATTCGGTTCTGGCCGAGCCAGGCGAACTTTGTGCTGGCGCGAGTGGGTGCGGCGGCGGAGTTTGTTGAGCAGATGCGGCGACGCGGGATTCTGGTCCGCGACCGATCGAGTGATCACGGCTGTGAGGGGTGTGTGCGCGTCACGTTGGGACCGCGAGAGCATACCGACCGATTGCTCACCGCGCTGCAGGAAACGCTCGAAGAAATTGGCATTACGCATGGCGTGTCTAACCAGGGAGCGACCCGGCTATGAGAAAAGGAAGCATCAAGCGGGTCAGCAAAGAGACGCAGATACAGATCTCACTCACGATTGAGGGGCGCGGGCGCTATGAGGTGTCGACCGGCATCCGTTTCTTTGACCACATGCTGGAGTTGTTCGCGCATCACGGAGGCTTCGACTTGAAGCTGAAGGCTCGCGGAGATCTTGATGTGGATCAGCATCACACAGTGGAGGATGTGGGGATCGTGCTGGGGCAGGCATTCGATAAGGCGCTGGGCAGCAAGCGCGGGATTCTGCGGGCGGGATATTTTCTGATGCCGATGGACGAGACCATGGGATTGGCTGCGGTGGATTTCTGCGGGCGGACTGCTGCGGTGGTGGACACGAAAGTGCGCACGCGGCTGGTGGGCGATCTCCAGGCGGAACTGGTGTACGACTTTTTTGAGGGTTTCGCGCGGGGCGCGCGGGCGAACGTTCATGTGCGAGTACTCTACGGGCGATCGAGCCATCACAAGATTGAAGCGCTGTTCAAGGCGTTTGCGCGGGCGCTGCGCGCGGCTTGCTGGCGCGACCGGCGGATGGCGCGGCTGCTGCCGAGCACCAAGGGAGTGCTGTGATGATTGCGATCGTCGACTACGGCGCGGGAAATCTGGTTTCAGTGAAGAAGGCGCTGGACTGGCTGGGGCAGGAGTGCATGATTACATCCGATCCGGGGAAGGTTGCGAACGCAACGAAGATCGTCCTGCCTGGTGTGGGGCACTTCGCGTCGACGGCGGCGCTCGCGCGCTCGGGGTTGCAGGGTGCGATTGTGGACGCTATCGCACGCGAGATTCCGTTCCTCGGAATTTGCGTTGGGATGCAGTGGATGTTTGAGCGGAGCCAGGAATCGCCGGAGACTTCTGGATTGGGAGTACTGGAGGGCGAATGCGAGCGCTTTCCATCGAGCGTGAAATCGCCGCACGTGGGATGGAATCAGCTTGAGGTTGATTCGTCGTCGCGGCTGCTGCGCGGGGTGCCGTCATCGTCGTTTGTGTATTTTACGCATTCCTTTCGTGCGCCGGTGACGGGGACGACAGTGGCGTGCTGCGAGTACGGCGGTCGGTTTTCGGCGGCGGTCGAGCGGAAGCATTTGTTTGGGGTGCAGTTTCATCCGGAAAAATCTGGGGAGATTGGCTTGAAGTTGCTGGGCAATTTTTGTGCGATCTGACATTTGTGCTTATACATGCTGACGAAACGCATTATCGCTTGCCTCGACGTGGACGACGGCCGCGTGGTGAAGGGCGTGCAGTTCGAGAATCTGCGCGACGCGGGCGATCCGGCGGAACTGGCGAAGGCGCACAGCGAGTCGGGCGCGGATGAAATCGTGCTGCTGGATATTTCCGCGGCGCACGAACGGCGGGCCACGCTGCTCGATACTGTTCGGCGGGCCGCGCGGCAGTTGTTTATTCCCTTCACGGTGGGCGGGGGGATTCGTAACTTGGAGGATGCGGCGGCGGTGTTTTCGGCGGGCGCGGACAAGATCAGCATCAATTCCGCGGCGCTCGCGGATTCGACATTGATCACAAGGATAGCTGAGCGCTTTGGTTCGCAGGCAGTAGTGGTGGCGATTGATGCCAAACGTTGCGCGGGAGGATCGCGATGGGAAGCGTTCACACATGGCGGGCGAGCGGGAACAGGTCGGGACGCGGTTGAGTGGGCGAGGGAAGCGGAGGCGCGGGGCGCGGGCGAAATTCTGCTGACCTCGATGGATCGCGACGGCACAGGCGTGGGTTTTGATTGCGCATTGACCCGGGCTGTAGCTGACTCCGTGCGGGTTCCTGTGATTGCGTCTGGGGGCGCTGGCGGGGCGCAACATTTTGTCGAAGTATTTCGCGAAGGGCACGCCGATGCGGCATTGGCCGCTTCGATTTTTCACTACGGGTTCAGCCGGCTTGGCGACTTGAAGGAAAAAATCGGATCGCAGGGAATTCCTGTGAGGTGGCCATGCTGATTCCGTCGATCGACCTGATGGGGGGAAAGATTGTGCAACTGGTGCAGGGGCGGAAGAAGGCGCTGGAGTTCGACGATTTCGGCGCCTGGGTGAATCGGTTTTCGAAATATACGCTGGTGCAGTTGATTGATCTCGACGCCGCCATCGGCACCGGCGACAACCGGGAATTGATTGGCGAATTGGCGCGGCAGTTGCCGTGCCAGGTGGGTGGGGGCATTCGATCGGTGGAGGCGGCGGAGGCTGCGTTGACGGCGGGGGCTCAACGAGTGATTATCGGATCGGCGTTGTTCGCTGAGGGCGCGCTTGATTCGGAGTTCGCTGAAAGAATGGCCGGCGCCGTTGGCGCGGATCGATTGGTGTTCGCGCTGGATGCGGTTGACGGGCGCGTGGCAATTCATGGATGGCGGAAAGTGACCGAGGTCAGTCCATTGGAGATGATCCGGGTGCTTGAGCGATGGTGCGGTTGTTTCTTGTATACGCACGTGGACACGGAGGGGATGTTGCAGGGATTTCCGCAGGAGGTAATTCGTCCCCTGCGCGAGGCGACGGCGCGGCAACTCATCGCCGCCGGTGGGATTCGGGAACGGAGAGAGATTGATGAATTGCACGCTATCGGCGTAGATGCGGTGGTTGGGATGGCGATTTATCGGGGGCTGGTGCCCGCTTAGAACTTCAGTCCTACTGCGCTACTGAGGAATTCGGCGATCGGAATCATCGTGCGACAGGCGGTGACGAAGGTTGACATGAACTTCGGGCTGCACACTTGTTTGTCGGTGAAGTTGATGGCGGTACCGAGATCGCGAAGCTTGAGGTCCTCCACAAATTCGTGATCCGCAGGGAAGCCGCGGGGTGGGCGGCGGAGTCTTGAGGCATCGTCCCAGTTGAGAAGTTTGCGGACCGCGCGCCATTCCTTGGGGCGGGAGACGATTGCGTTGCGAACTTTTAGCAGAGTCGAGGGCTCGGGATGCCAGAGTCCGGACGCCGCGAAACAACCTCCGGATTCAAGATGCAAATAAAAGCCGGGAGAGTGAACATCTTTGCCGCGATGGGAGAAGCGCATGGCGACGTGCGTTTTGTAAGGGCGCTTGTCGTTGGAAAAACGAGTATCGCGATAGATGCGGAACATGGAGCCGCGCGAGGGGCGCGGATCGGCGACGAGATGAGGCGAGATTTCAGATAAGGGCACGGCGAAATCGGTGATGAAGCGCAGGACTGGCTGGCGTACGAAAGTTTCCCATTCTTCTTTGTGAGCCAGGAACCAGTCGCGGTTGTTGTTGCGCTTGAGGCGAGCGAGGAAATGGAAGAGGTCGGCGGTGAAGTATGCGGGCATTGCAGATAAGGTAAGAAGCGGCGCGGAAAAAGTAAAGCGGCAGGCGGAAAAAGCTGTGATTGACGCCGGTCGAAGCACCATGTTCCGATGAGAAGTGCCGACGCCCATGTCCGCTCTTCCGGTGGACGCGATTCTGCCGGAGATTATCGATTCGTTGCGGCTGCGCCCGAACCTGGTGATCGTAGCGGCTCCGGGGGCGGGGAAGACGACGCGCGTGCCACCGGCGCTGCTTGGAATGGTGAGCGGCGAAGTGGTGGTGCTCGAACCGCGCCGGATTGCGGCGCGGCTGGCAGCGCGGCGAGTGGCATGGGAGCGCGACGAAGCGGTCGGCGAGACTGTCGGCTATCAGATCCGTTTTGAGGAAGCGGTCGGGCCGCGCACGCGGCTGCGATTTGTCACGGAAGGAATCCTCACCCGCAGGCTGCTTTCTGATCCGTTGCTGAAGGGCGTCGATGCCGTCGTGCTCGATGAGTTTCACGAGCGCCATCTGGAAAGCGACCTTGCGCTGGCATTGTTGAAACGGCTGCAGCGGATACGACCTGATCTGCGAATTGTTGTGATGTCGGCGACTCTGGATGCTGCACCGGTCGCGACATATCTAGGCGATTGCCCAATTCTGCGTTCGACCGGAACGTTGTTCGACCTTTCGATCACACATCTGCCGTACTCCCCCGATCCGCTCGAGGTTCAGGTTAAGAGCGCAGTGGAACTGCTGATTGCGGGAGAGCGCACCGGCGACATTCTTACTTTTCTGCCTGGGGCGGTGGAGATTCGCCGGGCAATGCGAGCGTGTGATGCGGTCGCGCGACGAGTTGGATTGCTGACGCTTCCGCTGCACGGGAGTTTGCCGCCGAAGGAGCAGGACCGCGCGCTCTCTCCGGCGCCTCAGCGAAAATTAATTCTTGCCACCAACGTCGCGGAGAGCTCGGTTACGGTCGAGGGCGTGACGGCGGTGATTGACAGTGGGCTGGCGCGGTTCGCCAGCTATTCTCCGTGGAGCGGCTTGCCGACCCTTCACGTGGGCCGAGTGAGCAAGGCTTCGGCGAAGCAGCGAGCCGGGCGCGCCGCGCGCACTGCGCCGGGGCGTGTGCTGCGGCTTTACACCGAGGAGGATTACTCGCGTCGTGCAGAGCAAGATGCGCCGGAGATTCTGCGCAGCGATCTTTCTCAGCTTTGCCTCGCGCTGCGAGCGATGGGGATTGATCGGGTTAACGATGTCGCGTGGCTGGACGTCCCGACGGAGGCGGCAGTGCAACGGGCCGAGTCTCTGCTCGACCGTCTGGGCGCCAGCGAGGACATGGCGAAGCAGTTGGCGCGGTATCCGCTTCCGCCACGGCTGGCGCGCATTCTCGTCGAGGCTTTGGAGCGCGGCGTGGGCGAGGACGGATGTGTAGCTGTGGCGCTGTTGGGTTCCGGTGTGCGTGTCGAGAAAAATGATCTGCTCGCCGCGATGGATTTGGAGCTTGATCATCGAGTGCTGCAGCACATCACGCAGCTTCGCAGACTTGCGCGGATTTCGGGAGCGAAATCCGGACAGAGACATCACAACGATGATGCTCTGCTGATGTCGATACTCGCCGGGTTCCCGGATCGAGTTGCTCGGCGGCGAGCAGGGAGCCAGGTGTTGCTGTCGGCGGGCGGATCGGCGGAATTGGCGGGCGAGGTTACGCGCTATGAATTCATGGTCGCGGTGGATGCGGAGGACCGCAAGGAGAAATCGCTGCCGCTGATTCGAATGACGGCGCGCATCGAGCCGGAGTGGCTGATTGACCTTTTTCCAGATCGGGTGAAGGAGCAATCCGCCGTGGTGTGGAATCATGCAGCAGAACGAGTGGATGCGGTGAGCGCGTTGCGCTATGACGAACTGGTAATCCAGGAATCGCGAGGAGCAGCGCCGGACGCGGAACTCGCGGCTGATCTGCTGGCAAAGAAAGCTCTGGAGGCTGGCATTGAGCGGTTTGTTGACGTGGACGCGCTCGATGAGTTCACCGCGCGCATCGAGTTTGCCGGATTCGAGACGCCCGATGCACCACAAATACTGCGCGAGTTGAGTTCGGGGCTGCGGAGCTTCGCTGAATTGCAAAAGGCAGCGGCGGATCTAGTTTCCGTGGTCGAGCGGAAGATGGGAGCGCGAAAACTTCATGAGATCGCGCCGGCGAGCATTCGGCTGAAGAACGGACGCCAGACCAAGATTCACTATGAGCGCGGCAAAGCGCCCTGGATTGCGTCGCGTCTGCAGGACTTTTTCGGGATGCGCGACACGCCGCGGATTGGGCCGCAGCGGACGCCAGTAGTGGTCCATCTGCTGGCGCCGAACCAGCGCGCGGTGCAGACGACCACCGATCTTGCGGGATTCTGGGAGCGGCTGTATCCAGAGGTACGGCGCGAGTTGATGCGACGCTATCCTAAGCACGCGTGGCCGGAGCGGCCGTAAGGTTCGGCTCTCCTCATAGTTGCATGACGCAGCGGCTAGCGCCGGTCTTCATTTGGACCGTCTTACGGCGCAGCTTGAATCCGTGCCCTTTCAAAACCAGATGGCGGGTTTTATCCTTACAACTTAAACACACGTTCCATCAGAAGCCATTTTTCGCCGGGCCTGGCCTGGGGCAAAACTTTCTGAAATGTTCCCATGAGAGTTTCCCACTCTTGCACTTTTGGATTGAGCTGGTCAGCTTTGATCTTCGCTTCGAACGAAAAAGATTCGTTGACCTCCATGATCATGAACATGCGCGTGCCAAGCAAATAGATTTCCATGTCTTCGATGCCGGAGTCTTTGATGCTGCGGGTAATCTCGGGCCAAATCTTTTCGTGATGTCGCTTGTACTCGCCGATCAACTGGGGATCGTCCTTCAAGTCGAGTGTGAGGCAGTAACGTCTTTTCATTCGACCTCGGTGGCGGGGATGGCCAAAGTTGTGCCCGTGTTCGCGACGGCTGCGGGGCGGTATCCCCACATGGCGAAGTAGAACACGAAGGCGTGGCATATCAGTGGAACCACGAACGCGCGCTGGATATTCGATGCATCGGAAATCCTGCCCATGATCCAGGGGCACACCGCGCCTCCGATGATTGCCATGACCAGGAGAGAAGATCCCAGCTTGGTGTAGGGGCCAAGGCTTTTCAAACTCAGCGCGAAAATGGTGGGGAACATGATGGAATGAAAAAAACCGATCAACACGATGGCCCAGACGGGCGCCATGCCTGAGGCCAAGAGGACGATCATCAGGCAGAGCAACGATCCTCCGGCAAACAAACTGAGCAAACGGGGCGCGGAGACTTTTTGCATGATGGCGGAGCCCGCGAAACGTCCGATCATGAAGCCGGCGAGATGCAATTGCAGATAGTGCGCAGCATCTTTCTCATGCACTCCGGGCAAAGTGAACTCGGTGAAGCGGATGATGAAACTGCCCACGCCAACCTGTGCGCCGACATAGAAGAACTGGGCGAGCACGCCCTTGATCAGATGCGGAAAGGCAAAAGTGCCGCTGAGTTTCGCGTCTGAAGATTGTGTGCCATCCGTGGCAGTCTCGCGGATTTCCGGCAACTTCGTCATGAAGATGAGGACGGCGACGAAAAGAAAGACTCCGGTGATTACGAGGTAGGGAGTCTTCACCATGTTGGCCTCGGACACGCGATAAGCCAACAGTTGCGCGGGATTCATGGCCGCGAGTTCGGCGGGAGTGTGCTCGATGCCAGAGAGAATGAACCGGGAACCAAGCAGGGCGATCATCACCGCGCCTGCGGCGTTGAAGGATTGGGCAAGATTCAATCTTCGTTCCGAGCTTTCCGCGGGGCCGAGAGTAGTCACATAGGGATTGGCGGCGACCTCCAGAACTGATTGTCCGCACGCCATGACGAAGAGGGCGAAGAGGAAAAATCCGTAGACGCGGACGGAGGCGGCAGGAATAAACAGAATTGTGCCAGTTGAGCACACCAGGAGCCCGATCAGAATTCCTCGCCTGTAGCCGACGCGCTGCATCAGCCATCCGGCGGGAAGGGCAGCGAGACAGTAGCCGCCAAAAAAAGCGACCTGGATCAATGATGAAGCGGAATCGGTGAGACCGAACGCTTTCTTGAAATGCTGGATGAGGATGTCATTCAGGTTGACACCAATCGCCCATAAAAAAAACAAGCTGGTGACTAATACCAGCGGCACGACGTAGCGTCGTTCGGTGATGGGCGCGGATCCAGTCATTCGGTGATCCTCATGTCAGGGCGCGGTCCAAATGAACGTAGCCGCCATCTACGAATAAATGCTGGCCCGTGGTGTGGCTGGACTTGGCCGAGAGCAGGAATACGACCATCGCGGCGATCTCATCCACGGTGGTCATGCGCTGGTCGAGCGGGATTTTAGTAAGAATGGTTTTCAGTTTTTCTTCTGGATTGGGAAACGTGTCGAGCCAACTTCGGTAGAGCGGCGTCATGACCTCGGATGGAACGACGGTGTTGACGCGAATGCCGTAGGGAAGCAGTTCGGCGGCCCACTCGCGGGTGAGGGCCATGATCGCGCCTTTTGACGACGCGTAGCCCGATGTGCTGCCCTGCCCCGTCACTGCGGTCTTGGAGCCGATATTGACGATGGCTCCGCGCGAACGCTTCAGGTGGGGAAGCGCATAGTGGGCCATGCTGTAGTAGTGGACCAGATTGCGCTGGAGCGAGGCCACGTATTCGGCGACGCTCCCAGATTCCAGGCCGACCTTGTCGTTGCGTCCGGCGTTGTTCACGAGGGCGTCGAGACGACCAAAAGTCTTTACAGTGTGTTCGATCGACTGCGCGCAGCTTTCGGGAGTTTCGACATCGACGTTGATCAATGTGCAGTGCGGAATACTGTTCTGCAAATCGTTTTGCAGGCGCTTGCCGGCTTCGGCATCGCGATCCACGATCACGGGGATTGCGCCTTCGGCAGCGAGTGAGTGGATGATGGCTGCGCCGATTCCTTTAGCGCCGCCGGTGACGATGACCACTTTATCTTTCAGTTGCAGGTCCATGCGCTAGCCTCGGAGGTTGAAGAAGCCGCCGTCAATGGGATAGTCCACGCCGGTGATGAACGCGGCTTCGTCCGAACATAAGAACAGGGCGAGAGAAGCGACCTCTGCAGGCTCCGCCATTCTACCGATCGGTTGCGCTTTTGCCAGCTTCTCAAACATTTCTTTTTCGCGTCCGGGATACGTCTTCTGCAGATAGTTGTCGACAAAGGGCGTGTGAACTCGAGCGGGCGAAATACAGTTGCACCGAATATTGTGGGCGAGATAGTCTCGGGCGACGGAATAGGTCATCGCAATGACCGCTCCTTTGCTCATGGAATAGGCGAAGCGCTCGGGCAGGCCGGACGATCCGGCAATCGAGGCCATGTTCACAATCACTCCGCCGCCATTGTCTCTCATGTGTCCGACGACAGCGCGCACGCAATTGTAGAAGCCCGTGACGTTTACTCGAAAGACCTTATCGAAGTCTTCCGGGGTCGTGCTTTCTACTGTGCCGATATGCGAGATTCCGGCGTTGTTGACGAGGATGTCAACACGCTCCGTGCGGAAGAATTCGTTGAATTGGGCATTCACCGACGCCTGGTTGGTCACATCGCAGAGGTGGAAGGAAGCGTTGCCGCCGACGTCGGTGATCCGTTGGCAGGTCGCGACCGCGGCGGTCTCAGTGACATCCAGAATACGGATTGCCGCGCCTTGCTCCGCGAATCTGAAAGCGATGGCTTGCCCGATGCCGCTGCCGGCGCCGGTGACGACGGCGACTTTGCCGTCGAGCCGGAAATTTCGCGCGGTAGTGTCTTGGCTGTTCAGAGCGAGACGCCTCGCTTCCAGGGAATGAAATCTTCTTGAGCTTTCTGCTCGGCCTTCGTTCGCAATTCGCCGTTCGCCACCTGAATGACGAGATCCAGGATCGTCTCGCCCATCTGCTCGATGGTTCTCTCACCGGCGACCACGGGGCCAGTATCGATGTCGATGATGTCGTGCATGCGCTGCGCGAGATCTGAATTGGTGGAGAGCTTGACGACCGGAGCGATCGGATTTCCGGTCGGTGTGCCGAGGCCGGTAGTAAATAATACGACGCTGGCTCCGGCGCCGACTTGCGCGGTAACACATTCCACGTCGTTGCCGGGCGTGCACTGCAGATTGAGACCAGGCTCGGTTGAGTAC
>DATHQJ010000416.1:0-3527 GCA_035482825.1 Binatus sp. (SeqCode) | reverse complement strand
TGGCGGTGAGCCCGGAGCCCAAGCGAAGATCGCGCGCAGTGGCCCGCAAGGGTAGCAGCGGAGCAGGTCGAGCAAGGGTCAAACGCGAGCTACTGGCCGAGACGAATGGACCCTACACCACCTCGGAACTCTTATTTTTTGGAGAGCTCTCAGCTCTCAGCTCTCAGCTCTCAGCTCTCAGCTCTCAGCTCTCAGCTCTCAGCTCTCAGCTTTCAGCTCTCAGCTCTCAGCTCTCAGCTCTCAGCTTTCAGCTCTCAGCTCTCAGCTTTCAGCTCTTGGGTCTAAGGCAACTCGGCTGTAGTTCCCCTCAACCAGCCTGCAAGATTTCGGTTCTGCATTATCCGCGAAAATCCGCGGGAATCCGTGGCAAAGAATTTTTCGCACTCATTTCCCCGCATTCCCCGGCCCGCCCACGGCATAAATCCGCGGAATCCTCTGCTCCAGCGCCGGCAGCGCGGGAAACGCCGCATGCGGTTCCGTCTGATACCAATAGGCCACTGAGAACAAATTATCCGATCGGTGATTGGCGTGCCCATGCTCAATCGTCGCCCGCAACGACTTCGTGAATGGAATCGGCGAATCCAGGTGGAAACGGTACAGCGACCAACGCCCGCCCGCCACTTCCTGCCCCACTACCGGCGCGCCAAATAATCCGTAAGAAAACGCCCGCCCGCCAAAATCCCACGCGCCCAAAAAATAATCTTCTGATCCCGTCCCGTTGATCGACGGCAGGTTCTCGCCGTCCACAAAGAACATGTCATCGCCCTCGCCCCACCACCCATCCTGATTCTGCAGTACCGACATGGTCACACCCACGAAGTGCCCGCGCCCGGTCGCTTCCATCCAAACGTAATTGCCGTCCCCGTTCAGATTTTTCTTCCCATCGACCAGCGGATCGCCATTCGACCGCCAGTCATTCGTCCATCCCTTGGCCGGCGCAGCCTGCCGGTACTGCGCGTGAAAATAAAGCAGATCCGCGGCCAGCGGCTTGCTGTACACGCGGTAGTCGATATTGAAATAGAACGAGTCCGTCCGGCGCGAGCCTTCGTTCGTGACGGTGATGCGCGCATGCTTCTGAAACGGCATCGGGAAAAAACTGTTCAGCGCCTTGTCCCCGCCAACCGACAGCGGTAGCGATTGATACAAGTGATAGTCTCCCAGCCCCAACCCAAAGAAATCGCCAATGGGCGCCTCAACGCTAGGCGTAGCCTCGCCGTCCCAATACATGCGCAGCACCAGCGCCTTCAAATGGTTGGGATCGTCACTCGCAATCGTGACCCAAACATGACTGATCAACCCCGGCCCCGCCTCATCAAGCAGTGTGAGCGTCTCCCCGGTGGCAATCGGCCGCGCGTCCGCATTTCCCCCGCTCCGGTCATAACTGGAAGCCCGCTTCTGCACGTAATCCTTGGCCTGCGGAAGATTGGCCAGCCAGGTAGACGGATCCTGCGCGAACAGCGGAAAGGTCACGAAGCAAAAAACGACCAACGCGAGTAGCTTTTTCATCGAGCCTCCAAAGTGGAGCGAAGAATGCAATGTGGCGCGGGCGCCCCACCCGCGCACGATGGTGTCACCACACACATCTACAGCGGAATATTCCCATGCTTCTTCGCTGGATTCTTATCCCGCTTGTTCTCCAGCATGGCCAGCGCCTGAATCAGTTTCTTCCGCGTTTCGCGCGGCTGAATGATCGCATCCACAAATCCGCGATCCGCGGCGACGTATGGATTGGCGAACCGGTCGCGAAATTCCTCAATCTTTTCACCACGCACTTTCTCCCGGTTCGCGGCAGCGTCCAGTTCGCGTTTATAAACAATGTCCACCGCGCCCTCAGGACCCATCACCGCGATCTCCGCCGTTGGCCACGCATAATTCACGTCGGTGCGGATATGCTTGGACGCCATCACGCAATAGGCCCCGCCATAAGCTTTACGCGTAATCACCGTAACCTTGGGTACCGTCGCCTCGGCGAACGCAAACAGCAGCTTCGCTCCGTGCTTGATGATCCCGCCATATTCCTGCGCCGTGCCCGGCAAAAATCCTGGCACATCTTCAAACGTGACCAGCGGAATATTGAAGCAATCGCAGAAGCGCACAAACCGCGCTCCTTTCACCGAAGCATTAATATCCAGTGTTCCCGCCAGCACCGACGGCTGATTGGCCACAATCCCCACCGGACGCCCATCAAGCCGCGTAAATCCCACCACAATATTCTTGGCGTAATGCTCCTGCACTTCGAAAAAATAACCATCGTCCACCACCGCATGAATCACGTCCTTCATGTCATACGGCTGGTTCGACTGCGCCGGAATCATCGTATCGAGAGCCGCATCCGCCCGGTCCACCGGATCGCTGCAGGCTTTCCTCGGAGGCTCATCCAGATTATTCGACGGCAAAAAACTCAGCAGCTCGCGCACCATCGACAGACACTCCCCGTCGTCATGCGCCAGAAAGTGCGCCACGCCGGAAGTTTCGTTGTGCGTCGCGGCGCCGCCGAGCTGTTCCTTGCTGACTTCTTCGTGCGTCACCGTCTTAATCACGTCTGGCCCGGTGATGAACATGTACGAAGTCTTGTCGACCATCAGCACAAAGTCAGTGATCGCCGGCGAATACACCGCCCCACCCGCGCACGGCCCCATGATGGCCGAAATCTGCGGCACCACGCCGCTGTACAACGTGTTGCGGAGAAAAATATCCGCATAGCCCGCGAGTGACATCACGCCTTCCTGAATCCGCGCCCCTCCCGAATCGTTCAGCCCAATCACAGGTGCGCCCATCTTTGCGGCCAGGTCCATGATCTTCACGATCTTCGCCGCATTCGTTTCCGAGAGCGAACCGCCGAACACGGTAAAGTCCTGGGCAAAAACGTAAACCAGCCGCCCCTCGATGCGCCCGTATCCCGTAATAAATCCGTCGCCGTAGATTTTCTGTTCAGCCATCCCGAAATCATTACAGCGATGCGTGACCAGCTTGTCGGTTTCCTCGAACGTCCCCTCATCGAGCAAGAACTCGACCCGCTCGCGCGCCGACATCTTGCCTTCTTTATGCTGGCGCTCGCGCCGCTTGGCGCCGCCGCCATCTTCAGCAAGCTGGTTCCGCTTCTTCAGTTCAGCAACTTTTTGTTCGAGATTCATAGCGGAAGAATTATAGCGGTGCCGGGGGTGCCCCACCGTTCTCTCGTTTTCTGCGAGAGGGTGGGACTCTGACTTTTTCGAGCAGCGGTGCGGAAGACAAGCCGGGTGCCCCATTTCTCGCGCTCTTTGCGAGAAAGCCTGCCCTGAGCTTGTCGAAGGGTGGGGACTTGCCGACCGCAGCCCCGCCCCTTCCTGCGGTACACTGCCCACAATGTCTTCCCTCACCGATCAGATGGGCTTCAGCTTCCGCCCGCCCGAACGCCGGGTATGGAAAGTTCGCGATCTGGTCGCCTCGGTCCGTTCCCACATCGAACGCGAATATTCCGACGCCTGGGTCGAAGGCGAGATCTCGAATTTCCGCGCCCCCGATTCCGGCCATCTTTATTTCACGCT
>DATHQJ010000415.1:0-6787 GCA_035482825.1 Binatus sp. (SeqCode) | reverse complement strand
GTCCAGATGACGCAAGTCACTCACGGCAAACCGCATATCCGATTGAATCCGCTCCGGATATGTTAGAGCGTAAAGAATCGGCAGCCGCATGTCGGTTACCGAAAACTGAGCAAGTATGCTGCCATCCACAAACTCCACCATGGAATGAATTGTCGACTGCGGGTGGACAATTACTTCCACTTTCTCCGGCGGCATGTGAAACAATCTGCACGCCTCGATCACTTCAAACCCCTTGTTCATCAGCGTCGCCGAGTCAATCGTGATCCGCCGCCCCATCTTCCAGGTGGGATGGTTCAGCGCTTGCTCCACGGTGATCGAATCAAAATTCGCGGCCGGCGTGTTGAGAAACGGCCCGCCCGAAGCCGTCAGCCAGACCCGCTCGACTTCCTCCATGCACCCGCCGCGCAGGCATTGATGCACCGCATTGTGCTCGCTATCGATCGGCAGCAACGGCTTGCCTTGCTTGCGCGCCTCGGCGGTGATGAGTTCTCCCGCGGCGACCAGGCATTCTTTGTTCGCCAGCCCAACAACTTTCCCGGCGCGCACCGCCTCGAACGTCGCCTCGAGCCCCGCCACGCCCACGATGGCGCTGACCACGAAGTCAACGTCCGCATGCGTCGCCACGCGCACGGTCCCCGCCGCGCCATGAACCACTTCGATCTCGCCGAGATCTTCCTTCTTCAGCCGTGCCCGCAGCGCGTCGGCATCGGCTTCCGCCGCCATCGAAATCACCCGCGGCCGCCACCGGACGGCCTGTTCAAAGGCAGCGTCGAGATTTGCTCCGGCGGCCAGCGTCACAATCTGAAACCGGTCGGGATAGGACTCGGCCACGCTGAGCGTGCTGCGCCCAATCGACCCCGTCGACCCTAGGATGGCTATACGTTTCATGATCGTTCGCAGAACCGTATTACTCTGGCGATCCTTTCATTTCGTGGTGGCCAACGAAACCGCGTAGTGATCAATCCAATCTCGCTGCTCGGCCGTTTCCGGTGCGGGGACGCCGCGGGCAGCGGAAACCAGCCCCACGGCAGCGCCTGGGCTCAATCCCCGCCTCACCAGCAGGCAAGCCGCCGCCAGTCCGCTGCGCCCGATTCCCTGGCGGCAATGTACAACCACATTCTTGCCGTCCGACAGAACGCCGGCGACCCTTTCCAGAACTTGCGCCCACTTCGCCTCTGACTTTGGAATCTGGCGATCAGGAATCGGAAATGAAACGAATTCCAATCCAAGCGTTCGGGCGGCGCCCGCCTCTTCGCGGAGATCCAGGTCCCTCTCCTCCTCTGGCGTGAGCAGCGAAAGCACGCTATCGACACCAGCCCGCTTCCAACCTTCCAAATCATCCCGCAACCAGTCTCCGCCGCGCGGACGGGCGGCCATGGCCAGCTTTCCACGCCACGCGCCATCGAGCCAATAGAGTTCTTGCCGCATCATTGTTCCTGATCCTTCACCACTACTTCCCGAGGAAGACAGTCAACATCCACGCCCCGCTTGCGGAGAATGTGGATGCGGTGATGTCCATCCAGTATAGTTCCTTCCAGCCGCGTTTTCAGACAACCCTCCTGCCCCGGCAGTAACGAGGCCAGCAATGCTTCCGTCGAAAGCCGCTCCAGCAGCGCAATTTTGACGGTATTCAGGGAATTGTCGGGGTGAAGAGGTTTCAGGGGTGGATACTGAGGTTGGTCGACCATCGGGTTAAAATCACATTCCCTGCTGTTACGTTCTCCGGCCGACCCTATTGCATCACCCGCCAAGCCGTATAAAGCCACAACACCGGAGCCGCAAACAGCAGCGCATCAATGCGGTCGAACATGCCGCCGTGCCCCGGAAGAATCGCTCCCGAATCTTTTACGCCTGCGCCACGCTTGATCAGCGACTCCACCAGATCGCCCAACTGCGCTGCAATATTTAGAACGATCGTCAACAGAATCACAGGCCCCATCTCGGGGATCTCCAGCCCGTACATGCCGCCGGGCCGCGTGATCAACCCGTAGTGCAGGAGCGCCGAACTGATCTGCTCCGCATGGCGAAACAGCAGCCACCCCACCCCAACGCTTGCCGCCAGCGAAGCCACTGCGCCCTCCCATGTTTTCTTCGGACTGATGCGTGGCGACATCAAATGCCGCCCCATCGACTTGCCCACGAAGTACGCGAAAATGTCTCCTGCCCAGACCACCAGCAGCAGGTAAAGCAGATAAATCGCGCCCGCCGCCTGCTCGCGAAGTTGCACGAGCATCCCCATGGGCAACGCAATGTAAGTGAAGGCAAACACCGCCGCGGCCGCTGCGGGATATCCGCTGCGCAGCTCGGTTCGCCGCATGGCGATGGTCAGAAAAAGAAACGGTGCAATCGCCGCCGCAAATCCCAGCGCAACCAGAAATTTCCCGGTGCCTGCCAGTGGCGTCTCGCCACCCGCACTGGTCGCGATGACGAGAAAGAATAATCCTGTGAAAATGTGAGTCGGCCAGCGCATCGGCTGCACGCCGTAGGATTCCGTCAGCTTGAGAAATTCAGAAATGGCCAGCAGAGCCACAACCGCCGCCACAACTGCCAGCACCGCCACCGGCGCCCGCAAAATCAGCGCCAGCACAATCGGAATCAATACCAGAGCAGTCGCGATGCGTTTGAGCAAGGGAAGAGTTGCGCGTCAATCGCGCAGCTAAGATATTTGCACGAATCCAAAAATTTAACCACAGAGGACACAGAGAACAGCTGGAGCCCTTCCCTCTGTGATTCTCTGTGTCCTCTGTGGTTAAGGCTTTTCGCCGTTATTCGACTCCGGATGATTCAGCCCGCCGTAGCGCCGCTCCCGCTTCTGATATTCCGCAATCCCCTCAAGCAAGTGCAGTCCACGGAAATCCGGCCACAAAGTGGGAGTCACGTAAATCTCGGCATACGCCAGTTGCCACAGCAGAAAATTACTCAGCCGCATCTCGCCCGAGGTCCGCACCACCAGGTCCGGGTCCGGCAGATTCCTCGTATAAAGATGTCGCGCCACCATATCCTCATCGATATGCAGATGATCGATCCCGCCATTCTGCGCCGCCGCGTTCACCATCGACCGGAACGCGTCCACCAGTTCGCTGCGCGCGCTGTAGTTGAGCGCCAACGTCAGCACCATCCCGGAATTGCGCGCCGTGGCCTCGCGCGCCCAGGCCATGCGCTCCTGTACATCTTCCGGCAGTTCCTGCTGGCGACCAATATATTCCAGCCGAATATTATTCTCGTTCAGCGTCGGGACTTCCGCCTTTAGATACCGGCTCAACAGCCCCATCAGAAACCCAACTTCAGTCCGGGGTCGCTTCTTCCAGTTCTCTTCGGAAAAGGCGTAGAGCGTAAGAGCGGGAATATGAATACGCGCCGCCGTCTCAACGGTGGAACGCACGGCCGTTACCCCAGCGCGATGCCCCGCCACGCGCGGCATGTGCCGCCGCTTGGCCCAGCGTCCGTTGCCGTCCATGATGATGGCGATGTGTTTGGGCAGTTTTCTGGGATCGAGGTGCCGGTAAACTTCCGCTTCTTTGCGGTCGAGCCCGGTGGGTACTTTGTCGTACAAAGTGGTCACGATATGAGGCTACCACAGGCAGGAAGGGAAGGCAATGATGTGCTGAGATGGGAATGGTTAATTGCGAACCTAAAACCGCTTGGATGGGAGTTACGAGATCTGAGAGTCACTGGGGAAGGCAAACACAAACAGGGGCATGTTAGAATGACAGTAGATCGTTGCATTGACGATCTACCGTCATTCTAATATAGTGATGTTGTGATTCGAGCAGCCCATGTCGCGAAGGCCTTATCGCAGCAAGCCAAGGCGGATTTTGACAGGCTGAAAGCGATCGAGTCCGAGCAAATGAAGATTCGGGCTGAGCACCTTCGTTTCCTAGACCTCGAAGAAGAGAAAAAGAATAAGGGTGCTCGCCTTCGTCGAACCGCATCGTTGATTCCGGATCACCTACAAAGCATTGGAGCGACGGGCGATGATGACGAGGAAGACGGATTTGACCTGTATGTCGTCAAAGCATCCGACCTTACGCTCTGGGAGGCTATGCTTGCGGTTTTGGAACACACCGGCGAGATTCAACTCTACGAACTTCAGCATGTGCTTGAGCAGTTTGGAAAGCAGGTAACTCGCGGTGCGATCGAGTCGGCGGTAATCACTCACCGGGACAAATTTCGCGCGACAACGCGTAACCGAGAAAGGTTCGTTTCGCTGAAGCGATAAGAAGGATAGTTCAGGAGAACGCCAATCTGGACGAGCGATTAATATCAAGACGACACCAAACGAGTGGGTTGAACCTATGCCACGTCGCTGGAAGCCACCGAAGGAAGATCGAACAGACGCGGAAGCTGTTCGCCGCGAAGAGCGGTTCCAGAGGGATCTGAGTGATATTTTGGAATATGGAACAGTGGAGGACTTTGTTGCTCTGCTAAAGTGGCACCAGCCGGATATCGCCAAGGAAGAACTGCAAACGGCAATCAGGCAGTTTCACGTTTACGCCCGCGAGAAGCGCGGACTTTGTTAGCAAGTTGATGGACCTTCTCCTCAACTTGACGGAACTCGTCGTCCGACATGCGCTCCCGCGCTTCATCTCGAATGCGATTGACCGATTCGATCAGCAGGTCTCGCGAAGACTTCGTTTTTGGTGCGGCCTTCGGCATTTCCTGTTTAGTATAGTTGACTTAAGGAGGAAAGCCTACCGGCCCAGTATTCCGAAGGTGACCCTCCCTCGGTTACCGGCCATTGGCGGGCCGGAGCCACTCCACGTAAGCCCTACCGCGCTTCCTCGGGCACCACCTTGATCTCCAGCTTCTCCGTCCACCGGATCACCGTCAGCGAGCAACTGACGCCCACACGCAAATCCGTGAGCAGGCGATGCAGATCATCCACGCCCGCCACAGGCTGCCCTTCCAGCGCGACGATGATGTCCCCTTCGCGCAGGCCCGCGCGCTTCGCCGGGCTGTTCTCTTCCACCCCGACCACCACCGCACCCATTTCTTTCGGCAGGTCGTAGAAGCGCACGACGCGGCGGTGCACCGGGACGGTCTGCGCCGAGACGCCAATGTAGCTGCGCCGGATGCGTCCATCGCGCAGCAACCTGCTGGCCACAAACTTCGCCGTGTTGATGCCGATGGCAAAGCAAATCCCCTGCGCCGGCAGAATGGTCGCCGTATTCACGCCCACTACGCGCCCCGCGGAATCGACCAGCGGGCCGCCGGAGTTGCCGGGATTCAGGGACGCGTCGGTCTGGATCACGTCGTCAATCAGGCGCCCGGAATATGATCGCAGCGAGCGGCCCAGGGCGCTCACCACGCCTGCCGTAACCGTCGACTGAAATCCGTAGGGCGCGCCAATCGCAATCACGATCTGTCCCACGCGCAGGCGCTGCGAATCGCCCAGAGCGGCTGCTGTCAGTCCCGGCTCGTCAAGTTGTGGACGCTCCAGGCGGATCACGGCGAGGTCGCTCGCCGGGTCGTCGCCAATCAGCGTGGCTGGCATGCGCCGGCCGTCGTTCATAGTCACGCCAATGCGGACCGCGTCGTGCACCACGTGGCTATTGGTAAGAATCAGTCCATCCGGCGTGAACACGAATCCTGAACCGCCGCCGCGGCGTTCTTTATTTTGCGGCTCGCCGGAGCGCGAGCGTCCGTTGCTGTTCGCGGGCACAGCCTGATGCACTTCGATATTCACTACCGACGGACTCATGCGCTCGACCGCGCCGGTCACGGCGGTCGAATAGGCGTCCAGCAGGGAATCGTCGGACGATCCGCGCGGCGCAATCGCCGATTCGTGAGGAGATTGATCCCAACCCGCGTTGTCGGATGCGAGATTGGACAGAAAACCTCGGGCAGGGAGCGCCCTTAACTCTTCTTGGTTCATGCAGGATAGATGCCAGTCAATCTACTGCGGATTCACCGGCCCCCAGCCGCGAAGCGGCGCAAGAATGCAGCCCACGGCGCAAGCCGTGGGAGCGCCGAGTGCCCGACAGGAAGAGCCCCGAAGGGGCGAAAGAACCGGCTCTCCGGGAAAACAAAAAAGCCGGGACCAGAAGATGGTCCCGGCAAGTGTTGGCTGGTTGCCCGGATAAACTTGTCTGCTACAACCGGGCCTGAAGCCCGGTCGATCCTTCTTACGCGGACGCGGCCCCTTCGGCAAGCTCAGGGCAGGCCCTGAAGGGCCGCTCTTCCACATTCGGCCGCTCTTCCACGGTGCTTTCGCTAAGCGCTCCTTCGCGGGCGTACCGTCAAATCCCGCACCTGGGTCAGGATGCTCGACATCTGCATCCCGTTCAGCTGCGACACGAACGGCAGCAACTCCGCGATGAACTGATCTTTCATCAGCTCCATCACTTCTTCCTGGCGAGTGCGTTCCCCGCCGCTGAGCAAGTCGGGCACGGTAACCTCCAGTGCGCGCGCCAGCCGTTCCAGGGACGACAGCGTGGGCGTGGCTTTTTCATTCTCAATCTTCGAAACGTAAGTGCGCGGTACTCCCATCCGTCCCGCCAGTTGCCGCTGGCTGAGCCCATTCCGCAGGCGCAGGGAGCGGATGGAGGTCGCCAGGTTTAAGTGTCCTCGTCCCGTGCCGGGCACGGGCATCATCAACGGCGGCGCTACCGTGATGGGTTCAGGCTCCGGTTCCTCGTCCATGGACGCGTGACAGCGTCGGCAATTATTGTTGGATGTTCGAAACTGGACCAGCAGGCAGTGGTCACATCGGACGACTTCCCGTGAATCTACCGGGGCAAGTGTCGTGGCCATCGGGTTGTGGGAGTGCCAGAGCGGGGCTACTCCT
>DATHQJ010000414.1:0-4006 GCA_035482825.1 Binatus sp. (SeqCode) | reverse complement strand
GTCAGCCAGCGCACGCAGGAAATTGGAGTTCGCATCGCGCTGGGCGCACAAAAGCGCGACATTCTACAGATGATCGGAAGCCGGGGCGCGGTGATTGTAGCGTCGGGCCTGACCGTTGGCCTGTTGGCGGCGCTCGCGGTGGGGCGACTGGTCAGCGATTTTCTGGTGGGCATCACGCCGAGTGACCCAATCACCTACGTGGGAGTTTCATTCCTGCTGGCCATGGTGGCGTGCCTGGCCACTTATATCCCAACGCGCCGGGCGACGAAGGTCGATCCCATGGTGGCGTTGCGCTACGAGTAGGAGGCAAACGATGACCGGCTTGATGCAAGACTTTCGCTTCGCTTTGCGGCAGCTGCGCAAGAATCCCGGCTTCACGGCCGTGGCTGTGATCACACTGGCTCTGGGCATCGGCGCCAATACGACTGTGTTCAGCACGGTGAATGCGATGCTGCTGCGGCCGTTCCCGTTCCCCCATTTGGATCGCATCGTTTCGGTCTGGGAAACCGCGCCTCAGTACAATCACTTGAGCCCGGCGCCTGCGGACTTTCTCGACTGGAGTGAACAGAGCACACAATTCGAGAAGCTTGCGGCAGTCCATGGCTGGGACGCCAATCTGACCGGCGGCAATCTGGCTGAGCACGTCGAAGCTTCGCAAGTAACTGCGGATTTCTTTTCGCTGCTGGGCATGCCGACGCAGGCGGGCCGCTACATCAGCCCGGCGGATTTCAGCGGCAGTGTTGAGCCCGTCGTAGTCGTCAGTCACGGATTCTGGCAGCAACATCTCGGCTCCGATCCGACTTTGGTTGGCAAACAATTACTGCTGAATGGCGAGCCGTTCACCGTGATCGGTATTGCATCCGCCGATGTCGACTTCCCTACTGGCTCGAAAATCTGGACTCCACTCGACCTGACTGGCGCGGCAAAAGACGACCGGGACGGTCATTATCTAAATGTATTCGGACGACTGAAGAATGGCGTGACGCTCGCGCAGGCACAGGCGAACCTGGCAACGATTAACGCAAGTCTCGCGCAACGCTTTCCTAAGAGCAATACCGGCATCGGGATCAACGTTCGGGGCACGGTCGACGATATCAACAATGATTCAACGCCGTTTCTGATGCTGCTAGCGGGAGCCGCGATCTTTGTGTTGATTCTGGCGTGCGCCAATGTGGCGAATCTTCAACTGGCGCGCGGCTCAGGACGTCAGAAAGAGATTGCGTTGCGGGCTGCACTCGGCGCGACTTCCTGGCAGGTGGGGCGGCAGTTGCTGGTGGAGAGCGTAGTGCTCGCTCTGCTCGGCAGCGCGGGAGCGCTGCTTTTGTCGGCGTGGGGCAACAGCCTGATGAGCCGCAGTATTCCGCCCTTTATTCTCGAGCACATTGCCGGACTCCAGCACCTGCAAATCGATTCGAAGGTTTTTGTCTTTACGCTGCTGGTGGCGGTCGCCACGGGAGTGGTTGCGGGAGTGGCGCCGGTCTGGCATTTTTCCCGGCCCAATGTGAACGACGCCTTAAAGGAAGGTGCGCGCAGCAGCACTTCCACCACCAGCCGCAAACGCTTCCGCACCTTGCTGGTCACCTGTGAAATCGCGCTTTCGCTGGTCCTGTTGGTAGGCGCAGGTCTGATGGTGAAAGGATTCCGCGCGCTCATCACGCATGACATGGGATTTGAGCGCAGCCATGTGCTCACATTTCATACAGTGTTGAGCAAGGAGAAATATCACGATAAAGATCGCATTCGCGGCTACTACGAGCAGGCCCTGCGGAGCATTCAGGCGCTGCCCGGAGTGGAGTCCGCGGCGTGTTTGACCAGCGTGCCGTCAGGATGGACCTGGAACTGGATGGAGTTCACCGCGGAGGGCACGCCACCTGCCGCTCCGGGAGAGAAGTCATCAAAGGTGGCCATTTCACAAATCGTGACTCCGGACTTTTTCTCCGCGTTGCGCGTTCCCCTGCAACAGGGGCGCCTTCTTTCCGATCAGGACACTTCCGGTGCTCCTCCCGTAGCAGTCATCAGCGAATCGATGGCGAGGCAGAGCTGGCCCGGAAAGAATCCGTTAGGCAAGCATATCCGGATGGGCCGGCCGGAAGAGGGGCAGCCTTTCCGCACGGTGGTGGGAATCGTTGGCGACGTGAAACCAAACGCCATGGATCACGATCCCACTCCGACGGCGTACGTGCCGCTCGCGCAGGAGCCGGAAATTGCTTCGGCGTTCGTGGTGCGAACCTCGGGTGATCCGGTGGAGCTTGCCGGCCTGGTGAGCAAACAAATCCTGAGTCTCGACCCGGCTCAGCCAGCCTACGACCTGCGCAGCCTGGACCAGGTGATTTACGACGGACTCAGCGGCATCGACCTGGCTTCGAACATGATGCTGGTCTTCGCGGCTTGCGCCCTTCTGCTCGCCGCTGCGGGAATTTTCGCCGTCACGGCTTATTCGGTGACGCAGCGGACGCATGAAATTGGCGTACGCGTCGCGCTGGGCGCGCGGCGTTTCGATGTGCTCAGGCTCGTGGTGGGAGGAGCACTGAAGACGGCAACGATCGGTCTGGGAATTGGCCTGGCGCTGGCCCTGCTGCTGACTCGCGCGGTTTCGAGCGCACTGTTTGGCGTGGTGCAATTCGATGTCATCACGATCACGCTGCTGACGCTGGCACTTGCATCGGTAGCGGCTGTTGCGGCCTACGTGCCCGCGCGACGAGCCGCGAAAGTCGATCCCATGGTGGCGCTGAGGTACGAGTAATCGCTACGACCAAAAGGGAGAAACTAGATGACTGGGCTGCTGCAAGATCTTCGCTACTCATTCCGCCAACTCCGCAAGAGTCCGGGCTTCGCCTGCACGGCGGTTCTCATCCTTACGCTGGGGATCGGCGCCAGCGTGTCCATCTTTGGTTTTGTCGACGCTGCGTTGATCAAGCCGCTGCCTTACAAGGATCCGACGCGGCTGGTGGACGTGACCGAGAGCGTACCGATGATTCCGCGGGCCAATCTTTCCTATCCGGACTATCTCGACTGGAAAAAGATGAACCAGGTTTTCAGTTCGATGGACGTGTACACGGGAGAAGGTTATCTGTTGCGGACGTCTGCGGAGACGGAGCCGGTGGCGGGAGTCCGCGTGAGTGATGGATTTTTCCGCACGCTCGGGATCAATCCTTATCTTGGACGTGATTTTTATCAGGGAGAAGATTTGCCCGCGGCCCCGCGCACCGTGATCCTCACCTATGCCGCGTGGCAGAAGCGGTTTGGTGCAAGAAAAGATGTGACCAGCGAGACGGTCACGCTCAGCGGCATTCCTTACGCCATCGTTGGAGTGCTGCCGCGGGATTTTCAGTTCGCTCCACGCGGGAACGCGGAGTTCTTCACCACGCTCCATCCGACCGGACAATGCGATGTTCGCCGGAGCTGCCATGGCCTGAACGGGATCGGGCGGCTTAAGGACGGGGTCTCGGTCGAGATGGCGCGGTCGAACATGGTGACGATCGCGCGCCAGCTGGAACAGCAATATCCCAACGAAAATCGCGGCCAGGGAGCAAGTGTGCTGCCTCTGTCGCAAACGATCGTCGAAGATGTACGTCCGCTCCTGCTTGCGCTGCTGGGCGGAGCGGGACTGCTTCTTCTCATTGCCTGCGTGAATGTTTCAAGCCTGCTCCTGGTCCGCTCGGAGAGCCGCAAGCGTGAGATTGCCGTACGGGGCGCGCTGGGTGCGTCGTGCGGCCGGCTGATTCGGCAGTTCATTACCGAGGGCGTGGTGTTGATCGCGGCCGGTACTGTGCTGGGTCTTGGGGCTGCTGATGCGGGAATGCAGATCCTGATGCGCCTGATCTCCAAAGATCTGATGGCGAACCTGCCGTTTCTGGCGGGACTGGGCCTGAACTCACATGTGCTGATGTTTGCCCTTGCGGTCGCGCTACTCGCAGCGGCACTCTTCTCGCTGCCTCCGGTTCTGCGTTTGCCACTCACGAAGCTGCGCGAAGGATTGACCGAAGGCGGCCGCGGTTACGCCGGA
>DATHQJ010000413.1:0-3734 GCA_035482825.1 Binatus sp. (SeqCode) | reverse complement strand
CACTTATTGGAAAAGCAAGGCGACCGGCCCGCCGCCGCCGAAGAATATCGCGCCGCGCTCGCCCTCTCTCATACCTACACCCGTGCCCGGGAAGACCTGAAGCGAGTCGAGCATTGATCTTGCTATGTAAAATGGGTGCCCCACGTCTCGCTTTTGAGACGTGGGGATTTTCGCGGCAATCCCGTCACAAGGCCGACGCCGACATTTAGAATCTCGCTGGCATCCAATTCTTCATGAAATCATTTTCCAGATCACTCTGAGAGGGACGCAATGAAAACCTCGTACCTTGGCGCGCACACCGCTAAGTGGATTCTGGCAGTCATCTTTCTCTCCAGTTCCCTGCTGGCCGGGTCAGCCTCGGCCGAACCAGTCTCTCTCAAGCGCGTCGTCGAGCTCGCCCTGTCTCACGCCACCAGCGCCGCCATCAGCGCCGCCGACGAGCAGCACGCCGCCGCCAGCTATCGCGAACTGCACAATAACTACGTCCCGCAAGTCTCCACCGGAGCGGGCCTCGGATATTCCTACGGCTTTCCCCTTTCCCTGGAGGGATCGGCCCCGGCGCTATTCAACGTCACCGCCCAATCCGCTCTGCTCAATCCTTCGTTGCACGATTTCGTGCGCGCCGCTCAAGTCGATTCCACCGCGGCTTCGTTGAAGACCAAAGACCAGCGCAGCCAAATCATCCAGGACGCAGCCCTCAGCTATGCCGAACTCGCGAAATGGGAGCAGCGCCTGACCCACCTGCAGGACACCGAAGCCGCCGCCAACAAAATGCAGGCCGCCGTAGCCGAGCGCGTGAAAGAAGGCGTCGACACCGAGATCGACGGCACCCGCGCCCGCCTTTCCACGGCTCGCGTGCGCCTGCGCATCGCCGAAGCGCAAGGCGCAGCCGACGTGCTCCGCGAACACTTATCCAAACTCACCGGACTTCCCGCTGCGAATATTCAAACCGACCCCGACTCCATCCCCGCCGCACCCGCCGCGCCTCCAGCTCCCGAAGCCGTGAAAGACTCGGCCGCCTCCAGTCCCTCGGTGGAAGCCGCCGTCGAACACGCCCGCGCCCAGTACCTGCGCGCCCAGGGAGAACACAAAGCGCTCTGGCCGAGCATCGACTTCGCGGCTCAGTACGCGCTGCTCTCCAAATTCAATAATTTCCAGAACTACTACATCCCCTCGAAACCCTGTATCGTCGCCACCGTCGATGTTTTGTGCGTCACCAGCGGCTTCCAGCAGAACAACGCCACCATCGGCGTGAGCATCCGCTTTCCACTGTTCAACGCCTCGCAACGCTCCCGCGCCCAGGCCGCCGATGCTGACGCCCTGAAAGCCGCCAAGCAAGCGGAAGCCGCGCGCAACCAGGTCTCAGAACAAACCTTGCGCCTGCAGCGCTCCGTGACCCAGATGCAGGCCGCGCGCGATGTTGCCCAACTCGAATCCGAAATCGCCAACAAGAATCTGACCGCCGTCCAAACCCGCATCGATGCCGGCACCGCCACGCTGCATGATCTCGACGACGCCCGCTCCCAAGCCAGCGAACGCTTCATCGCCCTGCAAGACGTGACCTTCGAACTGGAGCGCAGCCAACTCGGCCTCCTGCGCTCCACTGGCGACCTGGAGAAGTGGGCCCTCGGCGCGCCGTAAAGCTGTGGAAGAGCGACCCTTCAGAGCCGCGAAAAGGGATTAATTGTGGAAGAGCGGCCCTTCAGGGCCGCGAAAAGGGTTTAATTATGGACGGGCTTTAGCCCCCGCTTCTCAACCGCGAGTTTCCAGAGAATTCCCTTCGCCGCCGCAATCTACAACTTCCCCCGCAAAGCCTTCACCATCGCGCGCATCGCCTTCTCATTGCGCCGATACCAGCGCCACTGCCCCTTCTTGGTCGCCTCCACCAGCCCCGCCTTGGTTAGAATCCCCATGTGATGAGAAATGGTCGGCTGCGACAGCCGCACGCGTTCCTCGATATCCCCCGCGCACAGACACGCCCCCGGCTTCTGCCCCGCCGCCTTCGCCGCCGCCGCGCCCTCCTTAAGAGCCAGCAAAATCCGCCGCCGCGTCGGATCGGCAATAGCATGCAGCGCGCGGTCGAGGGAAAATTCAGTGGAAGACATGAAACTAGAAGTATCGCGAGAATCGATGACTGTCAATCTACCCGTTTGTCAGCTAGCGGGTCTATATGATACGCACCCACTACCGTTTGTCATTCCGACCCCAGAGCGATAGCGAGGGGCGGAGGAATCTGCTTTTAGGGATGCTGGTCTTGCCGAGAAGCCCCACTACTTCTTCAGAATCGGGCTATACCCATCCGCGATCAGCCGCGTCCGCATGGCCTCCGCGTCTTTGACGTCAGCGAACGGCCCCACCTGCACCCGAAACAGTTTGTCGGTCGCGACCGCAGCCGCCACCAACGCCGGATACTGTTTCTTCTTCAGCGCATCCACCAATGAATCCGCGTCCTCCTGTTTCGTGACCGCGGCCACCTGCACAAAATACGATGCCGTAGGCAGGGTCATCGGCGGATCGCCGCCGTTGCCCGCAGCCGCCTGATCCGGAGTCGCAGGCGTTGCGGCTGGCGTCGCCGCCGCAGGCGCGTCCGTCTTCGCGTCGCTTGCGCCCGTCAGCTGAGGATTGGCGTCTTTCTGTTCCACCGATTTATAAAACGTCATCGGCTGCGCCGCCGCGGACCCGCTGTTCGCCTTGCCCGTACCCGTCGCAGGTTGCGGCGAGATGGCAGCGCTGGTCGCGGCAATTGCCGGCTCCGACTTCCGCCCCAGCGAATATCCCAACCCAAAAAACAGCGCGCAGATCCCCACCAGTCCGAAAAACAGGACCAGCAGTTTGCCCGTCCCCAGCGTAATTTCAGTGTCTTGTGACGAAGCCATAGTTCAAACTCCGAAACTCATAACTCCCGCACGCCTTGGCGCGCGACCCAGCCAGATTCTTTCTTACGCCACTTTCTTCGGCGTCCCATCGTCGCCCTTCCCTAACAGCTTCTGCAGCCCGGAGAAAAAGTCCACCGGCACGGGGAAGATCACAGTCGTATTTTTCTCCACGCCAATCTCGGTCAGAGTCTGCAGGTAGCGCAGCTGCACGCTGACCGGTTCAGTAGCCAGCAGATGAGCCGCATCCACCAGCCTCTGCGCCGCCGAGAACTCGCCCTCGGCATGAATAATCTTCGATCGCTTCTCGCGCTCGGCCTCGGCCTGCTTGGCCATGGCCCGCAGCATTGACTCCGGCATGTCCACCTGTTTGACCTCGACGTTGGTCACTTTCACGCCCCACGGCGACGTGTGCGTGTCGAGAATGCTCTGCAGCCGCAAATTGATTTTCTCCCGGTGCGAAAGCAGTTCGTCCAGTTCCTGCTCGCCCAGCACTGACCGCAGCGTAGTCTGCGCAAATTGCGAAGTCTGATACACGTAGTTCGAAACCTCGACCACCGCCTTATTGGGATCAATCACCCGCAGAAAGATAACCGCGTTCACCTTCAGCGTAACGTTATCGCGGGTAATGATGTCCTGTGGGGGAACTTCGAGAGCCTCCTGCCGCAGCGAGACCCGCACGATGCGGTCGAGGGGTACGAAAACGAAAGCGATACCGGGTCCCTTGGCGTTCGGCAGCAACCGCCCCAGACGAAAAATCACCCCGCGCTCGTACTCCGCCAAAATCTTGATCGAGCTCAGAAGGTAAATGACAATAACGACCACAACGATTGTGCCGAATCCACCTATGATCTCCACACC
>DATHQJ010000412.1:0-16883 GCA_035482825.1 Binatus sp. (SeqCode) | reverse complement strand
GCCCAACCCGACCACGTTATAGGCCGGGTTGAGCAGGTTGGCGCGATGCGGGGGGGAGAGCATGAGATGTTGGTTGCCGCCCTCGGCGCTGTAGTCGAGCGCAACGTTTTCTCCCTCCTGATCGAGTTGCAGGTCGGTGCGATCGGCCAAACGAATAGGGAGGGAGGGCTCGCCATCAAATTGATGCGAAAGCCGGCGTGCTTCGAGCATGGCTTGCGCGTGAATGCGCGCGGCTTGAGAAAGTCCGGCGTCGAGCGTGAGCGGCGGGGCGCCGGCTTGCTTTCGCGACTGATTAGCTAGGGCCAGAAGCTGCTGCTCGGTCTGGGATTCATAATTTCCAAACGGAATGTCGGAAGCTTTTGCAGCCGCTGGTTTCAACGTCGCGTGCTGCCTCTGCTGCGCTTGCGGAGCGGGCTGGCCGCTTCCTTCGCCTTCGGCGGGGAAGGCCATCGCGCGAGTCGCGGGCTGCATGGTCGCGGCGCCCGTGCCGAGCAGGAATGCCAACAGTAGTCTGGGGGCTCTATGCATCAAGCTTTGGCCTGTCCACTTAGACCCTGGGAGGGATCGGTTTCACTTCCGCCGTTTCAAACCCGATATTCGTTATCCGGCGCAAATTTTGTTGCTGGTGCTAGGCTAGGGGTGGGAAGAGAGGTCGAGTAGTTACCTGCGTCTATGGAACTAGGGATCAGTGGGGTCATTGGCCTATTGTTTGGCAGCCTGCTTGCATGGCTGGTGCTGCGCTCGCGCACCGCAGCGCTGCAGACTCGTTTAGCGTTGACAGAAAAGGAATTAGCGGACGAAAAGGCTGATCTGGCGCGGCTTTCAGCCGATCAGCGGGAACTGGTGGAGAGCCGCGCGAGATTAGAATCCGCACTCGAATCCGAACGAAAGACCAGCAACGAAAAGATCGAATTATTGGCGAAATCCGGGGATCGCGCCGCCGCCGACTTGCAAAACGCGTTCAAAGCGCTGGCGGCCGAGGCGCTGCAGACCAACAATTCAACGTTTCTGCAGATCGCGCAAGAAACCCTGAAGCGGTTTCAGAGCGACGCACGGGGCGATCTTGACGCCCGCCAGAAAGCTGTCGCCGATCTGGTCACGCCGGTGCGCGAGTCGCTGAGCAAAGTCGACGCGCAGATTCAGCAGATGGAAATCGCGCGCGGCGAGGCCTACGGCGATCTGAAAGCGCAAGTGCAGTCGCTCATCACCACGCAAAAAGAATTGCAATCGGAAACCGGAAACCTGGTACGCGCTCTGCGCACGCCGAATGTGCGCGGGCGCTGGGGAGAAATCCAGTTGCGGCGCGTGGTTGAGATTGCGGGCATGCTTCCCTACTGCGATTTTGCCGAGCAGGAGACGGTGAACACCGAAGCCGGACGGTTCCGTCCTGATCTCGTGGTGAAACTGCCGGGCGGGAAGAATGTCGTGGTTGATGCCAAGACGCCGCTGGATGCGTTTCTCGGGGCGTTTGAGACCACGGATGAAGAAGTGCGCCGCAAGTCTCTGCTGAATCATGCGCGGCAGGTCCGCGATCACATGGAGACTTTGAGCAGCAAGAAATATTGGGAGCAATTCGAGGCCACGCCGGAATTTGTGGTGATGTTTCTTCCCGGAGAAACATTTTTCAGCGCCGCGCTGGAGCAGGATCCTGGACTGATCGAACAGGGAGTCTTGCAGCGTGTGATTCCGGCCTCGCCGACGACTCTCATTGCTCTGCTCAAGGCAGTTGCTTACGGATGGAATCAGGAGAAACTCGCGCGCAACGCGCAGCAGATCAGCGCTCTGGGCAAGGAACTGCACGAACGTCTGCGCAAGCTGGCGGGACACATTACCGGAGTCGGCACAAATCTTGACCGCGCGGTTGAGGCTTACAACCAGGCAGTGGGGTCGCTGGAAAATCGTGTGCTGGTTTCGGCGCGGAAGTTCTCGGAGTTGGGCGCTTCGGTGGCGGAAGATATCCCGGAGTTGGAGCCGATTGAGACTACGGCGCGGGCGCTTTCCTTTGAGTGGGATGATGATCCGGTGATCGAGGTTCCCAAGAACGATGAGCGCAAGGCGGGGTAGGCTCGCGCGCAAAGTAAACAGCCAAGATCAAAGTCCCCACTTCTCGCAAAGGAGGCGAGAAATGGGGCACCCCCCGCACGGTAGATTTCCAAACCCTGGCGGTGATGGATTTCCGAACCCAATGGAGACATTCATGCACGATCCCTTCAAACGCATTTCGAATCGCATTCTGTGTGTCGCGCTTGTGGCCTGCTCGCTCGTGGTGGCTTGCTTCGGGCAGGCGATCGCTCCGGTTATTACTGTCGATCACGGGCCGAATTCCGCGCAGCAGATGGCGAAGCCTTATGTGATTCTGGTTTCGCTGGATGGCTTTCGCTACGATTATGCCAAGCGTTATCACGCCGAACACCTGCTCGCGCTCGGGGTTGAAGGGGCGAGCGCACCGGAGGGGATGCTTCCCTCTTATCCTTCCATCACATTTCCCAACCACTACACGATCGTGACGGGGCTCTATCCGGAGCATCATGGGATTGTGGCCAATAATTTTTATGATCCGGCGCGCAAGGAGACTTACAGTTATCACGACAGCAAGGCGGTCGGGGATGGGACGTGGTATGGCGGAACTCCGCTGTGGGTGCTGGCCGAGCAGCAGGGGATGCGGTCGGCTTCGTTTTTCTGGGTTGGTTCAGAAGCGGATATTCAGGGAGTGCGGCCTTCCTACTATCTGAAATTTGATGGCAGCTTTCCCAATCCCAAACGGGTCGAGCAGGTGCTAGCCTGGCTGCATATGCCGCCGGAGCAGCGGCCGCACATGATCACGCTGTATTTTTCTGATACCGACACGGCTGGACATCGCTACGGCCCCGACAGCCAGCAGGTGGCCGATGCGGTTCATGAACTCGACTCTGAAATCGGCAAGTTAATGGAAGGGATTAAGGAATCCAAGCTGCCGGTTGATTTGATTGTGCTGGCCGACCATGGGATGGTGGAGCTAAAGGGCGCTCCGATCAACCTTGGTCACTTCGGATTGAATCCTTCAGGGTTTGCCCCGATCGTCGGGCTGGGGCTGTATCCCAAGTCCGAGGACGATGCCGAGAAAGCTTTCGAAGCGATGCGCGGCAAGAGCGACAAGTTTGCG
This sequence comes from Binatus sp. (SeqCode), assembly GCA_035482825.1. Taxonomy (GTDB): domain Bacteria; phylum Acidobacteriota; class Terriglobia; order Terriglobales; family Acidobacteriaceae; genus Sulfotelmatobacter. The sequence goes on along the minus strand of DATHQJ010000412.1, from coordinate 13,741 downwards.
GTGTATCGGCGCGCGCAAGTGCCGGCCTATCTGCATTTTGACAGCAATCCGCGCGAGGGCGATCCGGTGATTGTGCCCACCGGGCCTTATTCCATCACGGTGGCTGCGGATTTGAATGGGCCGGAGCGCACTCCGGTGGGCTCGCATGGATTTGATGTCACCCGCATGCCGGAGATGAAGGCGATCTTCTTCGCTGCCGGGCCCGACATTCGGCATGGAGTTACGCTGGAGCCGTTTGAGAATGTGAATGTGTATCCGCTGGTCGCCCGGATTCTTGGCCTGGACATCGCCAACTTGAAGACTGGTCCGATTGATGGCAAGCTCGGGACGCTGGAAGGAATATTGCAGACGAAGTAGTGTGCCGCATCAGTTTGAGGAAGCGAAAAAACGATAAGCCACTAAGGACACGAAGGATCACCAAGGAAGTCGTTCAGCGTTCTGTTTATCGATGTTTTGTTGGGTGGCAGGAGCCGTTCGCGGTCGAACGTCGACCAGCCTAAGTTGCTACAAGCCCGGGTTCAAAAAATAAAAAACTCCGTTCGAATGCCCGCCAACATCCCGTAAGGCCTCTTGAACATCATATTTCCTGCAGATGAGTGAATCCGTCAAACGAACTGGCCGCCGCTAAACCCAATCGCCTCAACGGAAAGCGCATACCGAATTACACAGAAACATTCCAAAATACATACTTACTGTTCGAAAATGCATCTATAATTTCGGAAGTGGTTTTATCTGCGGGACTTAGCGGTCCGGGAATGGGTACTCGACGTGGCAGCGAAGTTGCTCTATGAGAATCGGTGGGAAGTCTCTTCCACGTCTCCGCCGCCCCTCAGGGGTTCGGAGCCAGTGCCGAAACCCATGAATCGGGAAAGCCAAGCTCGCTTTGTTGCAGTCCTGTTATTCCTGCTGACAGTGGCTGCGGTGGTCTTTGCCGGCTTCAATTTGCAGAAAGAACGCGAGTCTGCCCTGCAGCCCTACGATGGAGTATGGTGGGTGGAGCATGATGGGCGCCTGGTGGCGGATCGAGTCGATCCCGACCAGCCGGGCGCTAAGGCGGGCATCAAGGCCGATGATCAGTTGATCGCCGTCAATGGCCAGGATGTGAAGAAGACGTCGGATCTGGAGCGCCAGCTCTACCGCACCGGGGTCTGGTCCAAAGCCACCTATACTCTCATGCGGCATTCCGTGACGCTCGACTCGAGCGTCATCATTGTGCCCGCCGACCGGTCGCTGAACAACTGGCTGCGGCTGATCGCGCTGATTTACCTGAGCATCGGCCTCTACGTTCTGCTGCGGCGCTGGACCGCCCACGGCTCCACGCATTTCTACATTTTCTGTTTGGTTTCGTTCATTGCCTATTCCTTCCATTACACCGGCCAGTTGGACGACTTCGACTCGACGATCTACTGGTGCAACGTCGTCGCCTGGATCCTGCAGCCGGCGCTGTTCCTGCACTTTGTTCTGACCTTTCCTGAGAAGCGCCAGTTCGTGCGCCAGCGTCCGTGGCTGCTGGCGTTGGCATATCTGCCCGGCGCGCTGCTGCTGGCAAGACGCATCGTCGCCTTACGACTGGCCCAAGCCAGCGGATATTTAATCTGGGACATGGACCGCCAGGAAATGGCCTACGGCGCATTGCTGTTCATCGCCGCAGCTGCCATTCTTTGGGATAGTTACCGCTTGGCCATCACGACGATCCTGCGCCAGCAGCTGAAGTGGGTCACGCGCGGCACCGTTCTCGCAATCGTTCCTTACACGCTGTTCTATGTTGTCCCTTACCTGATGGGCTCATTGCCCGGGACCGTCGGCAAACTAGCGGTGCTGTCGCTGGCTTTGCTGCCGCTGACTTTCGGGTTCGTCATCTTCCGCTATCGCCTGATGGATGTGGACGTGATCTCCAAGCGCGTCGTGGTCTATACCATGGCGGTGACGGCGGTGGTGGGGATGTACTTCGCGCTGGTCGCGGGCGTCGCGACTCTAGTCCAGCGACGGCAACCGGGCACCGGAACTGTGGGGCTGATCCTCGCCGTCGTGGTTACGGCGCTGTTGTTTGATCCCGTGCGGAAATGGATTCAGGACCGCGTCGACCAGTTTTTCTACCGCGCCGTGTATGACTACCGCCGGACGCTGATCGAGTTCGGCCGCGAGTTGGGTTCTGAAACGGATTTGAATGCGCTTCTGTCTTCCGTGCTGGACCGGCTCTCCCGCACCCTGGCGGTCGACCGCATCGCGATCTTCCTGCGCGCCAGCGACGATACCGATCAATTCATCGTCTCCAAGTCGATCGGCATGAATCCCATGGGCAATCTTGACCTGATATTCCTGAGCGCGCCTCGGCCCGAGCCCGCGGGGCACATGTTCTTTGAGAATACCCATCAGGTCCCGCGCGAGACTGCCGGATCGCAGGACGCTATTGCGCGGCTCGATCTGAACTACTACATTCCCTGCCGCGCCCAGCAGAAAACCGTGGCCGTGCTCGGCCTGGGCAAGACCGCGAAGGGCGATTACCTGTCGAGCGAAGACATTGAATTGCTCGAGACTCTCGGCGGCTATCTCGGCATCGCCATTCAGAACGGGCGACTCTACGCGTCGCTGCAACAAAAAGTTGCCGAGTATGAGCGCCTGAAAGACTTCAACGAAAACATCGTGGAGTCGATCAACGTTGGCGTGATGGCGCTCGACATGGAAGACCGCATCGACAGCTGGAACGCGCAGATGGAAGTGATGTACGCCCTGCCGCGTTGGCAGACTCTGACTCAACCGGTGCGCAGCATCTTCCCGGCGGAGTTCGTCGAGGAGTTCTACCGCATCCGGCAAAATCCCGGGATTAACAACCTGTACAAGTTCCGGCTGCAGACCCCAGCGGGCGAGACGCGCACCGTCAACGTCGCGATTGCACCGCTGGTCACGCGCAAGTTTCAGGTGATCGGGCGACTGGTGATCATGGACGACATCACGCAACGCGTCGACCTGGAGCGTCAGCTTTCGCAGTCCGACAAGCTGTCGTCGATTGGCCTGCTGGCCGCGGGCGTGGCGCATGAAGTCAATACGCCGCTCGCCGTGATTTCTTCCTACACTCAGATGTTGTCGAAGCAACTGCAGGGCGATCCGCAGAAGTCGGGATTGCTGGAGAAGATCACGCGGCAGACGTTCCGCGCCTCGGAAATCGTCAACAACCTGCTGAACTTCTCGCGCACCAGCGGCACTGAGTTCGCCGACGTCGACGTCAACAAGGTCATCACTGACACGCTCGCGCTGCTCGAGCATCAGTTCAAGACGGCGAAGATTCAGGTGCGATCCGAGTTGACCGCGGGAATTTCCGCCATTCAAGGAAATCCCGGACGACTGCAGCAGGTGTTCCTGAACCTGTTTCTCAACGCGAAAGATGCCATGCCGGGCGGCGGCACGCTCAACGTCGCTACCACGAACGGCGACATGGTCAGCGTGCGAGTTTCTGACACCGGGTCGGGCATTGCGCCGGAGCATATCCAACGGATTTACGATCCGTTCTTCACCACCAAGACCGCACCCAAAGAGGGCCAGAACCGCGGGACGGGGCTGGGACTCTCCGTCACCTACGGCATTATTCAGGAGCACGCGGGTAAGATTCGCGTGGAGAGCGATCCGGGATCTGGGACTACGTTTGCCCTGGATTTTCCGCTGAGCAGGAAGGCAGTGCATGTCTGAAGCAGCAGTCATCGCGCGGGGCACGATGAACGGAACAACGAACAGCATCACGGGCGGCAACTCGTCGCCGGCCGGATCGGTGCTGATCATCGACGATGAGGCCGAGATTCGCGAATCGCTGCAGACGCTGCTCGAAATGGAAGGCTTCGAAGTGGAGACTGCCGTCAGCGGCGAAGACGGCATCTCGCAAATGGGAGATCGTCCCTTTGATCTGGTGCTGCTCGACCTGACACTGCCGGGCCGCAATGGGATGGAGATTCTCTCCGAGATTCGCTCTAACGATTCGCGCCTTCCCGTAATCATGATTACCGCGTATGGCACCGTGGAGAACGCGGTGCGCGCCATGCAGTCGGGCGCGGCGAATTTCGTGCAGAAGCCGTGGGACAACGAAAAACTTCTCGCCGATGTGCGCGCCGCCGTGGGCTGGCGCCGGGCCGAAGAAGAAAACGTCCAACTCAAGCGCGCGCTCAAGCAGCGTTACAACTTCGAAAACATTGTGGGCAAGAGCGAGCCCATGCTGAAGATTTTCGACCTGGTCGCGCAGGTCGCAAACAGCCGCTCCACCGTTCTGTTGCAGGGCGAGAGCGGCACCGGCAAGGAAGTGATTGCGAAGGCCGTTCACCTGAATTCTCCGCGGCGCGACAAACCGTTTGTTCCGGTTAACACCGGGTCGATGCCGACCGATTTGCTGGAGTCGACACTCTTCGGCCACGTGAAGGGGGCGTTCACCAGCGCCATCGCGTCGAAAAAAGGTTTGTTCGAAGTGGCGGACAAGGGCACGCTTTTTCTCGACGAGATCGCCACCATGGGACTGGAAACGCAGGCCAAGATTCTGCGCGTGCTACAGGACCGCCGCTTCATGCACCTGGGCGGCATTCAGGAGCTGCAGGTGGACGTACGCATTATCGCCGCCACCAACATCGACTTGCGCCAGATGGTGCGCGAAGGCCGGTTCCGCGAAGATTTGTTTTATCGCCTGAATGTAATCACCGTCGAACTGCCGCCGCTGCGCCAGCGCAAGGAAGACATCCCGCTGCTGGTTGAATTTTTCCTGAAAAAGTATGCCGAGGAAAATAGCCGCCCCGCACCGCGCATCACTCCGGAAGCGCTGCGTCCGCTGATGGCTTACTCGTGGCCGGGCAACGTGCGCGAACTCGAAAATGTGATCGAACGCGCCGTGGTGCTCTCTTCCGGCCCGGAGATCAGCATGGACCTGCTGCCCGATTCCATGATGGGACGCGGCTCCTCACTCACCCTGCATGATCCGCAGTCCGACGCGTCGTTGTTTGAAATTGTGGAAGACGTCGAACGCCGCGTCATCACCGACATGCTCGAACGCTGCAACTGGAACCAGACCGAAGCCGCCGAGCGCTTCCACGTGCCACTCTCCACGCTGAACCAGAAAATCCGCCGGCTGAATATTGAGATTAAGAAGAAGGGGCGGGGGTAGGAGCGGTCCTCCGCCACAGCCTTACGATCCAGAGGTTTCCTGAAGGGCCTGCATTCGAGATGGGGATATTTCGCCAGGCGGGGTTGACGGTTCCTGGTTTCAAAGCGCCGACGCGCCAAATTGGCGCGCCGGCGTAGCAGAATGGTCGTAATGTTGGGCCACTGTGTTAGTGTTCCTCCGCACGCAGCGTAGTTTCATCAATGGATCGGGACACCTCCCTGCCGAGACGCAGGCCAGCCAGGTGATCAAAGCGGAAGTGCTGTCCGGCATAGATTCGGCTTAAACCTGCTTCGCGCTTAGCAGCGGAGAAGGTAGTGAAGTGGCGCGTGACTCCCGGCAGGACCTCGGATGTGACATCGAAGGTGAATCCGTCCCCAAAGTAAAACGCCAATACGGTTGCGGCGGCGCTGCTGGTAGCACTGTGAGCACCGGGATAGGAGGGATCCGGTGCGGTTTTGGTCGACAAGGGCAGCCAATCGGAATCGGTGAGCTCCGCCGGAGTGACTGGACGCCAGAAGTGATAGATGTATTTCGCTTCGAAGAACGAAATCGTGGCGTCGGCCATGCCAAAATTCACTAGCGCGAAAACGCGTGCACTCTGTTCAAGGTTCAGGTTGTGCGCGATCACCGCCGTCTGGGTGATCTCGTTCCAGTAATTTTGGATCTTGCCACCCCAGAACTTCCCGATCAAGGTTTGCTCGTTCGTGCGCGTTATGCTGTCGATCTCGCCAATGCTCTGTACTTCAGCAAGGTCTTGAATATATTCTTTGTCGGTCAATGCTGGCGGCGGGTCGGGCAGGAATTCGCGCGCATTGACGATCGCAAAGGGGGTCACATCTCCCCATTGCGTAAAGTCGGCCGGGGTGAAATCCGGTGGTGTAGCCCGATAGAATCCCGGGATATTTTTGGATGTGAATCCTGGCTGAGGAGCGCCGGAGCCATCATTGGCGCGAAATGCCAGGATCTGACCAGCCACAGTCTGACCCACCGTGATGCCATCGTTCTTCGCTTTCCCATCGGGAATCTTGGCTAAATCCTGTTGAAGTTCGGTGTCGAGAGTGGGCTGAAACGAGGGATAAATAGACAGCAACACGTCGTGTGCTGCCTGATCCGCTGCGGCTACTTTAGACGTTTGTGGGGACACATCGGCGAGACGCACCAGGTAGGGATTGAATTCTCCGGCAATGTTATTGACAGCGTCATAAATCGCGGCGTGAAGAATCGCGAAGCTGCGCGTCGAATGAACGGTGGACGGCTGGGCACCCGGAGTCCGCACGATTACCAGAAGAGTTCTATTCCACTCGATAACGGGGTTGACAGACTGATTTGTGTTTGTGGGGGGCTGTTCATGCTTTGTCCTGGAGCCCGATGTGATCTGGGCTTGAAGACTCGCGCACATGAGCGCAGCGACGACCAACATTTTACGCATAAATTTGCCTTTTGCTCCGTTTTGTTCGAATTGGGGTGCTTACAGAGAAGGACCGAGTTCTGTCAGCCGGCCCCCTACTCTGTAGAACCGTACTCGTCGCAGGCTTATTCCATCGGTATGACGAAATCGTCGAAATATCAGCGCGAGACTGCTCGTGTACTGTGGAAACTAAGCAGGGGCAACCGCTGCTGACTGGTATATTTCACGGTACCTGGCTATCCAGGCGGGCTTCGTTCCTCACAGAATTATCCGCAACATCTGGAATAAACCAGCTGGCCGGCAGGTTAAGTATTTGTGCACATTTCTGCCGGGGAAATTCAGCATGTCTCATTCGAAGAATTGGCTGTGCCACTCTTCGACCAGCTCCACCATTTCGCGCATTGGCTGACAAGGAGCACGTTTTGCCGCCACCCATCGGAGATAAGAACCGGATGCGCTAATCAGCGCCCGCTCGGGTCGGTGCAGGGGGGACTATGCCAAGTGGTATCCCTACCGACATCGCCAAGCATCCACAGAATACAAGCGGATCGTGACGCTCAAACCCGCTCTCTTACGGGAGTTTTACCTATCGATGACAAATTTTTGACAACTCGTGCCGAGTATCTGAGTAGCCTTCGGTCGCTACTTCTAAAATGCTCTTCGCGATTTGCCCAGCGTGAACTGCTTTCAGATGTCAATCTCCAACGATTCCACAGCGATGCTTCTCCAGCCGAATCTCGTCTTCGACCCGCCGACGCGGGCGCAAACCGGGATATCGCTTCCTAAACATTGGCATGACAACTGAACCGTCAAACTAAGGAGTCAAAAATGAGAAAGCTTTACTTCTGCCCATTCGTAGCGATCAGCCTGATGCTGGTTTCCGGCGCTCTGTCGGCGCAGGTAAGTACCTCAACCAAAGTGTTGTCGTTCGTCGGCGCCAAGAGATTCAACCCGGGAAAACCCGGCGACGCCCCGATTAACCAGGTCGTGCAGAGTCCCGATGTCGATGAGAGCTTTGATATTCCCGGAATCTCCGGCAACAACAGTCCGGCTCGGCTACCGGCAAATTTTGTTCCCCGCCCGGCCGGCAACTCCTTTGCTTCGGCAACATTTAACGGCTTCAAGGGGCTTGATCAGTTCTTGCAAGCCGTAGCACCCACCGGTTTCCCCGGCGGTAATAACGGACAGCTCGAGCCCCCCGACCAGGGCCTCGCAGTCGGCAACGGCTTTGTTCTCGAGCCCATCAACAACGCCATCGAGATCTTCGACACTACGGGGCACTCATTCGGCTTTGAAGCGCTCAGTCTCTTCTTCGGCCTGCCGCCCACGTTCGTCGTCAATAATAATGGACAGATCGAATCCTTTGGCCCCTTTCTCTCAGACCCAAGAGCTTATTTCGACGCGACCAATCACCATTTCATCGTCACCGAACTTGAGATTGACGTAGACCCCGTCACCGGCAACCGCACCAGCAAATCCCATGTTCTGATCGCAGTCAGCCAGACCGATAATCCGTTGACCGGAGTCTGGAATGTCTTCACGCTGGATGTCAGCAACGACGGCGATGCTCGCTTCGGTGGTTGTCCCACCGGCTGCTTCGGTGACCAGCCTCTCATCGGCGCCGATGCCAACGGATTTTACGTCGCTACCAACGCCTTTGCTTTGCCCCCGGGAGCCTTTAAGGGAGGGCAGCTCTATGCCATGTCTCTGGCTCAGCTGGAAACCGGCAGCGGCGGTAGCATCAGCGCTGTGCACTTCGGGAATCTCGACGTGGTGCCAGGCGAGCCGGCCCGCTCTATCCAGCCAGCCTCCATTCCTCCGGGCGGCACATTCGAAAGCGCGGCAGGCGGTACGGAATACTTTGTCAGCGCGCTGGATCCAGCCCACACGGTCGACAATCGGGTATCGGTTTGGGCGATCACGAACACCAGTTCGCTCAACTCGACGCCCAGCCTGTTTCTCAACAACGTTATCGTCGATACCGAGGCGTATGGCTTCCCGCCCGCAACCGATCAGAAATCCGGCCCGACTCCGTTTCGCGATTTCCTGGCGACCCAAGGCTTCAAGAACCACGAAGAACTGATTGCCGCCAACGACGACCGCATGCAGCAGGTAGTCTTCGCCAATGGCAACCTGTGGACCGCCGTTCCAACCAAAGTGCAGCCCGGCGGTCAGGGACCGGTGCGCGCGGGCGCAGCATGGTTCATCTTGTCGCCTTCGATGAGCGGCGGCCAGCTCAGCGCTTCCGTCGTGAATCAGGGTTACGTCTCGATCCAGTCGCCTATGCAGAACAGCGTGCTCTTCCCGGCCGTGGGCGTTACGGCGGGCGGTAAAGCGGCGATCGCGTTCTCGATCGCTGGCGAAAACTTTTTCCCCAGCGCCGCATACGTTACTCTCGACGCAGTGAACGGCGCCGGGCCAATCGTGGTTTCCGATCCAGGGTTTGCTCCCGATGATGGGTTCAGCGGATACGTTCCATTCAGCCTCAGCCGAGTCGGGCGCTGGGGCGATTACTCCGCCGCGGTCTCCGACGAGAGCGGAAACCTCTGGATGGCCACTGAAGCCATCAATCCTCCGCTGGTTCAGTTGCCTCCCGGCGCACTGGCGGCAAACTTCGGGACATTCATCACCGAAATCACGCCCTAAATCTTTATCCATCTCCGCAGAGGAGCGTTCAGCGCCTCTGCGGAGACTCAACCCAGCGATCTGTTCTACTGCTGCGATCAGGCCAGTGCCCTCGTTGACCAGGAGCGCATGCACAGGCCCGACCGGTCTGAACGCTGACCGCTGATCGCTGACAGCGTTCTCTGTTATAGTTCGGTGAAGCCAGTGCCTCGCCCGCGATGCCCTGGCTTCCGAATCGCATGGAACTCAGATCGCCTACGGAGTTCGTCAAGCAGAAAGTCCTGTCGGTTCAGGAATACACTCTTCTAGCCGCGCAGTCGGTGGGCAACCTGTTTCGCAAGCCGCTTTATTTTGCGGACATGGTGCAGCAGGCCGACCTGATCGGCGTAGGTTCGTTGCCCATCGTTGTGTTAACCGGTTTCTTCACCGGGGGCGTGCTGGCGCTGCAGACAGCCAATACGCTGGAGCGTTTCGGTTCTATCAACCTGATCGGGCAACTGGTTTCTACTTCCATGGTCCGCGAGCTGGGTCCAGTGCTCACCGGACTGATGGTGGCCGGACGAAATTCTTCCGGCATGGCCAGCGAACTTGGGTCGATGGTGGTGACCGAGCAGATTGACGCCATGCGCGCGCTGGGCACCGATCCCATGAAAAAGTTAGTGACCCCGCGCGTGACCGCGACCGTGTTCATGCTGTTTTTTCTCAGCATCATTTCCGATCTGGTCGGCCTCGCCGGCGGCCTGATGGTTGCGAAGGTGTTTCTAAATCTCGATGCCCATGAGTACTGGAGCAGAGCCTGGCAGGTACTGGTAGTGCAGGACGTGTTCATGGGATTGCTCAAGCCCGCGCTGTTCGGCTTCATTATCGCGACCGTCGGCTGCTACTACGGCATGACCGCGCGCGGAGGCACGCAAGGCGTGGGCCGCGCCACGACTCAGGCTGTGGTGACCGCGTCGGTTTTTATTCTGGTTACGGATTTCTTTGTCACCAAGCTGTTGATCTCGGTGCTGTCTTATAAGTAAGCTCATAATCACTTGCATGTCTACGCCAACTCTGCCCATCGACTGCACTCCCTCCGCGACCGACCGGCCGCCGGGATCGGCCATCGTGTTCGAGGATGTGCATCTCGCATTTGAAGACAACGAAGTCCTGCGCGGGGTTTCGTTCCATCTGCCCTTCGGAGAAACCAAGGCGCTGTTCGGCGTCGCGGGTTCCGGCAAGAGCACGATCCTGAAGCTCGCACTCGGCCTGCTCACACCGGACTCGGGAAAGATTACTGTGCTCGGCAACGAAGTCACCCACATGCGCGAGCAGGATCTGTTCCCCATGCGCGGACATCTAGGCATGGTCTTTCAGGAGAGCGCGCTGTTCGACTCGCTCACGGTGCGCGAAAATGTCGCCTACCGCCTGATGGAAGAGCACGGCATTTACGACGACGCCATCGACCAACGCGTGCGCGAGTCGCTGCGCTTTGTGGAACTGGAACACACGCTCGATCTCTTTCCCTCGGAACTTTCCGGAGGCATGCGCCGCCGCGTCGCCATCGCCCGCGCCATCATCACGCAGCCGGAACTGCTGCTCTACGATTCACCGACCGGCGGTCTCGATCCGGTCACTTCCGATACGATTGTGCAATTGATCATGAAGCAGCGCGACGTTTACCGCACCAGTTCCCTGTTGGTCACCCATCGCCTGCAGGATGCTTTCACCCTGGCCACGCATGAATTCGATCCGCAAACCAACCAGTTGCGAGTATTGCCGCGCGGGCAGTACTGCAACGTGCCCATGAGTTTTCTTATTCTCCGCGACGGCAAAGTTATTTTCGACGGCGACGTCCGCCAGTTGACCCACACCAAAGACGAGTACATCCGGGAATATATTTCGTAGGCAAGCCCTCGTCATTTTGGCGCTGAGCCTAAATCCTTGCCCGCCTGGATAAACGATCCCACATTGCTCTTGTCGATCAGACCCGAACCGGTATCCACAAAGCTCGGGATCGGCGAAAAGCTGTCCTTCGACCAATCCGTTTCCAAAGATGCGGGCTTGTGGTGATACAGGTTGTCGAGCATCTGCATCCCGACAAAGGCCATGGTGTACGGCTTCTGCGCGATGGTGGCCGCGATCACATCTTTCTGGATCCAGTCTAACGTCTCCTGGTCGGTGTCCATCGCAATCACTATTTTTCCAGTGACGTGATAGCTGTTGAGCACGCCCGCAATTTCCTTGCCCGACTGCGCTTCCAGACAGACGAAGCCGTCAACCTTGTCGCGCTCTTTGCCGACGATCTGGGTCGCGGTGTCGAATGCGATGCGCGGATCGCCCTGGATGTCGACCACGCGCGTGATCTTAATCCCGGGCGTCGCAGCCAGAGCGTCTTTGTATCCGCGGAGCCGGTCTTGCAGGTTCGACTGGTCCGGCATGGTGAAGACCACGACATTGCCTTTGCCCTTGAGTTCCTTCGCCAGGCGCTGTCCACCGGTGAATCCGGCTTGATAATTATTGGTTCCGATGAAAAACAAACGCTTGCTGGCGGGCGCATCCGAGTCGATGGTGATGACCGGAATCCCCGCAGCCACGGCCTTATCGATGCTGTCTTTCAGCAGCGCAGGATCGGTCACGGCCAGCAGAATGCCTGTGGCTTTTTTCTGCACGGCTTGATCGAGAGCGTCCCGCTCCGCCCTGGGGTCGTAGTTTTGCGGTCCGGCAAAATCAGAGCGCACTTTCATCTGCGTCGCGGCGTTCGAGAATCCCGCACCCGCGGCCTTCCAGTAAGGAACCAGATTCGCCGAGACCAACACAAAGAATTCGTCGGAATCGTGCGCCGAACCACAACTTAGGAACAATCCCAACAGGCCCGCGACCGCGGTGGAGTGGAGAATTTTGTGGGAGAGGAGCATCGCATCCTCCTTATCAGACGTCTTGATCGGACATCCTGAACATCGAACGATTCTCTTCCCGACAGGTATGCGCTTGCCGGGTGAGCAGGTTTAGCGACTGGATTGTAAACGAGCGGCGCCGCGAAGACCAGAAGTCAGCACCGAATCTACACGCCCACGGGAAACGGCTTGCTGTGCGTGGTAGTGCGGAGCGAGGCGCCGCCGAATCGGCCTTGCAGCAGCGACATCAATCCGGTGCACCAGTAGCCCACCACGAACAACAGCAGGAACGGGACCGTAATATAGTTTTCGTTATCGATGGCGTAGTAGACCGTGGCCGCGAAGTATGCACCGATCAGCAGTTCCAGCCATGGGACCCATCCCAGCCGCTTGCGGTATTTGGTGGCTCCGATTTTATCTCCCTTCGAAACCACGCTGTACTTCGGCGTGCGTGCGAATGCGCTCTGCTTGCCGATCAACGCCTCGATCACCGCTTTGGTATTCGTGATGGTCAACCCGATGCCCAGCGCCATCAGAAATGGCAGATACAAAAGCGCTCGTGGCCAGCGCCGCGGAAACAGTTCGCGCTGCGACACCAGGTAGAAACTGGAAATCGAAAATGTCGAAGCCATGAACAGCGGCAGGTCGATGTAAAGCATCTGAAACCAGCCCTGATAAAAGCGGATGATCATGGCCGGAAGCAGCAACACAGAAAGCATGATCATGAGCGGATAGCTCATATTCGCCGTCAGGTGATACCACGCTTCGATCTTGGTGTGCAGCGGAGCGTCGCTGCGCAGCACTCGCGGCAGAATTTTTTTTCCGGTCTGAATCAAACCTTTCGCCCAGCGCGCCTGTTGCGTCTTGAACGCCGTCATTTCAACCGGCAACTCCGCCGGACATTCCACATCCTGCAAGTAGATGAACTTCCATCCTTTCAGCTGCGCGCGGTACGACAGGTCGGTATCTTCGGTCAGCGTGTCGTGCTGCCAGCCCCCGGCATCGTCGATCGCGATGCGCCGCCACATTCCAGCAGTGCCATTGAAGTTGAAAAAAAGTCCAGTGCGGGCGCGGCCGGAGTGTTCGAGCACGAAGTGGCCATCGAGCAGGATGGCCTCGACCTCGGTCAGAAAGGAGTAGTGGCGATTCAGGTGAGTCCAGCGCGTCTGCACCATTCCGATCTTGGGGTCGGTAAAGTGGTGGATGGTGAGCAGCAGAAAATCTTCCGGCGGAGTAAAGTCGGCATCAAAAATGGCAACGAACTCGCCCTGCGCCGTATTAAGTCCTTCGGCCAGCGCGCCCGCCTTATAACCTTCGCGATTCGTCCGGTGATGGTAGCTGATGGGATTGCCCAGCGCCGCATAGCGCTCGACGAGAGCACGAGCCACTTCGACGGTTTCGTCAGTCGAATCGTCGAGCACCTGGATGTCGAGCTTTTCCTTGGGATATTTCAGCTTGCAGATCGACTCCAGCAGTCGCTCCACCACATACTGCTCATTGAAAATCGGTAACTGCACCGTCACTCGCGGCAAGTCTTCAAAATGCGCGGCCGGCTCGGTCGTGCCGTTCTTGCGATGCTTGTAATACAGATACACCAAGACGTAGCGGTGCATTCCATATCCGGCCAGCAGAATGAGCACAATGAAATACGGAATCAGCAACGCCACATCAAAAGCGTTGGCGCGGTAGATGCCGCGA
>DATHQJ010000411.1:0-6880 GCA_035482825.1 Binatus sp. (SeqCode) | reverse complement strand
AAGTGCCTGAAGATGTGTCGCCGGCAAACGGCGAAACCGGGCTCGTGGCCAACGTGAGTTAATCCCGGCGGTTGAGGGCTGAGTCCCTGCTCTAGGGAGTCTTCCAGCGCCCTGACTCGGAGTCCCACTCTCCGACGCTTGCGCCCGTCCGCCTACCCCGGCGGAAGCAGCATTCCTTTTTCCAGATGCCGAGTCACGTGCGCGTACGACGCCGCGTGCGGATCGTGCGTCACCATCACAATGGTTTTCTGAAAATCCTCATTCAGCCGCTTTAGAATCTCCAGCACGTCCGTCGCGGAATTACTGTCCAGGTCTCCGGTCGGTTCATCAGCCAGCAGCAAAGTCGGATCGCTGACGATCGCGCGTGCGATCGCCACGCGCTGCTCCTGCCCGCCGGAGAGCTGCTTGGGCAAATGGCCGACTCGATCTTCCAGTCCGACCAGCTTGAGCGCTGTCAGGACGTGATCACGCCGCTGCGGTGCGGTCAGCTTGGTCAGCAGCAGCGGCAGTTCCACATTCTCAAAAGCGGTGAGCACGGGAATCAGGTTGAACGTCTGAAACACGTAGCCGATGTGCTCATTGCGCCAGCGGGCGATCTGCGCGTCGTTGAAGCGAAAAATGTCCTGCCCCTGGACCAGCAGTTCGCCGCTCGTGGGACGATCGATCGCGGCGATCATATTCAGCAAGGTCGTCTTGCCCGAACCCGACGGCCCCATGAGCGCGAGAAACTCGCCCTTGGCGATGTCGATCGAAACGTCGTCGAGCGCGGTTACCTGAAAAGCATCGCGCTTGAAGATCTTGCTGACGCCGCGCACCTGTACCACCTTGGTGCTCGTGGCAACGTTGGACTGGGTTGCTGTACTCATGATTGCCCCTTAATTTTAATTTTGTCTCCGTCTTTCAAGGTCGCCGGTGCCGTGGTGATCACACTTTCGCCGCCCACTAGCCCGTCGACCAGTGCCCCATCGCTGCGCTGGCTCAGGACGTGAACTTCCCGCGCCACGGCTTTTCCGTTATAGGCGATCAATACGATCTTCTTGCCATCACGATCGTGAATTCCGGTCGACGGCACGTAGACGCCAGTCGGTTCGGTAGTTTTGATTTTGGGCGCTTCGTCGGCCAGAAATTTCACCGTGGCATTCATTTCCGGCCGCAGTTGAACCGCGGGATACTTATCCGGATTCTGCACCTGCACCTTCACCTGCACGGTTGCTTTCTGGCGATTGGCTTCAGGCGAAATCTGCGCGATCACGCCGTCGTATTCCTTGTCGGGATAGGCGTCGGTGGTCACTTTCGCTTTCTGGGTCGGACCAAGGCGCGCGAAATCCGCCTGCGCGATATCGAGCTCAACTTGCAAATCGTTGAGGTCGGCGAGCGATACCACCGATCCCTGTGGTCCACCCGCGGCGGCGCTGGCAAACTGTGCGGTGATGAGTTCGCCCTTTTCCGCCGTGCGGTCGAGGATGGTGCCCGTTACCGGCGCGCGAATGACCGTGGCATCCAGTTGCGACTGGGCATAGTCGAGCTGGCCCTGAGCCTGCATCAGCGCGCCTTGCGCCCGCGCAATCTCTTCTGCGCGCGGCCCGATCTTCGAAAGTTGAAATGCCTTCTCTAACGAATTCACGCGCTGCTGATCGGCCTCGAATTTCCCCGTGGCATCGTCGAGTTGCTGGCGCGAAACCACGCCACTGCCCGCCAGTTCCTTGGTGCGGTCGAGCGTCAGCTTGTCGTTCACCAGCGTGGCGCGGGCCTCATCGAGATTATGCTGGGCCTGTTGCACTTCCTCGGGCCGCGAGCCGTGCTGCAGTTCGTCCAGATAGGCGCGCGCATTCGCCACTGCGCCTTTAGATTGTTCATACGACGCGCGGAACTCCTGATCTTCCAGGCGGACCAGCACCTGGCCTTCCTTCACCTTGTCGCCTTTTTCCACGCCGATCCAACTCAGGCGGCCGGTGACCTTGGAGTTCACGTTGATGGTGTGATGCGCCACGATGTAGCCCGTGGCGGAGAGCACGGTTCCGCCGGCGTCGCTGCCGCTGGTCTGGGCCGCGGCGCGCACCACTTCGACTTCCGGCGTGTCTGACGAGAACGCGCGGTAAGCCAGCGCGCCGACGCCCAGCAACACGACTATCGCGATGCCGCCGAGAATATAGCGCTTCGCCCACGCCGGCGGCTCTCCGCTGGAATCGCCGCGTTGGGTGCGGTCAATGCGCAGGCTCTGCAGGTCTTCGTGTTTGGTGTCAATCGCCATAAGAATGATTACGCTCGAATTCTCGAAATTGTTTCGTACCGCGGGTGCCCCATTTCTCGCGCGCTCTTTGCGCGAGAAGTGGGATTGCCTCCTGTGCCACAGATCTCTAGCTGCGCAACGCATTCAAAATATTCTGCCGCGCCGCGTGCCACGCCGGAGCCAGCCCGCCCACAAACCCCATGATCAACGCAAACAGAATGGCGTACAAAGCCACCTGCGGCGTGATGCGCAAAGCGAACACGACTTCGCTGAACGTTACAGCATTCGACGTGCCGGTTTGCATTCCGTTAAACGGAAGCATCAGCAAAATTCCCGCCGCCGCGCCCAGCAAAGCCAGCAGCAAAGACTCCAGCACAAATGAAGTCAGAATCGCCGGCCGCGAAAATCCAATCACGCGCAGGGTCGCAATCTCGCGCCCGCGATACGCCACTGCCGCGTACATGGTATTCATGGCCGCGAAGATCGAGCCGATCGCCATGATGAATCCCACCACGTAGCCAATCACCTTGATGGGCGTGCCGGAACTGGTCTGCTTGGCGTAATACTCCTTCTCGTTGAACCCTTCCAGCTTCAACCGCTGATCGTCGCTCACGCGATTCTTCAGCGCCTCGGCGGAGATGGGATCGGTCGCGCGCAAGTAAGCCGAGGAGAACCCGCCCTGCCGGTCAAAGTCGGACGCCATCTGATTCACGTCGCCCCAAACTTCAGACTCGTACGCCGAGCCTCCCGCGTCGAACACACCCACAACTTTCCACGATCCTTTGCCGAATTCCATGGTGTCGCCGATGTTGGCGTGTGAAAAACGTCCCTGAATCGATTTGCTGACCACAACCTCGCGCTGTCCCGTCTGGAACCACCGGCCCTCCACAAGTTTCGCGCTCGGGCGCATTTCCAGGCCGTCGGGCATCATGCCGCGCACCGTCACATTCACTTCGCCGGTGCCGTCTTTGCGCGGCAGCACGATTACCACCACCCACTCGCCCGAAGTCATCGGTTCGCCGTGGCTGTCTTTCGCGATGCCGGGAAGCGTTTTCAGCGTGGGATAGAGCGAAGCATCGAATCCGCCCGACAACTCCGCTTCCGATCCCTTGCGCAGCACCAACACGTTCAGCGGATTACCGCTGCTGACGAATGCCCTGTTTAGCCCCGCCACCAGCGCCATCAGAAAGATCGCGGTGGTCACGGTGAGCGCGATGCCCAGCGCCGTCATGAGCGTGAGCCCCTTGCGCAGAATCAAGTTGCGGACGTTGTAGCTGATCGGTATCGCCATAAGTTTTTCTCTATCCGTATTTCAGTTCCCGTAACGCCAGCATCCCGCGCGAGGGGCGGACGTCGCTTCACCCAATATGCCGCAATCCATCCACGATGTTGATGCGAGCCGCGTTGTAGGCCGGCAGGCAGCCGCTCACGAATCCCACCGTGGCCGCTACCAGCAACGAGACCACCATCGTAGGAAACGTGACCCGCATGCCCGCCGGAATCCCGATGGCGAGCGAAGAGTGCGTTAGCCACTGCAGCATGCCGGTCGCCGCCAGAATCCCTATGACGCCGCCGCCGACTGCCAACGCGATCGACTCGCCCACAAAAATCGCGAGCAACCGCTGGCGCGTGAACCCCAGCGTCTTCAACACCGCAACTTCGCGCGTCCGTCCGCGAATCGACATCGCCATGGTATTGCTCGAAACCAGCAGGATCGCGAACACCACCGCTGCGCAAATGCTCAGAATAAAAACCTTCACATTCCCCAAAGTCGCGACGAATGAAAGCTGAAACGCCTGCTGGCTCTCAGTCTTGGTGCGCTGCGGCGAATTGCGAAACAGTTCATCAATGGCCTGCGAAACCGACGCGACATGATCGGCCGAATCCACTTGCGTGATATACCAGCCCGCCTGCCCTTTGAACCAACCCACCGACTCTTCCAGATATTTCGAGCTGAAGTACAACGAACGCGCCGGCGGATCGATCTTATACATCGCGCGGATGGTGAGTTCGGGTGCGACCGGAAAATATGGACTCGACAGCGTGATGCGATCGCCAATCTTCCACCCGTACTTCTTAGCCAGTTCCACATCCACCAACGCTCCGGTCCGATCACGCTGCCAGGCCACCAGCTGGTCGGGCGGGATGATCTTGTCCGACGCCACTTTCGGATACTCGTCCGGATCGGTCGCCGCCTGGGCAAAGGCATTGCTCGCGCGGTCGTCCTTGTAACGATTTCCAAAATAAGTCATCGGCGCCACCGCAACCACGCCCGGAACGCTGCGGATCTTGTCGCGGTAGTACGCCGGCAGAAAAAACGCCAGCGAAACCCGGTCCCGCGTAATAATCCGCCTCACCGCGTCCGGCGGCCCGGGATCAAGATAAAACGTGCGCCAGATCGACATCATCATCGTCAGCAACAGCAGCGAGAAGCTGATGCTGGCCATGGTCAGCAGGCTGCGCCGCTTGTTGCGGAACGTGTTGCGCACTATGAAACTGCTCAGCGTCATAACCTCATCCTGCGTCGCTTCATCCGATGTGGCGGAGTCCGTCCACAATGTTGATCTGCGAAGCGTGATACGACGGCAGCGCCGCGCTCAGAAGCCCCACCACTCCGGACGCCAGCAGCGCCAGTAGCGCAATCCCAGGCGTGACCACCAAGGGGAAAAAGCTGAAGAACTGAGGAGAATGCGTCAAACCATAAACCATCACCCACCCCAGCCCCGCGCCAATCAGGCCGCCCATCAACGAGAGAGAAACAGCTTCGCTCACGAACAGACCGAGAACGCCGCGTCGCGTGAAACCCAAAGTCTTCAGCACCGCCACTTCGCGCGTGCGCTCGCGAATCGTCATCGCCATGGTATTCGCGGAAACCAGCAACGTGGCGAAGACCACCGCTGAGCAGATACTCAGAATGAATGCCTTTACGTTGCCCATCATGGCCACGAACTCCAGCCCGAACGCCTTTTCGCTTTCGGCTTTGGTGGGCTGCGGCGAATTGCGGAACGTATCGTCTACGGCGGCGGCAACTTTGCTCACGTCGCCAGGAGTATCCGCCAGGATGGTGAACGTCCCAGCGCGGCCCTTGAAGAAATCTACGGATTCCTCGACGTATTTCGCGTTGAAGTAAACCGACTTGTTGTCCGGATTGGCGTGGAAGATGCCGCGGACGATCAATTCAAGGTTCACGGGATAAATCGTTCCCTGCAAAACGATGCGGTCGCCCAATTTCCATCCGTACTTCTTGGCCAGCGCGGAATCCACAATTACGCCCTGCCGGTCGCGCTGCCAGGCCGTGGCTTGTTCCGCCGGGAGTTCGAGGTCGCGGTAGACTTTGAAGAATTCATCGGGATCGGTGCCGAACTGCGCGAAAAAATTCTCCGGCTTCGCGTCTTTATAAATTCCGCCGAACCACGACACCGGCACCACCGCCACCACTCCGGGCACGGCGCGAATTTTCTCGCGGTAGTATCCGGGCAGATTAAAGGTAAGAGAAACACGGTGCCGCACCACCAGCCTCTCCGCGGATTCGGCGCTGCCCTGATCGAGATAGAAACCCCGCCAGATGGTCATCATCAGCGTGAGCAGGAGCAAAGAGAAAGCGATGCTCAACACCGTCAGAATACTGCGGCGCTTGTTGCGGAACGCGTTCTTGGTCACAAACCGGGTCAACGTCATGGGCAAACTCCAGAGGGAACCGGGAGCTGGGCGCAGCAGGTAGGCACGTCCAAGCCCACCAAGAATAGACGATGCGCCTCACTATCGACAACCCGGACGGATTTGATTTTCGAATGGCTCAAAATGCCAACCTTAATATGACTGCCCGGCCCACCCCGCCGCGCTTTTTATGACCTTCCTTTTATGATCTTCATACTGTCGCGAAGCCGCCTCACCTACAAGTGGAGATCGTCATCAGGGTGGGATGACAAATGTCACACTACGCCTCACATGACAGTTACAACTGCCGCTGCAACGATAAAGTTACGCTGCGATTCGGGCGGCATCACGCGACCAGTCCCTCATTCGCCGACGGCTGATAAACCTCGTTGGTGGATTCCTCCTTCAGTCGCAGATAGACCGTCAACTGTCCCCGGTGGTGCGCCAGGTGGCCGAACACCGAGTCGGCGATCATTACGTGCCGCGGACTCTCGTCCACCACCTGCCCGCCCACGAGGAACCTCCACGGCGCGAGCAGATGCTCGTCGGTCGTGTTCGCCAGCGCCTCGCGCGCTTGTGCGAGGCTGGCATCGAGCGTGGTCACCAGTTCAGTTCGCTGGCTCCACTCCGGCGCTCTCAGCTTCGCCGCTCCCGGTGACTTCAGATCCAATTCATCCTGGTTCACCATCATCGCGATCCACGCCGGCAAGGTTGCAATCAGTGACGCCAGATAGCCCAGCGCCATCGACGTCGGATGCGGCTTCCAGTCGTTGTGGCCTTCCGGTACACGCCGCAGCGTGTTGCGGACGCAGGCGGCTTCTCGTTCCAGTCCTGCCAGCAGAAGTTCCGTCAGCTTCATAATTTCTTCTCCAGCGTCGGATGTGGCTCAGGATGTGGCTCAGGATTTGGCCCAGCATGTGGCCTGAATCTGGCCTCCATCGACAGCCGGAACCGTAGCAGCCATTGCGGACAGTTTCGGTCCTCGATCTGTGA
>DATHQJ010000410.1:0-6954 GCA_035482825.1 Binatus sp. (SeqCode) | reverse complement strand
GCTGGATCGCGCCACGCGTGGAATTCCTGCCGACTTTCTCGATCCCGGAAGTCACCTCAACGATCTTTATTTGATCGTGAACAGCGTCGACGGGCTGGCCGCCGGCGCGTACGTCTATCGCTGGGAGGAGAAACTTCTCGAATTGCTGAAGCCTGGAGACTTCCGCGACAAGGCTGGATTCCTCGGACTCGACCAGCAGATTCCCGCCGATGCTGCTGTCGACGTGTTCTTCCTTGCCGACTTGAAGAAGATTCTGGAGCGCTACGGGAACCGCGGATACCGCGCCGCGCAACTGGAAGCCGGTATCATCGGTGGCAAACTTTACCTCGCCGCGTATGCCCAGCGCCTCGGCGCCAGCGGGCTTACTTTTTACGACGATGAAGTAGTCAATTTCTTCTCACCGCACGCTCGGGGCAAAAGCGCAATCTTTCTCGTCGCCCTCGGCCGCAGCGCACTTCGCAAATAACTTATTGCAAGATGCCATACTGAACCGTCCTTGCCATTCACCTCAGCGGATTCATCATTTCCCGCGCAAGCCTGAAGTGCTATGCTTCCGGGCATGAATAACGACAACCGTTCAATCAGCGATGTCGGTGGAACCTCCGGTGGGCTGGGCATGTTTCTTCTCGGTTTTGCCATGGCCTGCATCGGCGGCTTTCTCATTACCAATCAAGTTACGGTGGTGAGTTCGTACTGGAATTTCTGGGGAGGCAACAGTTTCGGCATCACGCTCTTGCCCATGTTGTTCGGCGTCGGGATTTTGTTCTGGAATGGCAAGAGCACCATCGGATGGCTGCTGACCGTGGCCGGAGCGTTGTTCATCTTCGCCGGCATCATCGCCAACATGCACATCTATCTTCACGGTGCCACCCTTTTCAACACCATGGTGATGCTGATTCTGCTGGTGGGCGGTTTGGTGTTGATCGCGCGATCTCTGCGGCCCCGCAGTTCAAAGCAAGCCGAGTAACCCCGTCGAGTAGCCCTGCGCCTGCGAAATCACTTTGCGAAGTGCAATATTCGCCCCTCCTGCGAGTTTGACATCACCCTCCGCACGACATAGCATCCTGTTGTCAGCATCCCGTAGTTAATCCCAGCTGGAGTGATCCGGCAGCGGTTGGGGCAGCTATTGTTAGAGCAGGCACCCATCCCACGCGGCGCTATGCCGAGGCGATCATTTTCAGTAACATACGGACAAAAGCAAATCAGCAGCCGTGTCGCCGGGGAACTGTGTGGCGGGAGTGTACGTAACACACTGTAGGCAGCACGGTGTCAGGCACCAGTTGAGGAGTGCGTGTTATGAGCAACAAGTTTTTTGACGGCATCAAGCACGTCATCATCGAAGACGACGATCCTAAGCCGGCGGCGCCGGCGCATGCAGAGTCGCAACCCGTTCCGCAAGCAGCGCCGCCAGTGGCCGTGCCAGCTCCGAGTTATTCCGACAGCACCGCTTATCAGCCCTCGAGCACGCAGCCGATGAGTGAAGAGACCGAGCATTGCTACCAGCGGATTCTGGCGAAAACGAATTTCGATGCGACCCAGGTCGCCGCCACTATTCATAAGTATCTCGATCCGCTCTCGGCGATCCCATCGCTCGATGAGCGCACGAAGTTCAAGACTGCAGTAATTCAGGCAAAAGCGCAGGAAGGTCTGTCGCAGGAAAAAATTCTTGCCACGTTCGACGGTTTGAAAGTCGCGCTGCACAACGAGCAGGAATCGTTCGCAGCCTCGGCGGAAGCCACCAAGCAGCACGAGATCGCGGACCGGCAGAAAAAGGTGCAGGAGATCACCGACGCGATCACGCAAAAGCAGAAAGAAGTTGCGCAACTGCAGCAACGGCTGGCCGACCTGACCACCGAGTTGGTGGGAGCGCAGGGCAAGATTCAGCGCGCCGAATCGCAGTTCACCATCGCGGCCCAGCGGCGCGCTCTGGAGATCGATCAGGAGAAGGCCAAGTACGTCAGCCTTCTCCAAGGATGAGGACCTATGAGCATAACCCCTTCCACTCCTAACAATCTCGGCGATCAATTGAAGTCGTTCTGGTCTCGGCCCGAAGGCAAAACCGGAATGATTTTCATCGTGCTGGCCGCGGCCGCGGCGGTCTACGGCTGGGCCCAGATCGTGCCCTTCATCGTCTCCATGCTGGCCGACACGCTGCACATGGTTTATCTGGCGGCGATCCTAGCCGGGGTTCTGTTCGTGATTTTCAGCAGCCGCACTCATCTGCTGTTTCGTTTGCTCATGCGCTGGCTTACCGGGCTGATCATCGACATTGACCCCATCGGCATATTGAAAGATCACTTGTCGCAGATGCGGAAGCGCCGTGACGTGATGTCTCAGCAGATCGCGAACGTCAGCGGACAGATTCAGTATCTGAAAAACATCATCGACAAGAACTCCGCCCTGGCCAGCGAGAACATGCGCCTGGCCGCTCACGCCAAAAAAATCGCTACGACCACCGCCGACCAGAACGAACAACTCCGCATGGCTCTACAGATGAAGGCCAAGGCTAATCAGGCCGGCCGGCTGCAGAAATCGAATCTCAGCTACCAGCAACTGCTGAACAAGCTGCAAAACATTTACGACCTGCTCAGCAAGTGGGCCGTGCACATCGATTTCTACATCGAGGACACTGACAACGAAGTTAAGCAGGCGGAGATCGAGTACAAGACGATCAACACCGCCTTCCGCGCCTATCGCACCGCACTTGCGGTCATCAAGGGCACGGGCGACGAAAAAGAACTCTACGACCAGACCATGGAGCATCTTGCCGAAGAGGCAGGCCGCAAACTGGGCGAGATGGAAGACTTCCAGCGGTTGGCGCAGAACTTCATGGACACCATCGACCTGGAAAACGGCGCAGTCGAGACCGATGCGCTCGAAAAACTCGACGCCTACGAACAGAAGCTTCTCACTTCGGGTGCAACCGACACGGCATTCCTGCTGCCCGGCGCGACTGCTGCGCCGGTGCCGGTTCCCGTGGGAAAGAGCACGGATGCCACTACGCCGGCGCCTTCGGTGAAGAGCGCGGGTGATTACGGAGACATGTTCAAGTAACGGCTGTCGAAACGAGATTCGTTACACGCGGAGGAAACGCTAGGCATGGCACACATAAAGACTGGCCCAAAACTGATACTGATTGCTGTGATCGTCGTGGGTTTTGTGTTCGGACTCCGCAAGGCCGCGGAGCTTGGTTGGATTCCCACTCCCGGCGTCATGAAAGCGCTGGTGCCGGAGAAGGCCGCCTTGCCAGACGTGAAAGAAGCCCTGGTGCAGAACGTCGACCCCGTGGCGCTTCCGAGTTCGTCTGCGGCCAGCATCCCTGCGACTTTGATTCGCGGCGAAATCTGGGAATGGAATGCGCAGATCAACATGATTTACGCCAACGGCGGAGCCAGCACGACCAAAGGCTCGCTGATGGAGAAGCACGGCGTCAATCTTAACCTGATCCGCCAGGATGACACCGGCAAAATGCAGGAAGACCTGATCGCCTGTGCCCGCGAGATCTCCAGCGGTTCGGCGCAGTGTTCCAACGGCGCAAATTTCGTGGTCATCATGGGCGATGGTTCGGGGCAATTTCTCGCTGCCATCAATCCGCAACTGAAGAAGCTGGGCAACGAATACCAGGCCAAGGTGATTGGCGCAACCGGCTACAGCCGCGGCGAAGATTCGCTGATGGCGCCGCCGGAAGTGAAGAGCAATCCGCAAGCCGCGAAGGGATTATTGGTTGAAGGCGTGCTGCGTGATGGCGATTGGAACATCGCTCAGAAGTGGGAAGGCGATAACAGTATCAAGAACAATCCCGACGAAAAAACCTGGGACCCGGATGCCGTCAACTGGCTCAACGCCTCCGACTACAACGTGGCCGCCGCCGACTACGTCGCCGGAAAATGCGACGACCGCCAAGTCGTAAAAGATGGGCACCTCACCGGAGAGAAGAAGCATGTATGTGTCAACGCCGTTGTAACTTGGACGCCCGGCGACGTAACCATCGCCAAAGGCAAGGGCGGCTTGATCAAAGTGGTCAGCTCCAAGCAATATCGCTCGCAGATGCCGGCCGTCATTCTCGGCCCCAAGAATTTCTTCGAACGCAATCGCGCCGAGATCGAGGGCATGCTGGCCGCCACTTTCGAAGCCGGCGACCAAGTCAAAGCGTTCGATCAGGTGCTGCACAAGGCGTCGGCGATCAGCGCCAAGGTTTACAACGATCAGGATGAAGCCTACTGGTACAAGTATTACAAAGGCGTGACCGAGACCGACGCGCAAAACTTGAAAGTCGACCTCGGCGGCTCGACCGTCAACAACCTCGCCGACAACCTGATTCTGTTCGGACTGGAGCCGGGCACCAACGATAACTTCCGTTCGACCTACACCGTCTTCGGCAACATTGCGACGCAGCAATATCCCGCGCTGTTCAAGGACACGCCCATCCCGGACGTGAAAGACATTGAAGATAAGTCGTTCATCACTGGCGCGCAGGCACGCATGAGCAGCGGGGGCGCCGAGGGCGAAGCCCCGCAATACGCCGCCAACCAGAGTGGGCCGGTGGTTTCGAAGCGGTCGTACTCGATTAATTTCGACACGGGTAAGGCGACCTTCACTTCCGAGGGCGTGCGAACGATGTCGGAGTTGAAAGATTCCCTGGCGATCACGGGGCTCTTCATTCAGGTGGATGGCTACACCGACAACACGGGCAGTGAAGGGGTGAATCAGGCGTTGTCGGATGCTCGCGCCGCGGCTGTAAAGGATTGGCTGCAGAAACACGCGCCGCGAAATTTCCCCGACAACCGCTTCAAGATTGTAGGACACGGTTCGCAAAATCCGGTGGCGACCAATGACACGGCCGCAGGGAAAGCCGCGAACCGTCGAGTGGAAATTACGTTATCGGGCAGCTAGCACGTTTTCGTGGCATTCACACAAGAAAGCTTGTCATTCCGAGGAGCGCAGCGACGAGGAACCTGCTGTTTGCCGGCAGCGAGCGAGAAGCAGATTTCTCGCTTCGCTCGAAATGACACGGCGTATTACTGAAAACAGATGAATCAGGCGCTTGAAGTTCTGTCACCCAACCGGGTGATCTCGAAGCAGACGGTGCGGTGGCTGGTCGGACTCCAGCTGGTGACGCTGTTTTTCATCTGGATTTTTTCGCCCACCATCTTCCTGCCGAAGCCCAGGGAAGTTCTGCAAGCCCTGAGCGAAATGTGGAGCGAAGGGCTGGGCGGCGAACTCATCACCAGCTTTTATCTGAACCTGCAGGCCATCGCGTTCGCGACCCTGCTCTCGCTTGGGATGGCCTACCTCACGGTCATCCCTTTCTTTCGTCCAATCGTTACGCTGTTGAGCAAGCTGCGTTTCCTTTCCATGGTCGGCCTGACGTTTTTCTTTACGCTCATGGCGACCACCGGGCATGAGCTCAAACTTTACCTGCTGGTTTTTTCTGTGTCGGTGTTCTTTGTCACTGGCATGGCCGAGGTCGTCGCCAGCGTCCCTAAAGAAAAATACGATCTGGCGCGCACGCTGCGCATGGGCGAATGGCGCGTGGTTTACGAAGTGGTAATACTGGGTCAAGCGGATAAAGCCTTCGAAGTTCTCCGCCAGAATGCGGCCATGGGATGGATGATGCTCACGATGGTCGAAGGCATCTCGCGCTCTGAAGGCGGAGTCGGCGCCATGCTGCTCAATCAGAACAAACACTTCCATCTGAGCGCTGTGTTCGCGATTCAGTTAACGATTCTTGTGCTCGGTTTGGCGCAGGACTATGGCATTGGGCTGTTGCGCGAAATTTGCTGTCCTTACGCGGATCTGACGCTGGAGCGGAAATAATTCGGTCGGGAATAAGAAAACGGCATGGTTGAGTACAGCTACGGGAAAACGCTGCTGAAGGTTGACGACGTCTCGCTCGAATACGACGGCCGCCCCATCCTCAAGCACGTCAGCGCGGAGATCAAAGACATCATCTGTCCCGGCAAGGTGACGGGGCAGGTGGTGGGATTTCTCGGCCCCAGCGGCATCGGCAAGACGCAACTTTTTCGCATCATCGCCGGACTGAATAAACCGACTTCCGGCCGCGTCACCATCAACGGCCAGGACCGCCCGGTACAGCCCGGCGAAGTCGGAGTCGTCGCCCAGGACTATCCTCTGTTCGAACACCGCACGGTGATGTCGAACCTGCTGCTCGCAGCCGGTCAAAAAGAAAAAGACAACAAGGCCGCCCACGAGAAAGTCGTTCAATATCTGACCGACTTCGAACTGATCGACAAGGCGCGCCTCTATCCAGTGCAGCTCTCCGGAGGACAGCGCCAGCGCTGTGCCATCATCCAGCAAATCCTCTGCTCCGATCATTTCCTGCTGATGGACGAACCCTTCAGCGGCCTCGATCTGCTCATGCTGGAACGAACCAGCGAACTGATCCAGAAGGTCGCCAACATGGACGAACTCAACACCATCATCGTAGTCACCCACGACATCACCGCGGCAGCCGCCGTCGCCGACCATCTCTGGCTGATGGGACGCGACCACGACGCTAGAGGCAATCCGCTGCCCGGTTCGCACATCGTCGAAACCTACGACCTGATCGAGCGTGACCTGTGCTGGAATCCCCACATCATCACGCAGCCGAAATTCATGGATTTCGTCCGCGAAGTCAAAGACCGCTTCCGGACTCTCTAGGAACTCTCCCACGCTCCTGGCATCACTCGGCGCATCCCCTTTTGAATTGACCTTTGCTCAACACCCCTCCTAACATGTCTAGCCAGTGAACACCCCCGCACAACCAGATGGACTCACGATCTCCCATTACCGCATCGTCGGCAAGATCGGTGGCGGGGGAATGGGTGTGGTTTATGAAGCGGAGGACCTAAAGCTCGGTCGTCATGTCGCGCTTAAGTTCCTGCCGGATGGACTCGCCAACGATGCCTCAGCCCTCAGCCGCTTTCAGCGCGAGGCGAAGGCGGCGTCCTC
>DATHQJ010000409.1:0-7932 GCA_035482825.1 Binatus sp. (SeqCode) | reverse complement strand
CACCCTGGTGCGCGATAACGGCAAAATGCTCCCCCTGAAATCCAAGGGAACCGCCAAGGCCGGACTTCCGTATACCACCAGAGAGGAGACCCACAACCAGGTGTTGGCCGTGCTTTTTTCCGACGACATGCGTACCGAGTCGGGCCGCGCCTTTGGACGCGAGTTTCGCACCCGCATTCCGGACGCGCGCGTAATTTATGTGGATCCCCGAGTCGCCGCAGGAATGAGCGACGAAGTTCTGAAGGCAGTCGACGAGGCCCAAACCGTGGTAGCCGCTGTGTATGTGATTCCGGTCGCAGGCAAAGTCGGCAACTCGGTGGCCATGGCCGACGCATCCGGCACGCTGCTGCAGCAGGTGCTCGATCATGCCGCGGAGAAAACGACCGTTGTCGCTATGGGGAATCCATATCTGGCCAGCGATTTCCCGAAGATCGAGAATTACATGTGTACATTTTCCAACGCGAGCGTCTCCGAAATAGCTGCCATCAAAGCGCTCTTCGGCGAGATTCCGATTCACGGCCACCTGCCGGTCACGATTCCGAATGTCGCCCAGCGCGGCACTGGCCTGGAACGCCCGGCACAAACTGCCAGCGCCAACGTCAAAGGAGGGTCCTCCCATGCGCAGAACTAAGTTTCAGCTCACCAGTATTTTCGCTTTAGGGCTCGCAACCCTGGCCGCCCTTTTCCTGCCCGCCTGCAGCGTCAACGTAAAGAGGGAGCAGAATGGCGAAGACAAGCAGGTCGACATCGACACGCCCGTCGGCGGCATTCACGTCAGCAAAGACGCCAATGTGGCGGACGTCGGCCTCGCGGTCTATCCCGGCGCTCGCCTGAAGCAGGACGACCACGATGGCAACGACAAGAGCGCCAACGTGAACATTTCCAGCTTCGGTTTCGGTTTGAAAGTCGTCGCCCTCGAATATCAATCCAACGATTCGCCCGACAAACTGATCGCCTACTACAAAGACCAGCTCAAGAAATACGGCAAGGTCCTGGAGTGCCACACCAGCCATTTCGAAGTGCATCCGGATGTCAAACATTCGGATCACTCATCGCACGAACTCACGTGCGAGCAATCCGGCGGCAACGACGTCGAATTGAAAGTCGGCACGGAAGAGAACCAGCACATCGTCGCCGTCGAGTCCGATGGAAAAGGCTCGAGCTTCTCGCTGGTGTACGTCCGCACCCACGGCAAAGATGCGGAGATTTAGATTTTCGCGTAGAGACGCAGCTTGCTGCGCCTCGGTATTCCAAGGAGGCACCATGTTTCGCCATCTACCACTCGCCCTCGCACTGTCCGCAACCCTGGCCCTGCCCGTCCTCGCCCAGGATTCTAAAGACAAGAATCTCGACATCCAGAGTTCCGTCGGCGACCTCCACGTCGGCAGCGACGCCGACGCGCGCAAGGCTGGCCTCCCGCTCTATCCGGGCGCGCGCATCAAAACCGGTACCTCGGACGGCGACACTAATCAGGCGAACCTGAGTTTGTTCACCGAAGCCTTTGGATTCAAGCTGGTGATTTCCAACTACGAATCCGACGACGCCCCCGCCAAGATCATCGACTTCTATCGCGACAAACTGAAGAAGTACGGCAAGGTCCTGGAATGCCATACCCAGAAGCATGGCGGAAACGTCGAGGTGCACGATGACGACGACAAGGATTCCAAAGATAAGAAAAGCAAGGAATTGAAGTGCGACGAAAACTCGGGTCCAGTCACTGAACTGAAAGTCGGTACCGAGGATAACCAGCACGCCGTGGCCATCGAGCCCCGCGACGGCGGCAAGGGATCGACCTTCGCCGTCGTCTATGTGCATGCGCGTGGCAAGCAAGGCGACATCTAGCCGAAGCGCTTCAACGAAGGGCACGAAGTCTCACCAAGGAAATGCCTGCCAGCAAGCTCCTTCGTGATACTTCGTGCCCTTCGTGGTTCAAGCCCTTTCTTGCCCGCGCCGTAAACTCAGACCCCGCTACGCTTGCTGCGCCACTGGAGACTTTCTGCGATACTTGAAAGACGACTCCTCTTGATTTCCTGATGGAAAACCCTTGCTACAAGTGCGGACAAACGGTGGAAGAAGGCATTCCCTTTTGCCCCCACTGCTCCGCCCCGCAGATTCGCGTGGTGCTCGCTGAGCCCCCGCAGCCACTGGCCTTCGCGGTCGCAACAACTTCGTCAGACCCCGCCGCGCTCCCGGCGTCGCAGACTATCCCGGTCCTCGCCATGCCGATGCAGTGGTCGCAAACGCTGAAGCCGTGCGCATTGGCAGCGCTCATCGCATCCGTGGCGATGGTGCTAAAGCTCATAGTTCCTCTGATCGCCTTGGTTGGCGCGGGATTTTTCGCAGTTGCTCTCTACCGTCGCAATAGTCCGGGAATTTCAGTTCGCGCTGGAGCAGGCGCGCGCCTGGGCGCGCTCTCGGGTCTTCTATGTTCCGCCATGACCGCTGTCTTAGGAGCGCTGCGCGTAACCGTCTTGCATGAAGGAGAGGAGATTCGCAAGTTTCTGCTGGATCTGATCCAGCAGACCGCCTTGCACTATCCCGATCCTCAACACCAGGCTGATCTGGAACTCCTCCGCTCTCCTACCGGCATGGTGGCATTGATGATCTTCATTTTGATTGCCGGGTTTGTGCTTTTTCTGACCTTCGGAACCTTGGGCGGCGCTCTGGGTGGCACCGTCCTGGGCCGCCGCGACAAATCCTAGGCCTCCCGCAGACGGCTTCCAGCGCCCTTGCAGCCGCTCCGCCTGCCGCGTATGATGCACCGTTTGCACATTCTCCAATGAATAAGCCCGCACGCGGTTCGCTGCTCGGGATCGAACACCTCGACGCGAAGGACATCCTGGGCCTGCTCAAGCTGGCCCGCCGCATGAATCCGCTGAAGGCCCGTCCGCTGCTGCGCGGCAAGCGGATCGTCCTT
This sequence comes from Binatus sp. (SeqCode), assembly GCA_035482825.1. Taxonomy (GTDB): domain Bacteria; phylum Acidobacteriota; class Terriglobia; order Terriglobales; family Acidobacteriaceae; genus Sulfotelmatobacter. The sequence continues at coordinate 5,015 of DATHQJ010000409.1, read as the reverse complement.
CTGTTTTACGAAGCCTCCACCCGCACCCGCTCGTCGTTCGAATTCGCCGCGAAGTCTCTCGGCGCCATGACCACCCTGGTGCAGTCCTCCGGATCGAGCATCGAAAAAGGCGAGTCCCTGCTCGACACCGGCTACACGTTGCGCGCAGTCGGCGCCGATTGCATCGTCATCCGCCACCCTTCAGCGGGCGCGCCGCACCTAATGGCGCAGCATCTCGACATCCCCATTATCAATGCCGGCGATGGCATGCACGAGCATCCTTCGCAGGCCCTGCTCGACGCTTTCACCATCCTGAAGCACAAAAAATCGCTCAAGGGATTGCAAGCCACCATCATCGGCGACATTTTTCACAGCCGCGTCGCCCGCAGTGCCTGTCACCTGCTGACCAAGTTCGGAGTCAAACTCACGCTCTGCGGCCCGCCGGAATTCGTACCCGACGTTGCCGCCACGCTCGCGCCCGGCCTGCGCATCACGCGCCACATCGAAGACGCCCTGCGCGGGACTGACGTGATCATGCTTCTCCGTGTGCAAAAAGAACGTCTCGCCGGCCAGAAGATCCGCCTGCAAGACTATATCGCTCGCTACCAGATGACCGCCGCCCGCCTGAAACTGGCCCGCCGCGACGCCATCGTCATGCACCCCGGCCCCATCATCCGCGGCCTCGAATTAACCGCCGAAATCGCCGACGGCCCACAGTCCGTCATCGTCGACGAAGTCCACAACGGCGTCCCCACGCGCATGGCAATCCTGGCGCGGGCGCTGGGGAAAGCAAAATGACGACCGGATCTCATCATTCTGCTCTGTCCCGAACTTCTCAGCGATCTTGTCATCCTGAGCGGAGCGAAGGACCTATGCAATTTCTCGGCGGTCAACGGAGTTGCATGGGTCCTTCGCGCAAAGATCGCGCTCAGGATGACAATACGAGTTTGACGGGGGCAGTTCGATGACGCGCTCGGAAACCAAGAGCCTGCTGATCAAAGGCGGCCACCTGATCGACCCCGCGGCGAAGATCAACGCACCCATGGACATCCTCCTGCGCGATGGCCGCGTCGCTGAAATCGCGCTGCCCAATAAAACTCGCGGCGGCGCCGACGAAAAATTCGAAGCCCGCGGACTCATAGTCGCCCCCGGCTTCATCGATCTCCACGTCCACCTGCGCGAGCCCGGACAGAGCTACAAAGAAACCATTGCCAGTGGCACCGCCGCCGCCGCCGCCGGAGGCTTCACCTCGGTCTGCACCATGCCCAACACCGCGCCCGTGGTCGACACGCCGGAGTGGGTCGCATGGCTGCGCAATCCCGAACGCGCCGCCGTGGTTAATGTGTTTCCCATCGCCGCCGCCACCCGCGGCAGCAAAGGCGGAACCCTCACTGACTTCGCCGCCCTGCAGCGCGCCGGAGCCGTCGCCGTCACTGACGACGGCAAACCCATCCTCGACGACGACGTCATGCGCATGGCCCTGCGCCTCGGCGCGGAACTGAATTTTCCAGTCGTGCAGCACGCCGAAGACACGCGACTCACCGAAAATTGCTCAATGCACGCCGGCCCCACCAGCTTCCGCCTCGGCCTTCGCGCCATGCCCGCCGCCGCTGAGGCGATCATCGTCGACCGGGATGTCACTCTCGCGCAGCAGATTCGCGAATCGCGCCTGCACGTCGCCCATCTTTCCACTTCCGATGCACTCAAAGCGGTCCGCCGCGGCAAGCGCGCCAAAGCCCGCGTCACTTGTGAAGTCACGCCGCACCACTTCACGCTGATCGACGAGAACGTCGGCGAATACGACACCAACTTCAAAATGAATCCGCCCCTGCGCTCGGCCACCGACCTCGAGGCCATCCTGGTCGCGCTCGCCGACGGCACCGTCGACGCCATCGCCACCGACCACGCTCCCCACGCCGCCCACGAAAAGCAAGTCGAGTTCGAGCGCGCCTCCTTCGGCATCACCGGTCTCGAAACCGCTCTGGCCTTGGCGATCACCAAACTTTATCGTGAGCACAAAATTCCTCTAACCCGCATCGTCGAACTTTTTACCTCAGGACCTGCGCGAGTTTTCGACCTCCCTGGCCGCGGATCATTGGCCCGCGGCAGCCACGCCGACGTGACCATCTTCGATCCCAAAAAGCGCTGGACATTCGAAGCCGTCAAATCGCCTTCGCTGTCGCACAACACTCCCTTCGACGGCTGGCAGTTCACCGGAAGGGTTGTAGCCACCATCGTCAGCGGAAGAATTGCGTACCGGAGCGATTGAGGCTTTGCATTGTTTATGCGGGGACAGCCGACCCCGGCTGTCCGCCGAGCAAAGCTCGGCGCTGTTCTTCAGCCGCTGAAATTAGATTTCGAGAAACGCAGGAGGATCGAATGATTCGCGCCATGCGCTTGGCTTGTCTCTTCGCACTGCTCACCGCCCTTGCATCTTTCACGACGGCCCAGACCGGCGGCACGAGCGCGCCGTCGGCGATCCCTTCGACTCCAGTCGCCGCACCTGCGCCAGCCTTCAACATCAACGCTGCCGTCGAATCCTACCTGGCCAAGATGCCACCCGCGCAGCGCGCCCGTTCCAACTCCTATTTCGAAGGCGGCTACTGGCTGCTTCTCTGGGACTTCTTCACCACCGTCGTCGCGATGTCGCTCCTCCTGCGTTTCCGCTGGTCCGCTCGCATGCGCGGCCTGGCCGAGCGCATCACGCGCTTCCGCCCGCTTCAGACGGCGCTCTATTGGATCCAGTTCATCGTTGTCACTGCAGTGCTCACCTTCCCCATGACCGTGTACGAGTCTTATTTTCGCGAGCACAAGTACGACCTACTGAATCAGACTTTCGGCCCGTGGATGCGCGATCAGCTCGTCGGGCTGGCAGTCAGCGTGGTATTAGGAGCGATCCTTGTCGTGCCGCTGTTCGGCCTGGTGCGGCGCATGGGAAAGAGTGCCTGGGTCTGGGGCGCGGTTCTGATGATCGTGTTCTTCGCCTTCGTGAGCCTGATCGCTCCGGTCTACATTGCTCCGCTGTTCAACAAGTACAAGACGCTGGAGGATTCGCGAATCAAAGATCCCATCCTCAGCATGGCGCGCGCCAACGGAATTCCCGCCACCAACGTTTATGAATTCGACGCGTCCCAGCAGTCGAATCGAGTGAGCGCCAACGTCAGCGGCTTCGCCAGCACGCTGCGAATTTCGCTGAACGACAATCTGATCAAGCGCTGCACTCTGCCCGAGATCGAAACTACGATGGGCCACGAGATGGGCCACTACGTCCTCAACCACGCCTACAAAGGCTTGGTGATGATCGGCGTCGTGATCGTGATCGGTTTCGCGTTCCTGAACTGGGGGATTAACTTCGCGCTCGCGCGCTGGGGCGAAAAATGGGGCGTCCGCGGGATCACCGATGTCGCGGTCCTGCCCCTGGCCGTGATCGTGTTCTCCATTTATTTTCTGCTGATGACACCGGTCACCAACTCGATTACCCGCACCATGGAATTTGAAGCCGATATGTACGGCCTGAACGCCGCCCGCCAACCCGATGGCGAGGCCAACGTCGATATGCTGCTCGGCGAATACCGCAAACTCGATCCGAGCCCGCTCGAGGAATTTATCTTCTTCGACCACCCCAGCGGCCGCACCCGCATCACCGCCGCCATGCGCTGGAAAGGCGAGCACCCGGAAACGGCGTCGACGGAAGAGATGACGAGGCAACTTTTCGACGTCAAGTGAGCGTGGCCCGCCGGGCACGGAAGACCCGTTAGTTCGCCAGGATCCCCATCCGCTTGCCCACGCTCGCCAGTACTTCCAACGCCCGCTCCAACTCTTCCTGCGTATGGGTCGCGGTCATGATGGTGCGGATGCGCGCCTTGCCCTCCGGCACGGTCGGAAACGCGATGCCCGTCCCCAGCACGCCTTCTTTAAACAACCCGCGCGAGAAATCCATGGTCAATTTGCCATCGCCAATGATGATCGGAGTGATCGGCGTCTCGCTGGCCGGAGTGGAGCGCCCGCCGATGTCGAATCCCAGCAGCCCGAGTTCTTTCTTCCAGAAGCGCGTGTTCTCCCAAAGTTTTTCCATACGCTCCGGCTCGTTTTCCAGAACATCGAAAGCCGCGATGCAGGTCGCCGCTACCGACGGCGGATGCGACGTCGAAAACAAAAACGGCCGCGCCCGATGATACAGAAAGTCAATCAGATCGCGCGTGCCACAAACATATCCGCCCAGTGCGCCAATCGCCTTCGACAGCGTTCCCACTTGAATGTCGACGCGCCCGTGCACATTGAAATGATCAATCGTGCCGCGTCCATTTCGCCCCAATACGCCGGACGCGTGCGCATCGTCGACCATCATAATGGCGCCATATTTTTCCGCCAGATCGCACAGCGCGGGCAGTGGCCCGATGTCGCCGTCCATCGAAAACACCCCGTCGCTGATCAGCAGCTTCTTGCCCGGCTCATCTTTGATCCTAGCTAACTGCTCCTCCGCATGCGCAATGTCCTTGTGGCGAAACACCAGAATCTTTGCCTTCGACAACCGCGCCCCGTCGATGATCGATGCATGGTTCAGCGCATCGGAAACGATGAAGTCGTCCTTGCCCAGCACCGCCGAAACTGTTCCCGCATTGGCCGCGAAGCCCGATTGAAACACGACGCACGACTCCACGTTCTTGAAGCGCGCGATTTTTTCTTCGAGCTCCATATGAATCTTCATCGTCCCGGCAATGGTGCGCACCGCGCCCGAGCCCACCCCAAATTTGCGCGTCGCCTCCAGCGCCGCCTCGCGCAACTTGGGATGCGTCGTCAGCCCCAGATAATTATTCGACGCCAGGTTGATGACTTTCTTCCCATCAAACGTGCACACCGCCGCCTGCTCATCATCCAGCACGCGCAACTTGAAATGCGTCCCCTTAGCTTTGAGCTCGTTGAGTTGCTCAGTCAGATAAGAGAGCGGATTGGTCCTGCTTGCCGTGGTCATTTCACGCCTCGGAACTTCTTTGCCGCGGATTCACGCGGATGAACGCTGATTTAACAACCAACGA
>DATHQJ010000408.1:0-7601 GCA_035482825.1 Binatus sp. (SeqCode) | reverse complement strand
ATACGGCTATCCACCAGGTTTATTTTGACTACTCGGTGGAGTCGGCGCTGGTGGCATAGGGCATTAAAGGAGAGAGGGCTCCGTTGATCTATTCTGTCCGACATACGACGACATTCCATTACGAGCCGGCAGTCCGCGAGAGCGTGATGGAGGTGCGCATGCAGCCGCGCAGCGAGGGGACGCAGCGCTGCCTCAGCTTCCATCTCGATGTGAACCCGGCGACGAACATCATGCAATACCGTGATTTCACTGGGAACATCGTGCACCACTTCGATATAGCTGGGAGCCATACTCAAGTTGAACTCACGGCGCAGTCTGTGGTCGAAGTGCAGGACGCATCTGCGCCGCGTGCCTCGGACGCAGGCGACTGGGCTGATCTCGACGCACAGGTTGCGGCCGACGACTATTGGGAAATGCTTTTGCCAAGCCAGTTCGCCCGCTCCTCTGAACCGTTGCAACAGCTTTCGCAAGAACTCAGATGCGGCCGGCGCGGCCATCCACTGGAATTGCTGAGCGAGCTGAATGAAGCCATCTATGGCATGTTTGCCTACGTCCCCAACAGCACCAATGTCGACTCGCCGATTGAAGAGGCTCTGCACTCTCGCCGCGGAGTGTGCCAGGATTTCGCTCACATCATGATCGCTCTGGTGCGCCCGCTGCGCGTGCCTTGCCGCTACGTCAGTGGCTACATGTTCCACCGCGACCTGAAGCAAGAAAAACGGGACCGCTCGGTGGAAGGCGCGTCGCACGCCTGGGTTGAAGCGCTAGTGCCCCGGTTGGGCTGGGTTGCGTTTGATCCCACCAACAACCTGATCGGTGCGGACCGACATATAAGAGTAGCGATTGGACGCGATTACGCCGACGTTCCTCCCACTCGCGGCGTCTACAAGGGAGAAGCACACAGTGAACTCAGCGTGGCGGTAACGGTGAGCCCCTCGGCCGCTCCACTGCCGGAGCCCGTGGCGCCGAGCATTGTGATCCAATCCCGGCCCGTGTTTGCGCCGCGGAGCACTCGTACGGAACACGAGCAACAACAGCAGCAACAACAATAATAATCCGCAAATCTGATGGGTCGTATTTGATTCGCAGCGACGTAATCGTCGCGATAACTTTTTTCGATTGGACTTTGCGTCGGGTCTTTGTCAGATTGGTGGCGCAGCTTTCCTTTGGAATAGTTGGTCATGCGGCCCCTGATGTCCGCGTGGCGTGCGCGATTCGCCCTGTCCTTCCGAGTCGCTATTCCTGATTGTTCTGAACCCGCGACGATGCCACCGCTTTGCCGAAGGTGCCATCTCTCGCCGAGCGGCTTGATCGCAAGCACTGGGATCGCCAGGAGTGAAGGGGACAATATGATTCGAAACAACATGACCGGTAACCAGAAGAATGGCTTGAAGAGACCCGGCACGGTAACCCTGAAAACTGTGGCGGAGAGCGTCGGGCTTGCCCCCGGCACGGTTTCCCTGGTGCTGAACAATGCACCGGGATCGGCGTCCATTCCACAGCGGACCAAGGATCGGGTCTTCGCCGCGGCGCGCGAACTGAACTATCAACCCAACCCCGTGGCACGCGCCTTGCGAACCCAAACGGACCCGGCATTAGCGCCTGGCGGGCAAGCCATGGGCAGCGGCACGCTGATGTTTGTAGGCGCGGAACATTTCGTGCGCGCTCTTCATGCCATCCGCGAGGCCGGGCTCCGCGTTCCCGGCGATGTTTCGATCGTCGGATTCAATTCCGCTCAGATCGCTGCGTTGGGCCGTACGCCCTCGGCGGCTTAACTCGGAGCGCATTGCGTTCGTCGAGAGTCCAGCTTTAGTCCTTCACCACTTTGTCGGTGATCTCGAGTCCCTTGTCGATGATGGCGAACGCTTCTCGTAACTGCTGTTCGTTGATGCAGAGTGGCGGGTTGGTATAGAAAGTGTTCCAGCGCACCAGCGTGTAGAGGCCCTGCTCGCGGAAAAAGCGGCCCAGGGCGGCCATCTCTTCGGATGTGCCGTTGAACGGCGCCATGGGTTGTCGCGTCTTGCGGCTGCGGATGAGTTCGACGATACCGAACAGTCCGATGGAGCGCACCGCTCCCACAGACGGATGCTTCGCCTGCAATTCCGCGCCGAGTTCTTTCATGACCGCGCCCATTTTTTTCGCGTTGTCGATTAGGTTATCTTCTTCATAGACCCGAATCGTAGCCAGCGCGGCGGCGCATCCCATGGGATGGCTGTTGTAGGTGAGACCTCCGTAGAAAACCTTGTCCTGAAAATGTTGCGCGATGTGATGGCGCATACCCACCGCTCCCAGCGGCAAATAGCTGGACGTTAATCCCTTGGCCATTGAGATCAAGTCGGGGACGACTTTCCAGTGGTCAATCGCGAACCACTCGCCAGTGCGGCCGAAGCCAGCCATCACCTCGTCGGCAATCATAAGGATGCCATACTTGTCGCACAGCTTGCGCACGCCCTGCATGTAACCATCAGGCGGAGCAAGAATTCCGTTGGTGCCGACCACGGTCTCGAGAATGAAGGCTGCGATGGTGTGCGAGCCTTCCAGTTGAATAATCTCCTCGACCATCTGAAGCGAAGTTTCCGCAGACTCCCAGCCGCGCTCGATGCCGTGATAAGGATCGAGCACGCGAACCACACCGGGAATGCCGGGTTCGGCAGCCCAGCGGCGCGGATCGCCGGTGAGGGTGATCGCACCGGCAGTCGCGCCGTGGTAGGAGCGGTAGCGCGCCATGATTTTGTGGCGTCCGGTGAAGAAGCGGGCAATCTTGATGGCGTTCTCGTTGGCCTCAGCGCCGCCGTTGGTGAAGAAGAAAGTGTCGATGTCGCCGGGAGTAATTTCGGCGAGTTTGGCACCAAGGCGGGCGCGGGGCTCGGTAGCCATGAAGGGATTGGCATAGCAAAGAGTCTGCGCCTGCTCGTGAATGGCCCGGATGACGCGCTCGTCTCCGTGGCCTATGTTCACCGACATCAACTGGCTGTTGAAGTCGATGAAGCGCTTGCCTTCGGGCGTCCAGAAGTGAATGCCTTTGGCGCGGGCTACGGGGATGGGGTCAACCTTTGATTGCGCGGACCATTCAAACAGCGTGTGCTTCTTGGTGAGGTCGACGATCTCGGGCCCCGTCATGGACGGACTCGCAACAGTAGTAGTCATAATTTCCTCTTCAATTCACCACAGAGTCACAGAGCCACGGAGGAGAACTAAATGCTTGTTGTCTTGCGTTTCTCCGCGTCTCTGCGTCTCCGATGTAAGAACTCAGAATTTGCGTGAATGCTCCTTGGCCCAGCGCTCCACGACCACTTTCTTATCGGTGTAGAACTCAATGGCGTCACGACCCTGACCGTGAAGATCGCCGAAGAAACTGTTCTTCCATCCGCTGAAAGGGAAATAGGCCATGGGCGCGGCGACTCCGATGTTGATGCCGATATTTCCGGCGGGCGCTTCGTAACGGAAGCGGCGCGCAGCCGAGCCACTCGATGTGAACAACGACGCCTGGTTGCCGTAGGCGCTGCGTTCGAGGAAGGCGAGGGCTTCGTCCATACCGCTGGCGTGGACCAGACTGAGAACCGGGCCGAAGATTTCCGTGTCGGCGAGGTCGCTGGTCGCAGGAACGTCGTCGAGAATCGTGGGGTTCACGAAGTTTCCCACCTCGTAGCGGGGGACCTTCGAGTTGCGCCCGTCGAGCAGGATTTTCGCGCCTTGCTTCTCGCCGAGACCGATGAGCGATTCCACACGCTCTTTACTCTGCGGCGTGATGACGGGGCCCATCTGCACGCCTTCTTCGAGGCCGTTGCCCACTTTGAGCTTTGAAGCAGCGTCAGCGATGGAGTCGCGAAAAGTCTTCTGCGCTTCGCCGATAGTGACAGCGACGGAAACGGCGAGGCAACGTTGGCCGGCGCATCCAAAAGCGCTATCACTGATGATTTGCGTCGCCATGGGCATGTCCGCGTCGGGGAGCACTACGACGTGATTCTTGGCTCCGCCCTGGCACTGGCAGCGCTTCCCTTTTTCACCGGAGCGCGCATAAATGTAGCGCGCGACCGGAGTCGAGCCCACGAAGCTTATGGCGCGGACTTTGGGGTGGTCAATGAGTGCGTCAACCACGGCTTTGCCGCCGTTAACCAGATTCACTACGCCTTTGGGCAGGCCAGTTTTTTCGAGAAGCTCGTACACGAAGCGCATGGTGACCGGCACGCGCTCCGACGGCTTGAGAATAAACGTGTTGCCGGTGGCGATGGAGTAAGGCAGATACCAGAACGCGATCATGCCAGGAAAATTGAATGGCACGATGGCGGCGGTGACGCCGAGGGGCTGGCGAATCATCATCTCATCGATGCCGCGAGCGACGTCTTCGAGGTTGTAGCCCTGCATCATCATCGGAATGCCGCAGGCCACTTCGACATTCTCGATGGCGCGACGCATTTCGGCCTTGGCCTCGGTGAAGGTCTTGCCGTTTTCCTGCGTGATGATGCGGGCGATGTCGCCGATGTGATCTTCGAGAAGCATCTTCAGCTTGAACAGCGGCTGGATGCGGTCTTCCGGCGGAGTGCGGCGCCATTCGGGAAAGGCTGCCGCCGCGGCCTCGATCGCCGTGTTCACTTCCGCGGCGTCGGCGAGTGGGACTTGCGCCAGCGTTTCGCCGGTCGCGGGATTGACCACGTCGCGCCACTCGGAGGCGTGCGAGTCGGCCCACTGGCCGTTGATGTAGTTGGTAAGCCGAATCACGGGAGGTGCGGCGACTGACGTCATGACATTGCCTCTACGATCGCGAAAGGTAAATCCGATTATTACACCAACTGCGCAACCGCGCCTTTCTTGTCGCAGACGCTGGCGAGCGCGGACTCGAGGACATCGAGTCCTTCCTCCATTTGCTCGTTGGTCGCGACCAGGGGAACCAGAATTCGGATCACGTTGGAATACGAACCGGCGGTGATGGTGATCAAGCCGTGCTCGTAGCAATACTGCGTAATCTGCTTGGTCTCGTCCGCAGCCGGAACCTTGGTTTCCTGCGACTGCACCAGCTCCATGGCTTGCATGCCACCGAGTCCGCGCACGTCGCCGACGATCGGCCAGCGGCGCTGCCACTCGCGCGCACGGCGCTGGAAGCGGTCTCCGAGTTCGTTCGCTCGGGTCAAAAGATCTTCCTGCTCGAACAAGTCAAGCACGGCAAGAGCCGCGGCGCAGGAAAGCGGGTTGCCGGCAAATGTCCCGCCGAGCCCGCCGGGGCCGGGAGCATCCATGATTTCGGCGCGGCCTGTGACCGCCGCAAGCGGCAATCCGCCGCCCAGAGATTTTGCCGTCACAATAAGATCAGGCTCAATGCCGTAGCGTTCGCTCGCGAAGAGCGCGCCGGTGCGCCCGAAACCGGATTGAACTTCGTCCGCGATGAACAAAATGCCGTGCTTGTGGCAAAGCTCGATGAGAACTTTGAAATAGTCTGATGGCGGCGCGACAAATCCGCCCTCCCCCAAAACGGGTTCGGCGATCACCGCCGCAACTTCCTCATGGGCCACCACACGCTTGAAGGTATCTTCCAAACGCCGCGCACAATAAAGATCGCACGACGGATATTTCAAGTGATAAGAGCAGCGATAGCAGTAGGCGAACGGGACCCGATAGACCTCTCCCGGAAACGGCGCGAATCCCGCCTTGTAAGGATGAGTCTTGCTGGTGAGAGCCAGCGTCATCATGGTGCGCCCGTGGAAAGCGTCTTCAAACGCGATGACGCCGGGGCGCTTGGTGTAGGCGCGGGCGATCTTCACCGCATTCTCTATGGCTTCCGCGCCGCTGTTCACGAAGATGGTCTTCTTCGGAAAGTTGCCGGGGGTGACTTCGTTCATGCGCTCAGCGAGGCGGATGTAGCTTTCGTAGGGCGTGACCTGGACGCAGGTGTGCAGAAATTTGTCGAGTTGGTCGCGGATCGCAGCAACCACAGCTTCCTGACGATGCCCGACGTTGAGACAGCCGATGCCTCCGGCGAAATCGATGTAGCGATTGCCATCGACGTCTTCCAGCCATGCCTCTTCGGCCCTGGCCACATAGATGGGCGTCCCGTGAGAAAGGCCGCGGGGCACAGCTTGTACGCGGCGCGCAGAGAGAGCCTTGGACTTCGGCCCGGGGATCGGAGTGCGGAGTTGAATGGTAGACATCTGGATTCTCAGTTCTTTCACCATCTCGTGGCTGGTAGCTAGTTGCTGGTGACTAGAAATGAGGCTTTACTGGCCGCTCCCTAGCCACTCGCCATTGCTTTTCAATACCAGCCAATCGGTGCTTCGTTCAAGTTGATATACACCTGCTTGGTCTCGAGATATTCTTCGATGCCCCAGGGCCCAAGTTCGCGGCCGAAACCGGACTGCTTGTAGCCTCCCCACGGTGCTTCCACGTAAGTGGGCTGCATGTGGTTCACCCATACGATGCCGGCGCGCAGCGCCTTCACGGCGCGCAGGGCTCTAAAAATATCCCTCGTCCACACGGCAGCGGCTAAGCCGTATGGCGAATCGTTGGCGATCTTGAGCGCATCTTTCTCGTCTTCAAACGGAATCACCGCCGCGACAGGACCGAAAATCTCTTCCCTCGCGATCCGGGCGGAGTTAGTCACGTCGCTGAAAATTGTGGGCTGAACGTAGTAGCCCCTGGCAAATTTTTCCGGGCGCCCGCCGCCGGAGGTAAGCTTGGCTTCCTTCCTGCCAATCTCAATGTAGGAGTTGACCCGGTCGTATTGCTCTTTGCTGACCAGCGGTCCCATTTTAGTCTCGCGTTCGAGTGGTGGACCGAGCTTGATCTTTTTCGCCTTCTCACTCATGGCTTCGACAAATTTCTTGTAAATCGATTTCTGCACCAGGATGCGGCTTCCGGCGGAGCAAACTTCTCCCTGATTAATGAAGACGCCGAACAGCGCACCATCGATGGCAGCCTCAAAATCGGCGTCGGCGAAGAAAATGTTTGGTGACTTGCCACCCAGTTCGAGCGTGACACGTTTCACGGTGTCCGCAGCCTGTTTCACGATGATCTTGCCCACCGCTGCACTGCCGGTGAAGGCAATCTTGTTTACATCCGGGTGCTGCACCAGCGGGGCGCCGCAGGATTCGCCGAAACCGGTGATGACATTGACCACTCCTGCAGGCAGGCCGCAATCCGCAAAGTGCCTGGCAAATTCCAGCGCGGTCAGCGGCGTTTGCTCGGCGGGTTTGAGTATGCAGGTGCAGCCGGCGGCGAGCGCTGGCGCCAGTTTCCACGCCGCCATGAGCAGCGGGTAATTCCAGGGGATGATTTGCCCGGCGATTCCGACCGGCTCCTTGAGCGTGAGGCTCATGGCGTTGTCGGGCACGGGATTCACATAGCCGACCACTTTAGTGGCCAGGCCGCCGTAGTATTCGAAGCAGGTGGCGGCATCGTTAATGTCAAACTCAGCTTCGACGATGGGCTTGCCAGTGTTCCGGCATTCGAGTTCCGCGAGCGCGGCGAGGTTGGCGCGAATTTTTTCCGCGAGCCGGAACAGCACGCGGCCGCGTTCCTGCGCGGTCGTGGTCGCCCACGGACCATCTTCAAATGCAGCTTTGGCGGCGGCGACGGCGCGGTTTACGTCGTCGGGACCGGCATCGGGAACC
>DATHQJ010000407.1:0-9318 GCA_035482825.1 Binatus sp. (SeqCode) | reverse complement strand
GCCTGCTCTAACAATAGTGCCCAAACCGCCTTCAAATCGCTCCGGTCGCGGATTTCTATTGGACTCCGACAACAGGATGCTATGTCGCGGTGAGAGTGATGTCAATTGTGCGCGAGGTGAGAAATATTGCACTTCGCAAAGTGATTTTGCAGGAGCCAGTTGAATGTAGCTTCCTCAGGTTGGTTATTCCGCAGGCTTTGAACGGTGTGGCCGCAGCGATCGCGCGATCAACACAAGGCCGCCTACCAACAAGATCAGCATCACCATTGTGTTGAAAAGGCTGGTTGGCTGAAAGTAGATATGCAGGTTGGCGATGATGCCGGCAAAAATGAACAGCGCCCCGGCAACGGTCAGCAGCCATCCAATCGTGCTCTTGCCATTCCAGAAAAGAATCCCGATGCCGAATAACATCGGCAGAAGTGTGATGCCGAAGCTGCTGCCGCCCCAAAAACTCCAGTACGAGCCAACGATGCTTACCTGATGAGTAATCAGAAAGCCGCCGATACAGGCCATGGCAAAGCCGAGAAGAAACATGCCCAGCCCACCGGAGGTGCCACCGACATCGCTGATTGAGCGGTTGTCGTTATTCATGACCCGAAGCATAGCACTTCGAGCCTCCGCGGGAAATGATGATTCCGTTGAGGTGAGCGGCGGGTAACGCTTCAATATGGCATCTTGCCATACGCTACTTGCGAAGCGCGCTGCGGCCGAGAGCGACCAGGAAGATTGTGCTCTTGCCACGGGCGTGCGGCGAGAAAAAGTTGACCACCTCATCGTCATAGAACGTCAGCCCGCTGGCGCCGAGGCGCTGGGCATAGGCGGCGAGGTAGAGTTTGCCTCCAAGGATACCGGCTTCCAGTTGCGCCGCGCGATATCCGCGATTGCCATAACGCTCCAGAATCTTCTTCAAGTCGGCGAGGAAGAACACGTCGACAGCGGCGTCGGCCGGGATTTGCTGGTCAAGTCCCAGGAAGCCGGCCTTGTCGCGGAAGTCTCCGGGCTTCAGTAGCTCGAGAACCTTCCCCTCCCAGTGATAGACGTAGGCGCCGGCGGCCAGGCCATCCACGCTGTTGACAATCAGGTAGAGATCGTTGAGGTGACTTCCGAACGGATCGAGAAAGTCGGCGGGAATCCCGCGGGTCGCGCGATCCAGCATGAGAGAGAGCTGAGCGAGTGTGATCGACTCGCGCGAGAACTGGCGCGTGGAGCCGCGGCGCGAGATCACTTTCTCGATGGTGTCGGCGGGAATGGGATCGGTGGGCAGAGACAGCGACAGCGGCGTGGCTGTCCCTTTGGGGGGCGCCGAGTCGTGCGCTGGCGTCTTGCCGCGCAGGGCGGTGACCTCGGCTGCGGAATCCAGCGAAGAGGCCGCGTGCATCTTGCGCATCGCAGGATAGTCAACCTCTTCCTTCGAGTAAGGAACGATCGGAAGGGTGAGGGTAGAAATTTTCGGCGGGCTGGACGGAGTCGATTCCTTGCGCCCAATCGAAACCAGAGAGAATGCCACTTCGCGTTTCGTATCGAGGCTGAGCAACTCGTTGATCTGAGAGTCGACGAACCCAGTCACGATCCTGGCAGCCAGCTTCGAGGCTTCCGACATCGCCACCAGATTCGCGAGGATGGTGCCGTTGTCCCACCCGAAGTGGCGATAGGTGCGGGAGCGATATTTCCAGGCGTTGCGCCAGTAGGTGCCGGTGCAGATAATCGTGACAGGAGCGTGAGCGATGGCTGGGTCGCCGCCCGTGGCTTCGACCAACGTTTGGCGGAAGTCGCCGGCCCGCAACTGGCGCAGGCCAAACTCGGCAACGCCGAAATGGTAGACGCCAGCCGCGAGTCCAGAGGAACTCGCCCCGGGAACAGCTTCACTCGGAAGATCGGTGCACACAACGTAGAGTTCGACTTCGTATAGCGCGCCGGTACACGCCGCGGCGCGGAAAAAAGTTTCCCCTTGCTCGTGTTTCTTACTCCGCACCACCCCTGCGGAGAAGAACAAGAGCTGCGCCAACGTATCAAGATTCGGAACGGCCTCGGTTGGCGCTTGGACCCCGGGGCTCGCTATGGCGTCGAGTGCGGCGCGCCCCGTCTCCCGAAAATCTCTAGGCAGTCGCATCACTTCCAGCGTGGGATAAATCTTGAACAACAGCGGCTTGTTTTCCCAGTCCAGAAAATGCGGATTCATGCGCACGCTGAGTGGAGAATGTTTGGTGCCGGTGTGATATTGCCAGGCAGCGTCGAGCTGATTGTTCTGACTCAAACGGGGGAACTCCTTCGGGATTAGCGGTAGGCGGTGGGCGGGAGGCCGGTGATGCGGATTCCGGCGTGGCCTTTGAAGCGGATGTTCATGCCGATGAGCAACGCGGTAATCTGCTCGACGATACGGGCGTTTTGCAGCGGTCCACCGTCGATCGCGCGGACGCCGGGAATCTTGGCCGCCAGTTCTCGAGTGAGTTGCGAGGCGTCGGCATCGTTGCTGCAGACGATGACGTCGCAATCGAGTGGCGCGTCTCCGTTGAGCTCGTCGGCGGAAACGTTGTGGAACGCCGCGACCAGGCTCACTCCTTTCGGCACAAGTTCAGCGGCCTGCTGAGCGGCGGACCCTTGCCAGACCCCGAGCGTGCGCGAGGGGCGGCCGCCCACGCTGGCCGCGAGCGGAACGGTGGCGTCGATCAGGATGCTGCCGTCGGTCATCGCCGGTTTGAGCTGCTTGATCAGCGTAGCTTGCGCTTCAAAAGGGACGGTCAGCATCAGGATGTCGGCGGCGGCGCAGGCGGCGGCGTTCTCCATGCCCGATACATTCGCCTCAGGGCCGGCTTTTCGTTGAATCGCCGCAGCGGTTTGCTGCGCGCGCTCTTCGTTGCGGGAGCCGATGATGACGGTTTCTCCGGCGCGCGCCCAGCGCAGCGCAAGTCCCATGCCGGCGGGGCCGGTGCCTCCGATGACCGCGATGGGGCGGGTGACCGCGGGACTGGCGCTCATGCGAACTCGGCCTCAAGGAATTCTTCGGCGGCGCACTCTTCCGCGTTCATTGGAAGCTTGATATGGATGCGCGAGTAAGTCGTGTTGCGTTCTGCCGGGATGCGCCCCATCTCGAGGATCATAGATTGAAAATCTTCCGGACTGGTGTACTGCCCCGCGGTGGCTCCGGCCTCGCGCGAAATATTTTCTTCCATCAACGTGCCGCCATAGTCGTTGGCCCCGGCGTGCAGGCAGAGCTGCGAGAGACGGCGGTTCAGCTTCACCCACGAAACTTGAATATTGTTGATGGACCCCGCCAGAAGCAGGCGGGCCAGCGCATGAACTTTGAGATGCTCGGCGAGCGTGGGCCCGCTGCGCGCCAGTCCCTGATGGAAGAGCAAAGTATTCTGATGGATGAAGCCGAGCGGGACGAATTCGGTGAAGCCTCCGGTCTCGGATTGAATCTCACGCAGCAGGCGCATCTGGCGGACCCAGTGGGCAGGAGTTTCCGCGTGTCCGTACATAAGAGTTGAAGTCGTGCGGATGCCGCAGCGGTGCGCGGTGCGAATCACCTCAACCCACTGCGCGGTCGAAAGTTTGTTGGCCGAAAGAATGTGGCGAATCTCGTCGTCAAGAATTTCCGCGGCGGTGCCGGGCAGCGTCCCCAGGCCATTGTCGCGTAGCATCGAAAGATAGTCAGCCAGCGGCATGCCGGTGAGCTCGACGCCGTAAACAATTTCCATCGGCGAGAAGGCATGAATGTGCATGCGCGGCACAGCGCTCTTAATCGCCCGGAGAATGTCGCGGTAATGGAACTTCGGAAGACCACGCGGCAATCCGCCCTGGATGCAGACTTCGGTGGCGCCGAGTTGCCAGGCTTCGACCACCTTCTGCGCCATCTGCTCGAGCGTGAGGAAGTAGGTGTCGGAGTCGCGCGGGCCGCGGCTGAAAGCGCAGAATTTACATCCCACAAAACAGATGTTGGTGAAATTGATATTGCGGTTCACCACGTAAGTGACCAGATTGCCTGTGAGTTCGGCGCGTAGCATGTTCGCGGCCACCAGCACGCCGAGCAGATCGTCACCTTCGGAGTTGGCCAGAGCGTAGGACTCTTCCAGAGACAAGTCAGCGCCATTTTGCGTTTCGAGGACTTTTTCCAGCGAAGCGCGAAACGCGGGAGTCAGGCGCGGGGCGATGTCAGACCATTCGAGCGAAGGAAAGGATTCCAGTTTCGAAGGAGCAAGTTCGCTGAGCATGGTTTCTCCGACTTCAGGGGCTGAAGCCCGTCTCTTAATGGAGCGTTCCTTTCGCAGCGCTGAAAGCGCTGCGCCACCCAAAGACAACAACCACCGAAACAGTCTACCGGAATAGATCGCCGGATGCAGGGCGGAGCAAATCTTTCACTCCACCTGCTCCCGGATCATAGCGAAATCCGCGGACGATGCAGGCGGGAGCGCGGTTGAGTTTGCCGCAGACCAGGCCAGCGGCGCAAGCCAGTTCGTCGGCGATGGCCTCAACGCTGGCTTTCAATCGATAGCCGTGCGAATCGCGGCGTCCGCGATCGTCGCGCAGCGGTTTCATTCCGGCGATGCCGATAGCGAACTCCGTCAGGCCTTCGCGCCAGGGGCGGCCGAAACTGTCCGTGATGATGACGGGGATTGCGAGGCCTGTGCGGCGTTTGATCGCGCGACGAAGGTTCGCGGCGGAGCGATCGGGCTCTTCAGGCAGCAGCAGTGCGTGATCGCCTCCGTCGACGTTGGAGACATCGACGCCGCTGTTGGCGCACAGGAACCCGTGATGGGTTTCAGTTATCAGCACGCCATTTTTGCGGCGGATGACCGCACGGCTCTCGCGCAGGGCGAGTTCGATCACGCGTGCGTCGAGAGTATATTGTTTCGCCCACGCGACGGATTCGGCAGAGGGTTGGACGGTGGCCAAATCGATCAACCGGCCTTCGGCCTTGGAAACGATTTTGTGTTTTACGACAAGGATGTCGCCGGACTCGAAGCGGACGGAGTCGAGCAGTTTGTCAGCGATGGAATCGCCGGGGAAAATTTCGTCGGCGAGAGAAATGGGGATTAGGTGGAGTTCGGTGGGTGATGCATGGGACGGGTTCTTGCGCCCCTTCGGGGCTGGTTGATCCTGGGTGGCTGCCCCACGGCTTGCGCCGTGGGCTGCATTCTTGCGCCGCTTCGCGGCTGATCCGATTCGCCCTCTCAACTTGCTCATCCACCAATGATATCCATCATCGTTCCTGTGCGGGCATATTCGCGGGCCAGGCCCTGCGAGCGGGTTTCGCCGGGGAGCAATATAAGTTGCTGCAGGTCGGAGGGATTGTCGACGTCCACGGCAATTCCCGGCAGGTTCAGAACGACGCACGGCTTTCCCGTAGCTTGCGCGGTCGCATGATGGGGTTTGAAACTGTCGTTGCCGAAGCGGAGCGGAAACAAGTTTGCCGGACGCCGGAAGGCGGCGTTGGTGCCGCGTCCGTCGCCGGCGGGCACGAGGACGCTGCCTTCAGCCGGCGCATTCTTTAAAATTTCTTCGAGCTCCCACGCTTGAATCAGAGGAATGTCGGCCGGCATCACTAGCGTGCTGTCAGCGCCGCGTTCGACGCATAAACGCGTCGCCATCTCGATGGCGCCGGTTTCTCCAGGATTCTCGGGGTCAGGGATGACTTCGAATTCATATTCGACGGCTAGACTCACCGCGTAGGGATCGCTGGTCACCACCACAACCTGGGGCCGCGTCCTCCAGTTACGCAGCGCGGTGAGCACGTCGTGCAGCATGGCCTGCGCCAGCGCGGTGCGGGACGGTTGGTCGAGAACTGCGGCCAGACGTTGCTTTGCCGCCGCCAGGTTCTTTACCGGAACGAGAATCACGGCTGGCGGTCCAAAGGTCTAGAGGCAATGCCGTGGTGCTGAGGTTCTTCGCTGGCCCGGGGCAGGGTCGCCACCAGCGAGAGCACTTCGCGCGCAAGGGCGGCTTTATCCTCCGCGCTGCGCATGATGGTTTGGGTGCACTGCACGCGCACCCCGTTCTTGCGAAGCGCCTCAGCGGCGCGCGCGTCCCGCGTGTCGCAGACCAGGACGTCGATAAAATCCTCGTACGCCTGGGCCACGCCGGCGATCGAGCACGGGAATCCCTGGGCAGACATCAGAATTCCCGCCGGACCCGCGACCGGCGCGTTGCCCACGATGGGGCTGATGGCGGCGATTTTTCCGCGGGCCCGCAGCAGCGCTTCGCGAATGCCGGGCACGGCCAGAATCGGACCGATGCTGGTGATGGGATTACTCGGGGCGATCACAATCGCGTCGGCGGAGACGATGGCCTCGATCACTCCGGGCGCAGGTTCCGCGTCAGAGGCTCCGGCGTAGCGCACGGAATTCACCGGATCCTGATACCAGCGCTGCACGAAATATTCTTCAAAGCTCAACTCGCCCGCGGGCGTGTCGATGCGGGTCTCCACGCGCGAGTCGCTCATGGGAAGAATGCGCGCTTTCACGCCAAGTTTTTCCGAGATGACCGTCGTGGCATCAGAGAGCGTTTTGCCTTCGGCCAGCAGGCGCGAACGCAGCAGGTGCATGGCCAGATCGCGGTCGCCGGTATGGAACCAGGTGGGCTCTCCCAGTTGTCCCATGGCCTGCAGACAGAGGAAAGTGTCGCCTTTCACGCCCCATCCGCGCTCCCGGCTCAACATGCCGGAAAGCACGTAAGTGATCGAGTCGATGTCGGGCGAAACGTAGAGGCCCCACCACAGCAGATCGTCGCCCGTGTTGACGACGAGTGTGATGTCTTCCGCCGGCATCACTTGGCGCAGGCCGTCGACGAACTTTGCCCCGCCCGTGCCGCCGCTGAGCACGCAAATCATCGCGTCGGCTCCATCATGCGGCCCTCTTTGACTTTTGCGAAACCAAGTTCATCCGTGGCGGCCCGCAATTTTTGTGACAGCAGGCCCGGCTTTTCTGCCAAGGCAGGAATGAATTCTGGATAGACAGGCAGGCGCTGGCGCAAAGCGAATCCTTTACTTTCAGTGCGCAGCCGCAGTTGGTCGAGATGCGGCCAGGGCTTTTCCGGATTGATGAAGTCAGGCGTCAGTGGTGAAATTCCTCCCCAATCGTTGATGCCGGCGTCCACTAAGTCCTCGTAGTCATAGTAAGGTGCGGAAAGATTCGGCGGGGCCTGAATATTGACGCCGGGGAGTAACAAGCGAGCTACCGCCACGGCGCGCAGCATCTCGCCGCGCGTAGGCTCAGGCCAGTGCGCCATGGGGATGGCTGGCTTCACGCGGAAGTTTTGCACGATCACTTCCTGGATGTGTCCGTAGCGCTCATGCAAATCGCGGATCGCAAGCAGGGTGTCGACGCGATCTTCGGGCGACTCGCCAATTCCGATGAGCAATCCGGTGGTGAAGGGAACATTCTGCTTGCCGGCCTCAGCGATCGTGCGCAGCCGCTTCGCCGGGACTTTGTCGGGAGCGTTGTCATGCGCCGCGCCGGGGGCGAGCAGCGCGGCGTTTGTAGTTTCGAGCATCAGGCCCATGCTGGGAGAGACGGCGGCCAGACGCGCGATCCATTCCGCGCTCAGCAGGCCAGGGTTGGGATGCGGCAGAAGGTTGGTCTCGCGCAGTACCAGTTCGCACATGGCTTCGAGATAATGCAATGTGGACTTGTATCCGAGATGGCGCAGGGTCTCGCGCATCTCTGGGAAAAGTAGTTCGGGCTTGTCGCCTAAACTAAACAGGGCCTCGGTGCAGCCGAGTTTTTCGCCGGCGCGGGCGACCGACAGCACTTCATCCGGGGGCATGGTATGCGCGCCAGGATCGCCGGGATCGCGGCGGAAGGTGCAGTAGCCGCAGTAATCGCGGCAAAGATTGGTCAGCGGCAGAAACACCTTGCGCGAATAGGTAATGACGCCAGGCTTGAATCGCTCCTTGGCCGCGCGCGACGCCGCCAGCAGTTCCGGGAGTTCGTCGTCGGGGCAGCGAATCAGGCGCAGCCCAGCCTCGCGCGAGATGCCGGTTGCGGACGGGATTGCGGTGACAGCCACGTTCAATCGAATGA
The DNA here is from genome assembly GCA_035482825.1 of Binatus sp. (SeqCode). GTDB lineage: Bacteria > Acidobacteriota > Terriglobia > Terriglobales > Acidobacteriaceae > Sulfotelmatobacter. The sequence continues at coordinate 1,300 of DATHQJ010000407.1, read as the reverse complement.
TACAACGGCGCGGCGTGGTAATGTAGGCGGTTACATGTAGCCCCGGACGCATTTCGTCCGGGGTTCGGTGCCGCGGCATCTGGGTTTGCCGGGCCCTCGCTTCGTTCGCAGGGCGGATGATTGCGTCCGCCGCTACATCACTTATGAGTCTGAATTCTCCCGAGTTTCGCAGAGCGATGGGGCAATTCGCCACTGGGGTGACGATCATCACCGTCGACCTCGAGGGCGAGGGGAATGGCGAAGTCCGTGGCGGAGTCCATGGTATGACTGCCAACGCTTTCGCCTCGGTCTCGCTCGATCCGCCGCTGGTGCTGGTTTGCGTCGATCACAACACGCGCACCCACGCGCACCTGCACGCAAGGAAACGATTCGGGATCAACGTGCTTCGCGAGGATCAGCGGGCGATCTCGGAATACTACGCCCGCCCGGAGCGCGATCACGATCATGCCGAGGCCGCAGCCGGGGCCCGCTTTGACCGCACCAAGCACGGCACTCCGATGCTGCAGGGGACGCTGGCCTACCTGGAGTGCCGCCTGCACTCCTCACAAGTGGCCGGCGACCATACGATCTTCATTGCCCAGGTCGAGGACGTCGTGCTGCGCGAGGGCGAACCGCTGCTGTTCTTCCGAGGGAAGTATCGCAAGGTGGGCGAGGATGTGGAAAAGTAGTATCAGGTTGCGAGTTCCGGTGACAACCCGGGGCGAGCCACACTTCGCCCAGGAGCGCGGTGCTTCTTCTCTTGAGCCATGTGAGCGCGAATCTCGTCCATGATCTTCCAGTATGCGTCGATCTCAGAAATTCCGCGTTTCGAGAGACTAACGGTCGTCCGTGTCTTCTTGTCAAAAATTTCTTTGTGAATGATTACCAGTCCTGCTTGCTCCAGGTTAGTCAGTTGTACCGACAGGTTTCCTTTGCTCAGCCGCGTAACTTTCTGGAGAAAGACAAAATCGGCGGATGCGCACGAAGAGAGAACCGTCAGGATCGCCAGCCGCGCGGGCTCGTGTATCAGCCGATTGGGTGAGGGAACTATTTTGTGCTGATCATTCATCGTCGCCCTCCGCAAGTCTTCTCGGGAGCGCGCGAACCAAGACGATGTGATCGTATAAGCCCATCGCAATAAAGGTTAGGCCGAGACCGCCAGCGTTCAATACCTTCCACAGAGCAAGTTTTCCAGCATCGTGTTGCCAAATTGGAAGGACAGCAATTGAGACAAAAACCACTAGGCCAGCTAACTCGAAGCACTGCCTTTGGCGCTCCATTTTCCGCAGAGGCCATCGTAAGCTGCTAGAGAACATCGCCA
>DATHQJ010000406.1:0-10404 GCA_035482825.1 Binatus sp. (SeqCode) | reverse complement strand
ATAGCTGTGGTCCATGGGCGCGGTGTAGATGCCGTCTTTGTTCTCGCGGCTCAGGCCCGGGCCCTGCCCCGGCTTCTGTCCGCGCTGATTGTGTGGACGGCGGCCGCGCCGCCTGCGTCGTCCTCCCCCACCATTGCTGCTGCCACCACCACCACCGGAGGGTCTTCCTGGTCCAGCGTTCATAGTCCTCGCAAACTTTCAGACATTGTGTTGCTGAATTTTACAGATTTCAAATGTTCCGCCAGTCGCGCCCATCCCGGTGTTTCGGAGAAGGCTCCGAACCAAGTTCCGGACAAGGTTCCGGGCAAGGCTCCGCCTGTTACACAGAATCGGATCTCCGCCGTTGCGGGTAGCGACTGGACACAAGATGGAACGAACCCCAACTCTCAAAACAAACCGCTATGCGCGAATGAAAAATTTTACTCTTTTAACTTCGAATCGATTTTCCGTTTATCGGATCCGTAAGGCGCCGCCTCGGATCGGCTGGCGCGGAAGGCCTGCGCGGGAACGAGGCCTACTCAATGAGAACATCTTTATCGTACTCGTCCTGGCCCAACCGCGCAAGGCCTACTCCAATCCCTTTTTGCACAGGAGGACATGAACGGCGGACGGCCGTCCAAATCTGAACCGCAAATGCCTTGGCCGGAAGCCGGCCTTACTCTCCGGTCGAGACTTCCCGGGCCCATTGCTGCGCCTGCCAGTAGAGTAAGCCAACTTCCTCCGGATTCAGATGCATGCCGGCACCCACTTCCCTCGCCGCTTCCCACTCTCCGCTTTCATGTGCCAGCATCAACTGGAACACCGGACGCAGCATACTCGGCTGGCCCAGCAGCACGGCCTTGGTCGCCTGATCCAGGGGAATCCTCTCCAGCACGTCCTCCATCGGCATTTCCAGCATGGCATCGATCAGCGACAACAGGCCCAGCAGAAATAAATCCGATTCTCCATGCGGCACTCGCGGCGCCAGCAGCTCGCCGAACCGACCGCGCACCAGCGCCGACAGCACCAGATCGCTGGGCTTGTCCTGCCCCGCGCCCACCGCCGCTACCAGCCGCACCCAGCGCCGGACGTCGCGCTCGCCCAGAATCGAGAGGGCATGCCGCACCGAATGGATTTCGCTCTGGAAGCCGAACATCGCCGAATTCAGATAGCGCAGCAGGCGGTAGCACACCGACGCCTCCGCCTTGATCAGCCGCTCCAGCCCTGCCAGATTCAATTCCGGCCGCGACACTTCCTGCAGCATGCGGAGATAATTCATCCGGTTCGCTGGCAGGTCGCGCGTGTTCATCATCTCCGGACGGCGGAAAAAATAGCCCTGGAAATATACGAACCCCTGATCGCGCGCCCGAACAAACTCGGCTTGCGTTTCGATTTTCTCGGCCAGCATGCGGGAGCGCCCTCCCAACTGCTTGATCATCGCCCGGCGTTCCTCTTCCGTGGTCAACTGCATCTCGACTTTGATAATGTCGGCGATCTCCGCCAGGGCCGCGCGCCGGTCGTTGGCCACATAATCGTCGAGCGCGATCATGTACCCGGCGTCTTTCAGGCTCCGGCAGGCCGCCACCACATCCGGATCCGCCGGAACCGTTTCCAGAATCTCCACGACTGTGATGGTCGAGGGCAGAAGCGTGACCAGTCCTTTGATCAGCGTATCCCGCGTGCAGTTCACAAAGGCCCGCCGCCCGTCGCACAAAATATCCAGCCCCCTCAGCAGCGAACGATCCAGCGTCGCTCGTGTAGCTTCATCGGTGTCGCCGCTGAAGGCATTCGCCAGCCCGTCGCGAAACAGTAGTTCGTAGCCGAATACTTTCTCTTCCCGGTCAACGATGGGTTGCCGCGCCACATAGCGCAGCGGCGTCACATCCAGCACCCGGGCAGGCGCAGCAGCTGGTCCAGCAGAGTTGTTTCCCACGTTCTCTACATCGGCAGGAAACCCGAAAACGTGAAACCAAAGTAAGAGCGCGCTTAATGAATGAAGCCCTTGTTTTTTTCCTCTGTGTATTCCTAAGTGTCCCTCTGTGGTAAAAGCTTTTCCGACGCAATCGGAAAGCTCCCGTCATTCGTGGCCGCCCCAATATAGAATGATCCCCGCGCGAAAGCCCGCTCACCGAGGAAGCCCCCATGCCCGATTCCCCCAACTCCGTCTCCAATGTCGCAACCAACCTCGGCATGCGGCGCCAATTCGAAATCTACCAGCTCGGCCTGGCCGGGAAAAAACTATCCGTGCCGATTCCACTCGCCGAGCTCGAAAAAAAGGCGTCCGAAGTTCTCTCGGCTCCGGCCTACGATTACGTTGCCGGAAGCGCCTCCGGTGAGCGCACCGAGCAGGCCAATCTCGCGGCGTTTGACCGCTGGCGCATCGTCCCCCGGATGTTGCGCGATGTTTCCCAGCGCGACCTCACCGTCGAACTCCTCGGCCACACGCTGCCCGCGCCGGTTCTGCTCGGCCCCATCGGCGTCCAGGGCATCATTCATCCCGAAGCCGATGTTGCCGCTGGTCGCGCCGCGGCATCGCTGGGAGTTCCGTTCGTGCTCAGTACGGTGTCTTCGCGGCCGATGGAAGAAGTCGCTCAGGCCATGGGGCCCGCTCCGCGCTGGTTCCAACTTTATTGGGGCAAGGATCACGAACTCACCACCAGTTTCCTGCAGCGCGCCGAACAATCCGGCTACTCCGCGGTCGTCGTCACCCTCGACACCGGCATGCTGGGATGGCGCGAGCGCGACCTGCGCCATCCTCACCTTCCGTTTCTCCTCGGCCACGGACTTGCAAACTACTTTACCGATCCCATTTTCTGCTCACGTCTTCCGCAACCCCCGCTGGCCGATCCCGCTGCGGCCATTCGCCTGTGGGCATCGCTGTTTTCGAACACGGCTCTCACCTGGACCGATCTGGCGTGGCTTCGCGAGCAGACTCGTTTGCCGATTTTGCTGAAAGGCATTCTGCATCCCGACGACGCCCGCCTCGCCCTCGACAACGGCGCCGACGCCATCATCGTCTCCAACCACGGCGGGCGCCAGGTCGACGGAGCCATTGCCGCACTCGACGCGCTCCCCGCCATCGTCGCCGCCATCGAAAACAAGATTCCCATCCTATTCGATAGCGGCATTCGCTACGGCTCCGACGCCATCAAAGCTCTGGCCCTGGGCGCGCGTGCCGTGCTGCTCGGCCGACTTTATGTGTGGGGTCTTGCCGTCGGCGGCGAGCAAGGCGTGCGGGATGTAGTGCAGAATTTCCTGGCGGATTTTGACTTGACGATGGGCCTGAGCGGATTGCGCTCGTTGAAAGAACTGGACCCGTCGATCCTGATGGAATTTCCTGATCGGAAAAGCGAGAGTGAGAAATAGAAGCAAGAAATAAAAGTGGGGTGCCCCATTTCTCGCATCCTTTGCGAGAAGTGGGGATTTACACGCGCTGCACGCCACCCAGTCCAGCGAGTGCAGCCACAATCTTCCCCGACCACTGCGCCACTTCATCCTCGCGCAGCGTCCGTTCTGCCGACTGAAACCGAACTCGCAACAATACGGAATATTTGCCCGCCGCAATCGACGCTCCGCGGAAAATCTCCACCGGACGAAACTCCCGCAACTCGGCAAAGCTCGAACCCGCGACGCTGTTGCGCATCTGCTCAAACGAAACCTGGTCCGCAAACACGAAAGAGAAATCCCGTTCGACCGCGGGATATTTTCCCAGCGGCAAAAACTTCACCATCCGCAACCCAAGCTTGTACAACTGCTCCAGATCAAACTCCGCCAGAAAAACATCCTGCCGCAGCTTGCGCGCCGCAGCCACTTCCGGATGAATCTGCCCAAACTGCGCCACCAGCGCGCCCTTCACCAGCGCTCGTGCTGACCGTCCGGGATGAAAATATTCCGCTGTCTCGCGGTCGTAACTTACTTCCCCGGCAAACGCCGCCAGCAGATTCTCCACATCGCCTTTGAATCCGCGAAATGTTTCCGCCGCTAGAGCATGCTCGCCCTTGCTGACATCAAGCGCCTGGCCGACTGGCAACGCACTCCGCACCGCTGCCGCCGTCGCGCCTAGGCAAGCGCGTCGCGGTTCAATGGGCGTTTCGTTTGAGAACTCATACACACTGCCCATCTCGAACAGCCGCGCCTCCGCCACATCGCGATTCAGATTCCGCGCCAGCATGTCGAGCATCCCCGGCGCCAGCGAAGTGCGCATCACCGATGCTTCCTCGCTCAGCGGATTCTCCAACTCCAGCACCTTCGTCCCAGCAGAAAACTTCTCCGCATCCGCGTGCGAAATAAAAGTCAACGACAGCGCCTCGTTATATCCCAGAGCGAGCGCCCGCCCGCGAAAAGCCGCATCCAGAGCCACGTGCGGCAGTTCGGCCACCGCGCCGCTATAAGCCGGCAGAGTATTTTCAAACTTGTCGTAGCCGTGCAGCCGCGCGATTTCTTCGATCACGTCGATCTCGCGCTCCACATCTAAACGCCAGCTCGGAATGTGCACGCGGAACTGCGCGTCTTCCTGTCCGTCAGGGACGAGCGTAAAACCCAACCTCTTGAGCAACTGGAAGACCAGCCCTGAGTCGAGGCTGCCGCCCAGGATGCGCCGGACTTCGCTCATGCGCAACACAACCGGAGCAGTGTCGATCGCTCTCGACATCACGTCAACCACGTCGCCGATCAATTCGCCGGCGCCCGATTCCAAAATCATTTGCGCCACCAGATCGCACGATGGCACGGTCGATTCGAAATCCGCACCGCGTTCGAAACGGTGCGATGCATCGGTATGCAGCCCATGCCGCCGCGACATCTTGCGCACAATCCCCGGATCCCACCAGGCCGATTCGATCACGATGTTCCGCGTCTTCTCGGTAATCATGGTGTCGTACCCGCCCATGACTCCGGCGAGACCCACGGGCTTTTTCGCGTCGCACACCACGAGGTCTTCGCTAGTCAGCTTGCGCTCGACGCCGTCGAGCGTCTTCAGCGTCTCGCCCGCGCGCGCCTTGCGCACAACGATCTTTCCGCCTTCGAGCAGGTCCATGTCGAACACATGCGTGGGCTTGCCCAGCTCCCACAAAACATAATTGGTCGCATCGACAGCGTTCGAGATGGGCCGCTGATCCAGCAGTTGTAGGCGGTGAGCAATCTTGTCAGAAGAAGGTTTGATTCGAGTTCCGCGAATCACACGCGCAGAAAATCGCGGACAAAGCGCAGGCTCCTCAACTGTGATCGGAAAGGGCGCGTCATGCGCCGTGGAAGAGCTGCCCTTCAGGGCCGCGTCAGCCGCGCTGGAAAGAGCCGCGGCTTTAGCCGCTGACGCTGACAGCGGCTTCAGCGGCAACTCATAAACCGCCGCCGCCTCCCGCGCGACGCCGTAATGATTCATCGCATCCGGGCGATTCGTCCCAATCTCCATCTCGAACACGGTATCGGCGCCGGCGCCGCTGATCCCCTCGACCGAAATCCCAACATTGGTCAAGTCCTCAGCCAAACGGCGGTCATCGACGGTGAGGTCAACGAAGTCGCGAATCCATTGTGGAGAAAGTTTCATGTCCCAAGCTCTGTCATCCTCAGCGAGGATTTGCTTCACGCGAGTGAAGCAAACCGCAGTCGAAGGATCCGTTTCATCTCACCTGATCGGTGGCCTTGCGAGGAGTTCTCTCCACAGCGGATGAGAGAACGCCTTGAAGAGTCCGTTTGTCGTGCCGGCTCAAAGGGATCCTTCGACTACGCCAGAGCTTCACTTTCGTGAAGCTCTGGCTCCGCTCAGGATGACAATTCCTATCCGAATTGCTGCAAAAACCTGACGTCCCCCTGAAAGAAATACTGCAAATCATCCACCCCATACTTCAGCAGAGCGAGCCGGTCTACGCCCATGCCGAAGGCGAAGCCGGAAACTTTCTTCGGGTCGTAGCCGTTGTCTTTGACGAACTCAAACACATTCGGATCGACCATGCCGCAGCCCAGCACTTCAATCCATCCCGTCTGCTTGCATGGACGGCACGCGTCCGCGCCACGCTTCCCGCTTCCGCCGCAGATGAAGCACGTGACATACAACTCCGCGCTTGGCTCGGTGAACGGAAAGAACGACGGCCGGAAATGGGTTTTCACCGACGAACCGAACAGCGCTTTCATGGCGTGATCGAGCGTGCCCTTCAAATCTCCGAAAGTGATGTTGGTGTCGACCGCCAGCCCTTCGATCTGATTGAACATCGGCGAATGACTCGCGTCCGGAGGATCGTTGCGATGGACCGTGCCGGGAATCACGATGCGAAGCGGGGGGCGCATCTTCTCCATGGTGCGAATCTGCACGGGAGACGTATGGGTGCGCAGCAGCAGGCGCTCGCGCTGCGGTTTCGACTGCTGGCCCGCGATGAACAGCGTGTCCTGCGTGTCCCGCGCCGGATGGTTCGGGGGAAAATTCAGCGCCTCGAAGTTGTAGTAGTCCGTCTCGACCACCGGCCCTTCGGCGACGGAATACCCCAGCCTCTGAAACACGCCAACGATCTCGCGCCAGGTGCGCATGATGGGATGCTCGGCGCCAATGGGACGGCGCACGCCGGGGAGAGTGATGTCGATGGACTCGGCGGCACGTGACCCATCGTCGCTCGCCACATGCGCGCCCTCGACCAGTTCCTGAATGCGCGCCTTCAATTCATTCACGCGAATTCCAGCCTCGCGCTTGCCATCCTTCGGCGCGCCCTTCAGCCACACTTCGTTAATCTGAGTGAGGATTCCGTTCTTGCGCGCCAGCCAGCGATCGCGAAACGATTTCAGCTCCGCTTCGCCGCGAACCGCCGCGGCTTCGTTCGCGCACGCAGCGATGCATTCGCCCGCAGCCTTCTGGAGCGCCGCCGCCGAATAGTCCGTGAGTTTGGGAACGGTGTAGGCCACTATGATCTGAACGCTTTAGTGAGAGATGTCATCCCGAGCGAAGCGAGGGACCTGGGTTCTTGCCGGTGCAGGCAGAAACCGAGGTTCCTCGCCACTCTCGCCGCGCCTTGCGCGGCTGCGAGCGGCTCGGAATGACAACCACTTCGGTGACGGCTCACGCCCAACAGCTGACGGCTGAAAGCTGACAGCTTGCTATGCTGCCCCGATCGCGCCCTTGGCCTGGGTCGTCAGACTGGCAAATCCTGCCGGATCTTTTACCGCCAGGTCCGCCAGAATCTTGCGGTCCAGTTCGATGCCGGCCAGCTTCAAGCCGTGGATGAACTGGTTGTAGCTCATCCCATTCAGCTTGGCGGCGGCGCCGATGCGCACGATCCACAGCGAGCGGTACTGCCGCTTGCGCTGTTTGCGTCCGGAGTAGGCAAACTTCAGCCCGCGCTCTACCGCTTCTTTCGCCGAGCGGTACAGCTTCGACTTAGTGAGGAAATATCCGCTGGCGCGCTCTAATATTTTCTTGCGCTTGGCGCGGCGTTTGGTTCCGCGTTTTACACGAGGCATGGGTGTTCTCCTTTTTTATTTTCAAGTACTGGCGGCTGGAGGTAAGGACGAATGGTCGTGACCTCTTCACGCGCCCGAGGTAATTGTGCGATTGCGTGATCAGGCGATTGTGCGATTTTCAATCGCTCTTTCAATCGCTCAACCACTCAATCGCAAAATCGCTCAATCCCTTTTATTGATACGGAATCATGCGCTTAACTTTGCGCTTGTCGCCGTCGCTGACCAGCGCCGGAGATCCCAGGTTCCGTTTACGTTTCTTGCTCTTCGACGTCAGAATGTGACGCAGGTGCGAACGACCCCGCTTCACTTTCCCCGTCCCGGTTAACTTGAAGCGCTTGGCAGCGCCCTTGTGCGTTTTCAATTTCGGCATAGAACCTCAGCTCTTAGCATTTAGCAATTAGCACTTAGCAAAACAAAGTTTAGCCCCGGCATCTCTCGACTGGCTAAATGCCAAATGCTAAGTGCCAATTGCTTGATTTTGAATCGACCGCAAAAGCCCGACCCGCTACGACGCGGGCTTGGCGACCTGCGCCGGAGGATCGCTGGGGCTGGGCGCACTTCGTGCGGCAGCCTTGTGCTTCACTTCCCGTTGCTTGTCTTTCTCTCGTTCTTTTTCCGTCTTCTTCGGAGCCAGGATCGCATGCAGCGTGTTGCCTTCCTGCCGGGGACGGAATTCCACGATGCTGTGCGGCTCCACATCTTTAATCAACCGTTCCAGAATCTGGCGGCCCAGCCCGGTGCGCGTCATTTCGCGACCCCGGAAAAAGATGGTTGCCTTTACCTTGTCGCCTTCATCCAGAAAACGCAGCACGTGATTTTTTTTCGTTTCGTAATCGTGGTCGTCCACATTGATGCGGAACTTGACCTCTTTTACGGTGATGGTTTTCTGGTGCTTCTTGGCTTCGCGCTCTTTCTTTTCCTGCTGGTAGAGATACTTCCCGTAGTCCATGATGCGGCATACGGGAGGCTGCGCGGTGGGCGAAATCTCAACCAGGTCCAGATTCTGTTCGCGGGCTTTTTTGATGGCTTCAAAAGGCGGCATGATGCCAAGCTGCTGCCCATCGTCGTCAATCACGCGGATTTCACGCGCCCGAATACGATCGTTGGTGCGGATGAAACGCTTATCGATACTGTCCTCCGTGCTCTAACCGACTGAGAATAAAGAATTATAGCATGAGAATTCGCGCAGCCTGTCCATGTCCATCGCCACGGAAAGGATCGCCTAGGGCAGCGAGGTTCTTGGATGCATCGTCATATCGGCACGGACCGATAGAAGTCTCACTCAGGCAGCGGAGGGAGCGTGGTTCAAAATGAACTGCGGCTCCGCGTGATGCTGGTGAATCTCACCGATGTGCCCGGGGCGAGTGCCCGCCCTTGCCGCGACTCGCGGCGGGGCGGGCTTTCCCAACATCCAGGTACGAGGCTAGTTCACGGTGAACTTTGTCGGGCTATTGGCCGTGCCCCCCCGTGTGGTGATCGAGATCGTCACCGTTCCAGCCGCGAGTCCGGACGGCACATCTGCCGTGACCTCGGAGTCCGAAACCACCGTGAACGTCGTCGCCTTCACCGTGCCGAACTTCACCGTCGTGGCCTGAATCAATCCTGAGCCGTTGATCGTCACCAGCGTTCCGGTTGTGCCGCTCGACGGAGAAAAGCTGGTGATCTTGGGCTTCACTTTGAAGGTCTGTGGGCTGGTCAGTGTGGTCGAACCCGTGATCACTGTGACCGCTCCCGTGAGCGCACCAGCGGGAACCTTCGCCGTTAGGTACGTTGTGCCCGAAAGCGTAACCGTGGCGGAAGCCACGCCTCCGAACTTCACCACCGAGGCGCTACTGAAGCCCTGCCCAAACATGCCTACCTTTGTTCCCACAATGGCTGTCTTCTGCGTGGGCTCCAGATTCACAAACGGCGCATCGCCGGTGCTGACGCTGAAGAAGGCTCCCTGGCAAGGGGGCGAGCAGGTGTTGGGGCCTTGCGTGGAGGTTGTTCCATACACCAGCCCGTTCGTATTCTGAATCAGCGTGGAGATGGGCGAGTTCCCGTCAGCGTTGGTGGAGGGGAACATGAATGCCGAGAACACGTTGGCGGAAGTCAGTTTGTAGATACTGCCGTCGTAAGTCCCGCAGCACGCGTTAACCCCGTAGAAGCTTCCGTCGGTTACTTGCAGCAGGTTCACCGTCGTCCGGCCGATGTTGTAGACGCAGGACGCATCGGTCGCATTGTTGAAATCGTGCAGATCGGTATAGACCCCGGCCGTGGTCAGCGAGTAGATACTTCCGAAGCCATTCGCCGCTCCCTGGTTCGTGGCTCCATACAGCTTTCCATTCTTTCCCTGAATCACACCGGTGCATGGACGGTACCCGGTTGTGGCCGGGAATCCGTAAATTTCTTTGAAAACGCCTGCCGTAGTGATCTTGTACACGCACCCCAGCCCGGTCGCGTTGATTGAGCAGGTGTAAAGCGTGCCATAAAGATTGCCATCGCTGGCCTGGAACAAACTTGATGCGGGTCCGCAGTCGCTGCCAGTAAAAGTGTGCAGGTTGGTGTACACTCCCGCGGCGGTCAGCTTGTAAACATTCCCGCAGGTAAACGGATAATATCCAGTCGTGCCATAGAAATTGCCATCTGAGGCCTGGATCGGCCCGAATACGGGCTCGGTGTCGCCGTTCACCCCAGTGAAGTCATACTTATCGGTAAACACTCCGGCTGGCGTCAACTGGAAAATGCTGCCGTTGCCGCTAGGAGTCGTGAAGCAGGTTCCATAGAAGTTTCCGTCGCTGCCAATCGTCAGCCCCGAGAAGCAGCTACTCCAACCCGACGGAAAGTTGAAAAGGACGCTCTCCACTCCGGCCGGCGAAATCTTATACACAGCGCCGGAGGCGGTCCCACAGCTCACCCCAATCCCGTACATATTGCCGTCGCGGCCCTGCACGATGTTGTCTTCGGGCTCGCAGGCGTCAGTCTGACTTTCTAGAAAGGCGT
>DATHQJ010000405.1:0-14554 GCA_035482825.1 Binatus sp. (SeqCode) | reverse complement strand
TACTCCCCGGGCCAGCCCATCACGGCTCACGATTGTGCGACTTACTCCGGATTTGTAAGTGGCGGCTACGTCCGCGGCAACTTTACGGTCGGCAACATAGTCGTTACGCCGAACCAACCCGCCTGGCAAAACCTGGCTGCGGCGTGCTACACCACCGATTCGCTAAACATCCCGCCTCCAAGTGCTCTTCGCGTCTTTGCGCCGGGAATCGGCCGGGTGCTTTCGCTGCAAAATATAGCCGACTCCACCTACCACGGTTTGCAAGCCACCCTTCGACGCACGCGAGGTCCGGTAACCGTGGGCGTTTCCTACACCTACAGTCACTCACTGGACGACTCCTCCGATCGCTCCGACGCCTCGTTCGTAAATTCCGACAACATCAAAGCGGGATGGGCGAGTTCCGATTTCGACCAGCGCCATCTGCTCAACCTCAACTACATCTTCGCCTTCCCAAAACTGAGCGGCTACCTGGAGCGATCGCTCCTCAAAGAGGCAGCGGACTCAAAGACAGCTTCCCCGCAAAGTAGCTCCCAGTTGCTGCGGGTCCTGACGGATGGCTGGGAATTTTCTGGCATCACCTCGTTCCAGTCGGGGACGCCTTTCACCGTGATCAACGGCGGCGGCAGTAACGGAATCTCGTTGCCGGACAATGCCGGTGTCGCGAACCTGGCGGGAGGGGGCTCCTACCCGGATGTGATTGGCAGTCCCCGTGGCCGACCGCCCGTGCCCGTCCTGCCAAACACCGGCAGCGTCGGCCCCTTGCTTTATAACCCTGGAGCCTTTGCTGCACCTCAGGGGCTCACGTTCGGGAACGAGGGACGTAATTTCCTGAACAACCCGAACCGCCTCAACTTCGATTTCACGCTGCTCAAGAACTTCCGTGTGACCGAGGGCAGCGGTCTTGAGTTACGCCTCGAAGCCTTCAACGTTTTCAACCACACTCAATTCCGCATTTTCAATTCGAACATTGGCAATACCGCTTCCAACATCGCCGGTTGTTATGGTGGCCCAGGCTATTCCGCTGCGGGAGGCCTGACGCCGGTGCCGGGCGCGTCTCTGGGTACGCCCGAGGTGAATGTGGACTGCACCACCGGCAGCGCCTTCCTTCACCCTGTGGATTCGCACCGCCCCAGGACGTTGCAGCTGGGGTTGAAATACAGCTTCTAGAACGGAAATGAAATCTTCAACACGGACTTTGAAATCGCGGCATGAAAAAGGGTATATCCTGCTGACCCTCCTGCTGGTCATGGCACTGCTGGCGATCGGAGCGGCGACCGCGGCGTCTACCATTGCGTTTCAGATTCGGCGCGATCGAGAAGAAGAAATGATCCACCGCGCCATGCAGTACCGCCGCGCAATTCGCCAATTCACGAAACATACAGGCCGCTATCCGAGGACGACGGATGAGTTAGTAACCAGCAATGGCCTGCGGTACCTGCGCAAAGCCTACAAGGATCCAATCACGGGCAAGGACTTCCGCTTGCTGCACATGTGGGACATCCCATCCATCACCAACTCCTCGGGCGCGCAGCCCGCTCCCGGCGCAAATAGCTTGCCGAACGGCCAGGACCCAAATTCTGCGACATCTCCTGAACAAGCTCAAACCGGTGCGGACACAGGAACGGGGCAGCCCCTACTTGCGTCGAGCCCATCAGCGTCAGTGGTTCCAGGGTCGGGGACAGGGTCATCGGCCTCCGCGCAACCGGGAGATAATCTCGGCGGCGGCTTGATCGTCGGAATCGCCAGCACCAGCTCTAAGAAAACTATTCGGGAGTTCGAACGGAAGAGCCGTTATAACCAGTGGCTGTTCTTTTACGACCCAGCGTCCGATCAGGGCCACGATCCCTGGGGACCGACGCCCTTGACCCGAATCCCGACACTCGCCGGCATCCCAGGAAACCCTACCGGTCAGCAGACGGCGTCCGCTCCTACAGCACAATCGCCGCCCGCAGCACAGTAGAAAAGATCGACTTCAATGGACTCAACTCTGAGCTGCCCCACGCAGAACGTGATGATCGGTAAATCAGGGCAATCTCGCTTGCGGGATAGAGTCGGTGCCGCGCGCGGAGGTCTGAGCCAGGGGAGAGTCCTTCGCCAAAGCAGTGCGGGCCTTCTCGAGTTTGGGATCCAGCTCAAGCGCATGCCGGTACGACGAGACCGCGGAAGCCGTGTATCCGCCGGCGTCCTGTAGTTGGCCGAGCTCCCAATAGCCATCGGGCGTGGGATGTAGTTCCAGACTTGCCCCTAGCGCCTTGATCTTCTCATCGGTGAACGTTCGCGCAAATCCCATGAACGCGGTGTTGTTGGGTTTCGAGCCAGTCTTCATCTTCAGCGCCTTTAAGTAGTACTCTCGTGCGGTGGCAAAGTCGCCGCTTTGCTCATAGGCGGAACCCATATCGGTGATTATCTCGGCCTTCATCTCGTCGCTTTCGACGTACTCGAGGGCCAGTTTGTATTTCTCCAAGGCCTCATCCAAGTGGCCACCAAGCTGAAGATCGGCGCCGATGTTCATGTTGGCCTCGCTGTCGTTGGGGTTAATGCGGGCTGCATTCCGAAAGTGAACCTGGGCTTCAGTGGAACCGTGACGCCCGTGGTTCAACGCGTCGAGAAGAAGCTCCGATCCCACCACTCCCTCGGCCACGGCGTTATTCTCAGTCACCGCAGAAGCGTGAGACCAGAGATCAAGGTTGCTCCGCCAGAATCCCACCTGCCGCACGGTCAGGGCAGCGAAGACTATCAACACGATTGCGGCGCCAACCGCCGCAGTCCAGCGCAGATCGCTCCGGACGTTTTGCGCCAGATCGAACAAGCCCCAAACCGCCAGGATAAGGAATCCGATCAGTGGAAGATAGGCGTAGCGATCTGCCATGCTCTGCTCGCCGACCTGAATCAACCCAATGACGGGTACGAGCATGCCCAGAAACCAAAGCCATCCCGTCATCAGATAGGGACGTGATCGCTGGCGCCAAACCCAGACGCTGACTGCGATCAACAACAAGGCAGAGAAAAATACGCCCACGGCCGACAGCCCGTCCGAAGGATAAGGGTAAAGGACGGCCAGATGCGTCGGCCATATCATTTTCCATACATATGCAGCGTAAGAAAAAATCGCGTTTTGAATACGCAGCGATAACGGATACGCACCTCCGGAGCGGATGGCGTGGACGCCCCGCTGGGCAACCAGTGTGACCATGCTGTCCGCCACGCTGAGAGCGAGCAAGGGCACCTTTTCGAGAGCCAGCCTCCACACCGGGAACTGTGGCGTGGGAAAGGCGGGGGAAGATACCGTCCAGCCCTTAATTCGCTGCAGCGGCCAATAATCCAGCAACAACAGGACAAACGGAAGAGTCACCACCATTGGCTTGGAAGCGAGGCTGAAGACGAACAGCAACGCGACGACCAGATATCGGCCTATGTTCGGCCGCTGTGCATAACTCGCGTACGCCAAGAGCGCGAGCAGAAAAAACGTCGTGCACAGCACATTTTTTCTCTCCGCTACCCAAGCTACGCTCTCTACCCCGATCGGATGCAGTGCAAACAGCGCAGCCACAAGCAGGCTTCGCGCCGTCGACTTCGTTACCAGAGATAAGAAAAGGAACAGCAAAACAACATTGGCAACGTGCAGCAACACGCTCGTAAGGTGGTGCCCCGAGGCGTCTGGACCGAAAAGCCGCCAATCCAGAGCGTGAGACAGCCACGTGACCGGATGCCAATTGGCGTGCTCGTGCGACGTCACCGCCCAACGAACCGTGTCCCACGTAATCCCGTGCTGGATCCGGACGTTATCCTGGACGTATTCGCTATCATCGTAATTCGAAAAAGGATGATGGATCACCTGGCTGTAGACCGCGAACGTGATCAGACTCAGCAGAATCGCAGGCGCAACCCGATGCCTCCAGAGGAAGCTTTGAGAATCGCAGGGGGCGGTTGATCGCCCCTCAGGCTCCTGAGGCACTTGATCTGGAACTCGAGCGACAACTGGCGCGGGCTTCGGGAGCGCGCGCTGTTTTTTCGGTTTCTTGCGAATCTTGGTGGCGGGCATTTACTCTCGTCGCTCTCTACTCTCTCTCGAAACTAGAAGAATAAAGGGGAATGCGGTTAGATACGAGAGCTGTCGCAGAACTTTAATCAAACTGTAACCGGGCTTTAACAATCTGGGTGAACCTCAGATTAGGATCCTTGTGCGTTCCCCGAGTTCAATCGGTTCTTTCGCGAAAAACCTGCGTTAGCGAACGCGCGAGATCCTCTCATCACAAAATCATGAGTGCAAAGTCCAAGCGGCAGCCGCAGGCGGGAGCCAGCCCAGCAAAGTCCAGACGGCTCTGGACCGTGGTTCTGCTGGCCGCTGTGATCCTGTTTTTCTCGGCCATCCGCTTCCGGCTGCGCGACATGCCGTTGGAGCGCGACGAGGGTGAATACGCCTACGCGGGACAGCTCATGTTGCAGGGAATTGCTCCCTACGAACTCGCTTACAACATGAAGCTGCCGGGAACCTACGCTGCCTATGCCCTGATAATGGTCGTCTTCGGACAGTCCCCGGCCGGGATTCATCTCGGCATGATTCTGGTGAACGGCGCCGCGGTGGTTCTGATTTTTCTGCTGGCCAGGAAGTTGTTCGATGACATCGCCGGCCTGGCGGCGGCATCCATTTACGCTCTACTCTCCAACAGCGAATCGGTGCTGGGCTTCGCGGGACATGCGAACCATTTTGTCGTGCTCGTGGCGCTGGCCGGAATACTGGCTTTGTTGAAGGCGATCGAGACAAAACGGATTCCACTCTACTTTCTCAGCGGGTCTTTTTTGGGCTTGGCATTTGTCTTTAAGCAGCCGGGGTTGTTCTTTATTCTGTTCGGAGCTCTGTATCTCGCAATCAGCGAACGCAAGGAATTGAAAAGCTGGAATGGCGCGGCCCGGTTCGCAATCTATAGCGCGGGCGCGATCTTCCCCTATGCACTTACCTGCCTGCTCATGCTTCTGGCCGGAAACCTTGGAAGGATGTGGTTTTGGACATACTCCTACGCCCGCCAATATGGATCCGTTACAGCTCTGTGGGAGGGTTGGGAACTCCTCTTCGACATGGGCTCTAAAGTCGTCGAGACCTCCTTTCTAGCGTGGATTCTTGCCGCGCTTGGATTGGCCGCAATGGCCTGGGACTCGCGCTTTCGGAAGCATGCCTTTTTTCTGATCCCGTTTCTCTCATTTTCCTGGGCAGCAGTCTGCGTTGGATTCTATTTCAGGCCTCACTATTTCATTCTCGTTCTTCCTGCCGTCAGCCTCCTGGCCGGAGTCGCCCTGAGTTCGGCGGCCCACGAACTCTCCCGAGTTCTCAAGAATGCAACCGCCGCCGTTGCCATTCCTCTGCTGGTTTTGTTGATCGTAGTGGCCTTCTCCGTTTGGTCGCAACGCATCCTGCTGTTTCAACTGGACCCCATCGCAGCCTGCCAGCAGGCCTACGGAGTGAGTCCATTTCCTGAAGCGGAAGGCGTCTCCCAGTACCTGAATCAGCACACCGAGGCGGACGCGCGAATCGCCGTTCTCGGCTCCGAACCGGAGATTTACTTTCTCGCCCACCGGCACTCGGCCACGGGATACATTTACGTTTACCCCTTTTTCGAGCCGCAGAAGTTTGCCCTTCAGATGCAGAAAGAAATGGCCACCGAGATAGAAAGCAATCGCCCAGAGTACATCGTCTTGGTCAAGGTGGTAACGTCGTGGCAGGTCCGCGCAGGTTCCGACCGGTGGATTGCGGACTGGATCAACGATTATGTCGGCAAGCACTACCAACTCGTTGGCGTCGCCGAGTATGTCCCGCCGCAGACTCGCTACGTCTGGGGGGATGCGGTGAAGACCTACAAAGAAGAATCCGACTCTGCCATCGAAGTTCTGAAGCGTTCGGATCTGCCCGAATTGGTGCCTTCCCGCCCGCTGGTGCCGTAACCAACTTTCAGAAAACCTCAAAGGTCTTGGCAGAGATCGTTTCCTCGCTCCCGTCCGACGAAGGATATCAGCGCCTGGGCTTGCTCGACCAATCCCACAGACTTTTTGCAGTCGTCATGAACGGCGAAAACCGAAGAAAGCCACGCACCTTCCGGAAGGCTTAAACGGTGTCTCTTCAAAAAATTATGGTTACCGTGCTTATATCGAGAAATGACGGCGGAGCTTGCCCAAAGAAACACACGCCAGCCCTGCGCCCAACAAATAAATGCTCGAGGATTCTGGAACCGCGGTCGTGCTGGATCCGATCGTGATCTCAGTGAGGCCCAATTCGTCAGAAGGCCCGCTGAAGGTTACCGATTGGGCCGTACCTTTGAAGCCTAAGCTGGCATCCGACCAGTTGCAGTAAAGCGGTGCGCCGCACCCGGCATTGTTGTTCGCCAGATTGATCGTCGCCAACACCGTGCCTGTCCCGTTCGCGCCGCTCCAGACTGTCACTGTCTCTGTCTGACCTGGCGCGAATCCTGCGGTGAAGAAGAAGTTGAGTCCGCTCGAGAACCCTGCCGTCACATTCATTATGCCCGTAACCGGTAGGCCGCTCGGACCAGTCATGCTATTGGAAATAAAGATTGCGTGTGGATCACCAGATCCATTCGCGAAAGGCGCGAAGTTTCCAGATCCGCCGTTCATGATCGGGCTCAGTCCAAAGAAATTTGACGAGAAGCTAACTCCGTAATTCGGAGTGCCCGGGATCCCACTCCCGTTGTAAAAGTTGCCGACCGTCTGCATATCGCCAAGTCCTTGGAAGGTGAGCAGTTCTCCGGAATTTGCGAAGGCGGAGGCGGACAAGAAAAGCACAACCAAGAGAATGACGGTGGAACACACAAATCGCTTCATAAGGACCTCCCGGGAATGCACAACTAAGACGGCGGCGAATAGGTGGCGTTAAACCACGGTTAGTATCGTTCCTTACCCGTTACAGCGATATTACGCAAATGTGAACAGTATGTTAATTTTCCGATTCTCTCGCCTTTACATACGCCTCTTTGCACGTCCAACAACGGTGGAAGGCTGCACGTAGTTCGTCGCCCGGACAGATTCTGTAGAAAGCTCCTTTCACGAACCGAAAAGAAGTGCTCCGCCAATTTCTTCGCGTCCGATTTTCTCGGCATCCAGTGGCTTGGCTCCTTCGGCGGCGCAAGCTCTTTGCAACCTGAAAATTAATGCTCCGTTAACATGCGTCTGGCTCGCCAATGCCATAATCCCAACCTCAGAATCTTTCAGCCAGGCTCGTTCTGAAGGATTGGTCTGTCTGTACACACCGTTGGAGAACAACGAAATGCTCACGCCCGTCACAGCGAAGCTGTTCGCGTGCTTAGCCGCACTTGCTCTAGCCGCTTTCGTCAGTTGCGGTGGGAATAAGTCCGCGATTCAAAGTCCGCCGATCCCCAACATCGCTGGCCCCTGGGAACTCATTGCCTATTCGAACGACGGGTCTATGACTGGAATCGAGGTGGCGTTGACGGAAGGACAGGTTCTGGTGAACGGACTCGAGCAACCCGACGGCCAAATCGCGGCCAGCAGTACCCAGATCGCCTTTGTCACGCTCGATCCCGCGAACTCGAGTATCACTGGCTTCGGAGGAAGTTGCCTCCCGGTCACTACCGGAGACTCTCTCGGTCCCGGCAGCATCACCGCCTTGGGAGGCCCGATCAATTTCAGTTTTACCGAGAACGGCAATGTATTCAACGTAACCGGCGCGATCAGCGGCGACGGCAGCACCATCACCGGGACTTATACCGCGCAGACGGGAAACATGTGTTCTGACCCCGGGGGCACGATTAATGGAACGGTCGTTTCCCGGTTCTCCGGAACTTACCTCGGGAATATGTGCCCGCCTTCCAGCAGTTCGTGTGCAAGCGCCGCGGACTTCACCGATAGCGTGACCGCCACCGTAACCGTGAACTCCAGCAGCGTGCTCACACTTAATCTTGTACTGACCGGCACGGACAATACCAATTTCACTCTGAGCGGCCCAGTGACCGGAAAAGCCTTCTCGCTTACCGGCACCTTCCAGGGCCAAACCCTCACTTACTATGGCTACTCCGAGCTTGTCTCCAATGCCCAGTCTTTGTACTTGGTGAACGCCACGACCGCCGCTCAGACCGAGTATGTCGGGACACTATCAGTTCCTCATTAGCAGCTGACTGTCTGCACAACCTTGAATCCTGAACAAGGACACAGGAATCTCCGAGAATCCGTACCCCGAATCACTTCTTAACTTATAGGGCCGAACCTTCTGAAAAAGGTAGGCGAAAACGCCCAAGTGCTTTGGAATAGTGGTGGCCAGGGAGGGAGTTGAACCCCCGACGCCAGCCTTTTCAGGGCTGCGCTCTACCACCTGAGCTACCTGGCCACGTTTCGAAACCCGCTGCCCGCGGGCTGCGAGGACGACTCGCTTCACGCTGATTGTGGCGGGACTCGCGACCGGGCGAAAACACCGCAGCATGCCGGACGCGCGCGGAACGAGCTTGAATTATAACAACCGAGCAGATTTCCCTCAACGTGCGTCGCGTTTTTCCTGCTGCAATAAACGAAACAAAAAACAAGAACGCCGCCGGATTTCACGGATCTTCACGGATAAAACAAAAGCAACATCGGGAGCATAAAAGCCTCATCCGTGCGAATCCGTGGCTAACTGTTTATCCCGCGAAGCCCTTCACGAACTCGACCAGGCTGCGCAGCGCGATACCGGACGGGCCTTTCGCGATCCACGGCTTTTGATCCTCCATCCACGCGGTGCCGGCGATGTCGAGGTGGATCCAGGGAGTATCTTCGGCGAATTCTTTGAGGAACATGGCCGCGGTGATGGCGCCGCCCCAGCGTCCACCGGAATTGACGATGTCGGCGATGCCGGAGCGAATCTGCTCTTTGTATTCGTCGTCGAGCGGCATGCGCCACATTTTTTCGCCGGCCTTGGCGTTGGCGGCGTGAAAGCGGTTGTACATGTCATCGTCGTTGGCGAAGATTCCGGCGTTGCTGTAGCCGAGCGCGACTACGACGGCGCCGGTCAGAGTGGCGGCGTCGACCAGGTTGGTGCAGCCGAGTTGGCGCGCGTAGAAGAGACCATCGGCGAGGACGAGGCGGCCCTCGGCGTCGGTATTGATGATCTCAATCGATTTGCCCGACATGGCGATCTGCACGTCGCCGGGTTTCTGCGCTTTTCCGGACGGCATATTTTCCGTGGCGCACACGATGCCGATGACTTTGACCTTCGGCTTCAGCAGTGCGATGGCGCGCATGGCGCCGATCATGGTTGCGCCGCCGGCCATGTCGTATTTCATTTTCTCCATGCCGTCGGCGGGCTTGATGGAGATGCCGCCGGTGTCGAAGGTCACACCTTTGCCGACCAGACCAAGGACGGGCTTCGCGGGCGCGACGGCGGGTTCGTAGCGCATGACGATCAGCGCGGGTGGTTCGTCGGAGCCCTGGGCCACGCTCCAGAACGCGCCCATCTTTAATTCTTTAATCTTGTCGGCGCCGTAGACTTCGCATTTCAGGCCAACCTCCGCGCACATTTTTTTGGCGCGTTCGCCGAGGATGGTGGGCGTCATGCGATTGGAAGGTTCGTTCACCAGGTCACGGGTAAAGTTCTGCGACTCGCCGATAACCTGCGCTTCGTTGGCCGCCTTTTCGAGAGCCGCCTTGTCGCCCGTGGCAACGACGGTGAGCGCGTCAATCTTTTGATCTTTGCGGTCGCTGCGATAGTAGTCGGGATCGAAATTTCCGACGTGCGCACCTTCCACAATCGCGCGCACGGCTTCTTCTGCGGGAATGCCTGCTGGAGCGATGAAGGCAAAGCTGCGGATCCCGCGCGATTTGAGCGCGCGCACTGCGACACCAGCGAGCCGGCGCAGGTCGTAGCTGGTAAATTTCTTCGCGCTGCCGCCGCTGACCAGCAGCAGGCGCTTGGCCATCAGCGTGACCGGGCGATGCATCAGGTTGGTCTCAAACGGCTTACCGGTAACTTCGCCGCTGGCCAGCAGGTCGGCTGCGACCGACTGAACGGCGGGGTCGCTGGTGGCAACTTTGAGTTGCGGCTTCTTGTCTTTTTCCTTTTCGGCAGGCACAGGCTCGGCGTGGTCGAGGACCACAGCGACCAGGGATTCGGTTTCAAGTTCGGCGGGCGCGGAGAGAGAAATTGTCGTCTTCATAATTAGTGTGCGGTCAGCAGTTGATATTCCAGTATCGTCGGCAAAGAGGGGAAGTGCAAGCGATCCTATGCACCGCGTGCTCAATCAGGGTTTCTCCGCGAACTCTGCGGCCTTTCTTCGCGGGCTCGGCGGTTAAAGTGTTTTGATCTTCTAACGAAAATCAACAGCTTTTGACCGCAGAGCACCCAGACTTGACCCGCGCGGAGTTCGCGGAGAAATTCAAACTGAACCGGCGATCAGGCTGCGTCGTATCGTCCTCATCGCTGGCGGCATTCCTACGCCTGCGATATGATTCAAGGCCGCAGCCGATACAGGTGAGGTTTTTCATGCAGATTCGGTGGAAGATTGTGTTTATTGTTGTCGCGCTGGCTCTGGGAGTTGGCGCATACGTGAACCATAGAACGACTGTGGCGAGGGCGGCCGCGCCTCAGGCCACGGCCCCGCCGACAAAATCCCCACTTCTCGCAAAGGACGCGAGAAATGGGGCACCCGCGGAGTTCTCCATCCCCGACACCACGCTGGCTATTAATTCGGACAAGCCGATGTCCGAGCGCGTGGTGCACTATGAGATCGACGCCAAGTACGACGCGAGCAAGCACATTGTCGATGCGACCGAAGTGCTCACCTACCACAATCTGACCGGGCAGGCGCTCGACCACTTCCCTTTCCATCTTTATCAGAATGCGTTTCAGCCCAAGGCCACATTCGTCCGTGACGCCAAGCTGATGGGCAGTCGCGACACTGGCTATGAGAAGTGGGAAGACAAGTATTACGGATCGGAAGACATCAAGAGCATCGAAGTGGTTGGCCAGGGAGATCTGACTTCGCGGCTGCAGTACCAGGCGCCGGACGATGGCAACAAAGATGACAAGACCGTGGTCGACCTGCCGTTAGCCAAGCCCATCGCGCCGGGCGCATTCGTTCAGTTCAAGATTGCGTTTCAAACCAAATTTCCCGAGACTCAGGCACGATCGGGCTGGAAGCGTGATTTCGTGCTGGGTGGCCAGTGGTTTCCGAAAGTCGGTGTATGGGGGCACGGCGACTGGAATTGCCACCAGTATCACAACACCACCGAGTTCTTCGCCGACTTCGGCGTGTACGACGTGAAGCTGACGCTGCCGCAATATGAAGTCGCGGGCGCGAGCGGAGTGCTGGTCGAGGAAAAGAACAATCCTGACAATACCAAGACTCTGACCTATCACGGGGACGACATCCACGACTTCGCCTGGACCGCCAGCCCGCGCTACAAAGTGCGAGAGAGCGTGTACCAGTCGCAGATGGGACCGATCAAGTTGCGCTTCCTGATGCAGCCCGCGCACTGGAGCCAGGCGGAGCGGCACGACAAAATCACACGCAAGACGCTCGATCATTTCGAGAAATGGTATGGTCCGTATCCCTATAAGACGCTGACTGTGGTCGATCCGGAGCCGGATTCGGCGGCGGGAGGCATGGAGTATCCAACGTTCATTACGGGTGAATCGAGCTGGTTTGCGCCGGAAGGTGAATACATTTTTCCCGAGCAGGTGGTAGAGCACGAGTTCGGACACCAGTACTGGTACGGCATGGTTGCGACCAACGAATTTGAAGATGCCTGGATGGACGAAGGCATTAACAGCTACACGGAAGTCAAGGTTCTGGATTCCATCTTTGGCAAGAACAGCTCCGTTATGAATCTGGCCGGCATTACCGTTGGCGAACGGGACATACAACGGCTCGGCTATATCAGCGTAGCTGACCGCGATGCTATGGCGGAGAAGGCCTACGACTACTACAACTCCAACTCCTACGGCGGCGTCACGTACGGCAAGACCGCCAGCGTACTACTGACCCTGGAGGGCATCATTGGCGAAGACACCATGGCCAAGGCAATGCATGCCTACTTCATGAAATATCGCTTCACTCATCCAGTGAAAGAAGATTTCCTGAAGACGATCGAGGAAGTTTCCGGCAAAGATCTGCGCTGGTATTTCAACCAGGCGGTCTACGGAACAAAAGTGATGGATTACGAAGTGCTCAATGTTGATTCCTTTCCGGTGGGCTGGTACGAAGAAAAGAAAGATAAAAAAGACACGAAAAAAGACGCCAAGGACGACACGGTATATCAGTCCAACGTGTCGCTGCACCGGAAGGGCGACTTCGTGATACCGGTCGAAGTAGAGATCGTTTTCCGTGACACCGACGATCACCTCGAGAAGGTCCGCGAGCGTTGGGACGGGCAGAGCCGCTGGACAAGATTCAGTTACCAGAAAAAAGCGAAAGTCGTATCGGCCGAGATCGATCCCGATCACACCGTGCAAATCGACCGCAACAATTTCAATAACAGCTACTTGGCCGAACCGAACGGAAAGGCCACGCTTAAAGTCTCCAACTTCTGGCTGTTCATCACCCAAGTCATGAGCCAGGCGATGAGCTGGTGGTCGGTATGAACGACGTCCTTCAATCGCGGCGCGTCGTTTGCATCGGCGTGGACCCACGGGTGGCAATGAGGTTAATCGCGCATGAGTGAGAACAAAGGTCTTTTGAGCAGCGGGTTGGGCATGGTGCTGCGCAACAAGCGCTACATCGTCTGGTTCTATGTGCTGAATTTTTTACTGGGCTTGTTCGGCACGGTCGCCTTCGCCAATCAAGCAGGGGCGATTCTGGATCGCAGCCTGTACTCCGAGCGCCTGCTCCACGGCTTCTCGCTGGGCGTCCTCACTGAGATGTTCGCAGAACCGGAGTTCGGTCCAGCCGCCGCTTCCCAACTGGCGGCGATCTTCTTTGCTGTGGTCTTCATGTTGGCGACCGCCCTGTTCCTGCCCGGAGTATTCCAAGGGTACGCCTCGACCTACCGGCTGCAGCGCGAGGATTTCTTCCGCGCCTGCGGAAGAAACCTGTGGCGTTATATCCGGCTGCTGATTATTGCCGGCATTGTGATGGGCATTCTAACGATCGCGGTATTCGTCGTGCGAGGCGTGCTGGAGAAAAAGGCGGCAGAAAGCACGAACGAACTGCTAGCGCCCGAAGTACGCTACGGCGGGCTGGCGGTCATTTTCCTGGTGATGGCTGCTTTCCGCATCTGGTTCGACCTGGCGGAGGCCGACATTGTTTTGAGCGACCAGCGGGCAGTGCGCAAATCGATCTGGGCCGGCCTCCGGCATACGCTCCGCAGTCTGGTGAGACTGCTGGCAAGTTACGTCGTAACCACGCTTGTGGCGGCGATCATTCTAGTGGGCGGAATCTGGACGTGGATGAAGTTCGTCGCGCCAGAAAATGTGGCCAGAGCGTTTGTGGTCGGACAGATCACGTTGCTCTTGTTATTGATCCCACGCTTCTGGCAGCGTGGAGTCGCGGTCTCGTACTGGAAGCAGAGCATGATGTCGCCGGTCGTCCCGATGCGGCCGGTAGAGCCGCAGCCGGTGCCGATGCCGGTTGTTTCTGACGCCGCTCCGGTGGTTCCGAACGTTGCTCCAAATCTCCCACCGAATCTGCCACCGGCAACGCCGGAGGCCTGAAGATATTCCCTACGCTTTATGTAGGGACAGCCCATCACAGCACTACTACCGTGATGCCTTGATTGCGGCGGCCCAAGTCAGGATCGCTCTTCAGGTCAGACTGCGCCTGCAGCAGTCGCCAAGTCGCGTCGTCGGACTTCGACCAGTTTTCCCCGAAAATGCAGGCTCGAATCTGACCGCCCTCCGCCAAAGCCCGCAGACGTTTCTGCACCGCGATACGAATATCGCCACCAGCGCCGCTCGATCCGTAGCCGTGAATGATCTTGAGCATCGCCGCGTTGCCCTGACGCGCAACCGCGATCTCGCGGTCCAGGCGCTGCAAGGCCTCCTGCACCGACGGCATATCGGACTTGAGGTTCACGGTCTTGATGGGATTGCCCTCGGATTCATCG
The DNA here is from genome assembly GCA_035482825.1 of Binatus sp. (SeqCode). Lineage (GTDB taxonomy): Bacteria > Acidobacteriota > Terriglobia > Terriglobales > Acidobacteriaceae > Sulfotelmatobacter. Next base: position 520 of record DATHQJ010000405.1, on the reverse strand, counting down.
CCTGATCATAATCACGATCGTGATCCAAAGCTTATCGCCGAGGGAGGATGGTGAACTTCTTTCGTCCCGGCAGACGATAGGTTTCGAAATCGTCGCGGTCGATGGTAAGGATGACGGTGAGGCGCTCGCGCGCGGCAAGATGGACCAGCGTGGCGTCCGCGAAGTCCATGGGGCGATCGGCGTACTGGGCCATGAGAGCCCGAATCTGAGGCAGCTCCTCGTCGGCAATCGCGGACATTCGGATTGCGCCGGAACGCAAGAGAGTCCAAACCGCGCGATCATCCCGGAGGTTGCGCCGGACAAGATAAAACGCCTCAGTCAGTACAGCTTCCGTAGTCAGCCAGGGCAACCGGTTGTGGTTGTAGGCATCGACACAGGACTCATGGCAAGCGTCTTCGCGATCCACAAGAGCGAGAATGGCGCCGGTATCAATGAGTCCGGCGGGCAGTCCGGAGCGAAGTCCGGCGGCTACGGGCGAAGGCACGGGATTCCTTTGCGTGTTTGCGGGCTATGATCTCAC
>DATHQJ010000404.1:0-6486 GCA_035482825.1 Binatus sp. (SeqCode) | reverse complement strand
TAGAGCCACTCCCAGGCGAACCACGGTTTGCCAGCCATCGTCGAGGAGAACGAATCCACGCGCGGGATCGCATGCGTCGCCAGAATCTGCTGCCCCGCGCGAATATGCCATCCGATCCCCGCGTCCCCCAGCAGGCGCACCGACAGCGGAGTGAACACCAGCACGCCCAGCAGCGCCACAAAAATCAAGTCCGCCGCCGAAGGCATCGCCACCCGAATCCACCCCGGAGTCGCGATTGCCGAAGAACTTCTGGAACCCTCTGCCATCGCGCTGAATCTTATAGAGGTGAGGCCATAACAGCAAGATGGCGAACCGGGTCACGAGTAATATGACGAGCAGCCCGATCCCTCGAGTCGTGATCGTCGGCGCCGGCTTCGGCGGCCTGAACGCCGCGCAAGCGCTGGCCAAATCGCCGGTCCACATCACCGTCGTCGACCGCGCGAATTACCACACCTTCCAACCCCTTCTTTATCAAGTGGCCACCGCCGGACTTTCTCCCGGAGAAATCGCCGCCCCCATCCGCTCCATTCTTCGCTCTGACAAGAACGTCCAGGTACTCATGGCCGAAGTCACGGGATTCGACCTCGACCGCCGCATCGTCAAAACATCCGATGCCGACATTCCATACGACTACCTGATCGTCGCCGCCGGCGCCGGCCACAGCTACTTCGGACACGATGACTGGGAGCCCTACGCCCCCGGCCTCAAGACCATCGAAGACGCGCTAGAAATCCGCCGCCGCGTGTTGCTCGCCTTCGAATTGGCGGAGCGCCAGGCGTCCACGGGCGAAACCGCGGCTCAGCTTAACTTCGTAGTCGTCGGCGGCGGGCCAACTGGAGTTGAACTGGCCGGAACACTCGCCGAAATTAGCCACCACGCTCTCACCCACGAATTCCGCTCCATCGATCCCGCCCGCACCCACATCCTGCTGATCGAAGGCGGCCCGCGCGTGTTGCCCGCCTACGCGGAAGACTTGTCGAGCAGCGCGCAGGAACAGCTCAATCGCCTGGGAGTCGAAGTCCGCACCTCGGCCATCGTGACCCAGATTGAACCCGGCGCAGTCTACACCGGCAATACGAGACTTCCGGCCACCGTGATCCTGTGGGCAGCCGGAGTGGCCGCCTCCCCGCTCGGAAAGAGCCTCGGCGCCCCAATCGACCGCGCCGGACGAGTGCTGGTCGAACCCGACCTCAGCCTTCCCACGCATCCAGAAGTCTTTGTCATCGGCGATCTCGCCGCCCTGAAAGACGAGAAAGGCAAAATGCTCCCCGGCGTCGCCCCGGTAGCCATTCAGCAAGGCCGCTTCGTCGCCAAACTGATTCGCCACGAACTGGAATCAAACAAGGCAGCGGTTGCCCCACCCTTCTCGCGCTCTTCGCGAGAGGAGCCTGCCCTGAGCGAGCGCAGCGAGCCGAAGGGTGGGGATTTTGACTCCCGCCCCGTCTTCCACTACTGGGACAAAGGCAGCCTGGCCACCATCGGCCGCGCCGCCGCCGTCGCCGAGTTCGGACGCATCCACATCTCCGGCTTCATCGCCTGGCTTTCCTGGCTGTTCGTCCACATTCTTTTTCTCATCGGCTTCCGCAACCGCCTGCTGGTGTTCATTCAATGGGCATGGTCCTACGTCACCTACGAACGCGGCGCGCGCCTGATTACCGGCAGCACGTATCTACCCGGATGGACGGCCGATCAACATCCTGATCCTGCCCAGCCAGACGCTGTGCACCCTTTGTGAACCCCTGACCTAATTTTGGGCACAGTCCGCCCTTCTCCAGTTTGCTAATCTCCCCAGGGTTCCGATAAAGCATGCCCCAAGGGAATCCGGTCAATGAGCGTTGGCTTGCATGTCGGTGGCTGACGAAGTCAGGTTTCAACAGGTATGGGGCGCTGGCGCTTTGAAGCTCTTGAACCGGCTATTTGGCCTGGTCTAAGCTTTCCCTTAGTCTCGGGGTGAGGGACGGCACAGGTTTTTACCGTTTCCACTGTCCTGGGTTCGACCGAAGGAGAACGGTTGGCAGGCCGGGCCACGTTTCTCACCCCGCGACGAAGCGTTTTCCCATAGCGCGCTCAGCCTGTCAGAGAGTGCAATGGCGCTTTATCGCCATTTACCAGGCTAGGCGTACAATTTTCGTCCGACTCTTTTCTTGACAAGCCCTTAGGGAGCGCGCATTGTTCTCGTGTCACTTTCCGACAGACCTCGCCCAGAGTCTTTCGCAGAAAGCGGATTCTGTCTGACCAGGCCCTTCTGTTCTTCGGCGCGGTCCACGAATACCCTCGAGCACAATCCTCGTGGACGTAGAAGGAGATCGCCATGCGGGCACATACACACCCAATGAGGTCTTCCACGCCTCACAAGCGCACCCTTGAGGTGGAGGTTCTTTGTATTGGTTTCTGGTCGGTCGCAATTATTGCAGTTGTGGCGGTTCTTACAATTGTCGCTGTTCCAAGCGCTCTTAGCCAGATCCCTATCGAGAACCAACAGAATAGGGCGTCGGCCAAATCCACGCGTCAGAAAGCTCTCTCCAGCTCCTCCGGCTCATCTCTTTTTCTGCCGGTGGTTACCTACCAAGGTGGCTCCCAGGCCAGCATGGTAGCGGTTGCGGACGTGAACGGCGACGGGAAGCCGGATCTGATCGTCCTCAACTGCGGCAATTGCTACGGTCCCTCATCAATCACTAATCCCGGCTCTGTAGACATAATGCTGGGCTACGGAGACGGGACATTTCAGCCAGCTGTGCCCTATGGGACCGGCACCGCCAGCCCCCGCTTCGTGGTCGTTACAGACGTGAATGGCGATGGCAAGCTCGATCTTGTAGTGGCCAATCGGTGCATCGACAACGGTTGCTTGGTGGAAGCCGTCGTAGCCGTACTTTTGGGCAACGGCGACGGAACGTTTCAGCCGGCGGTAACCTACAATTCGGGCGGCCTATTCGCCTCATCGGTGGCAGTTGCGGACGTGAACGGCGACGGAAAACCTGATCTCGTGGTCGGGAACGACTGCGCCGATTCTAATTGTGACGGCTCGGTGGGCGTGCTGTTGGGCAACGGGGACGGAAGCTTCCAGCCAGTGGTGCCCTACAGGGTCGGCGGAAACTTTGCTTATTCGGTGGCGGTTGCGGATGTAAACGGCGACGGAAGACCGGATGTGCTGGTGAACACGAATTCCTGTAAACACGGGAGTTGCAACCAAGGCGCGGTGGGCGTGTTGTTAGGCAATGGTGACGGCACATTCCAGCCCGTAGTGACCCATCTCTCGGGAGGGACTTTCCAGATTTTTTCGGCAGGTTCGCTAGCCGTGGCGGACGTGAACAAAGATGGCAAGCCAGATCTCGTAGTCCAAAATGCCCAATGCTGCAACTCAGTCGATGCTGTGGCGGGTGTGCTGCTGGGCAATGGAGACGGCACTTTCCAGCCGGTCGTAACCTACCCATCAGGCGCGGGCGGTTGGGGTACCTCGGTAGCCGTCGCAGATGTGATTGGCGACGGAACCGTCGACATCGTGACGACTGAGCAGGACTCTGGACTCAACGGTATCAACCACGGATTGGTGGCCTTATTGTTTGGCAACGGTGACGGCACCTTCCAGCCGGCGCAAACCTATGACTCTGGCGGTTTCTTGACAAACTCGGTGACTATCGCGGACCTAAATGGCGATGGACGGCCCGACCTCGTGGTGGCAAACATCTGTGCGGACGACACCTTTATTTGCCAGCGCTCATCCGTGGGCGTGCTGCTGAATAACTTGGGAATCCGAAAGGTGGCAACCACGACCGCTCTAACCTCTTCGTTGAATCCGTCGTTCATCGGGCAGGCGGTTACATTCACGGCCACAGTAACTTCAACGGCGGGAACCCCGCCGAAGGGAGAGGCCATCACGTTCTACAGCGGAACTGCAGTTCTCGGTACCTCTCCATCGAGTCGAGGAGTTGCCGCGCTGACCACATCCTCGATGCCGGCAGGTATCTTCACCATCACAGCGAGGTATTCCGGCGACTCCGGCTTCGCTGCCAGCACTTCGCCTGGGCTTAAGCAAACGGTGAACTTCACCACGAAGTCCGCGACCTCAACTACATTCACTTCCAGCCTGAATCCATCCATCTACGGGCAGAGGGTAACCTTCACGGCCCAGGTGACAACGGCGGGAGCACTGCCGCCAACCGGCCGCGTTACGTTCACCTGGGGAGGAATCGACACCATCGGGTCTGCGCTGCTTAACAGCAACGGTGTGGCCACGCTGACCAAATCAAGTCTCAACACCGATCCTTATCCGCTAACTGCGGTGTATCGCGGAGACGTAAACAACCTGAGCAGTACGTCGCCGCTGCTGAATCAGCTTGTGCTGCAAACCACGACCTCGGCCACACTCACTTCGTCTCCCAATCCGTCCACGCAAGGGCAGGCGGTGATTTTAACGGCGAAGATTTCGTCGCCGACGGTAACCCCGACCGGACCGGTTACCTTCACTGCGGGGACGACGGTATTGGGTACGGCGCAACTCAGCGGCGGCAAAGCAACGCTGACCATCTCGTCGCTGGCCATGGGCTCAACCGAAGTCACTGCGATCTACTACGGAGACTCAAACATCGCAAAGAGTTCAGCTTCAGTTATCCAGGCAGTACAGTAGAACGCGGAGTACCTCAGACCGTGCTCTCGTGGGTCCACAGGAACCTGGACTTCATCGCCAGTTGATCGTTTTGACCCCGGATTACGCCGAGCAAGCAAATTGGGCACAGTCCGCCGTTCTCCAGTTTGCGAATCTCCCGAGGGTTTCCGATAAAGCATGCCCTAAGGGAATCCGGTCACTGAGTGCTATGCGGATTTATCAACAGCTATGGCGCGTTTGGTCTGCGCTATCATCCGAGCATGAAACGAAATGCCTCGATTGCCTTGACTCTCGCAGCGCTTGTCTTAGCCTGTGGCTGTGCAAAGAAAATGGCTGTCCCGCCACCTCCGCCGCCACCGGAATCTATCCTTGGAAGCGAATCGAACGGACTGCCAGATTCTCTCTTCAAAGGCGATCAAGCTGTTTTGTCAGATCAGGACATCGCCAGAATCCTTAACACCCGGTTAAGCCTCGCCGGTCGACAACGCATGGCTATTCTCAGCGTTGGCTCCAGCAGTTGGTGGTCTGAAGACCTCGCCGACATTGAAGCAAAGAACTTCGACGCGCTGTTGCGAGAGTTAAAGGCGGACCCGCAACTTACCGATGTTCGCCTGCTGCCATCGCTACTCGTCCCCGAGAAGCGGACTGTTCCTTATCTACGCGAAGCCGCAGCCCGTATTCAAGCTGATCTCCTTTTCGTGTACACGACGCGCATCCAGACCTTCCGTCGAGATCGCTTCCTCAAACCGAACGAAGTCCACGCCCAGTGTGTAGCGGAATCTGTCCTGTTGGACGTGCGGACCGGAATCGTTGCTGACACGGCGCGTGCTACTGAGAACATTGCGCTAACGAAGGCGTCATCTGATTTGAACTTCAGCGAGACTGTTGCTCGGGCGGAGTCGGACGCGAGGGGAAAAGCGCTTGTATCGTTGGCGCAAATGGTGGTGAAGCGCCTTGCGAAAGCCGACGAGTAGGTGGCAACAGGCAAGACAGTGGGAAGATGAGTGATATGGGGATGTTACGACCTGTTTCATAATGCTCTCTTCGGAAAATCTAAGGTCAAAGAGTGTAACGGGGATTCGCGATAGTTGATCGAGTCCGACGAGGGCGCGAGTATTTTGAGACTGTGCAATTTCGAACAGACGCTCGATTGCCAGTTTGGGCATGATTATCCGTGAGCAGACTTCGGGGGAGGGCTGTTCAGCAAACGTCCCAACTCGAAAGAGCTTGGGGCGTTTTGTTTTGGGAAGAAGGTCTTCCGCAAGAAAGAGGCCGGACCCAAGATCGAGTCCAGCCGCAGTTTGAAACGGTCGTGAGGGTCGAATGGCGTACAGTCGCTAACCCATGACCGTGTTCCGTTCGTTAACAGGAACAGCTTACCCGCTGCGGGTCTCAGGAGCTGGTCAATAGTGCACACTCAATGGGGATTTTACGACAGTAATCGAGGCTGAACTCGGAAAGCCAGCGGGTCGAACCTCAGCTAGCCTTCCTCATTCTTGCAATACGATCATTCCCCTGACTGACTCCGGCTTGAACTCAACGGCTTTCTCGCCCTTCGTCGGAGACTCAACAACATAACTATTTTCTGTTTGTAGCAACAGCTTATAGGGTATCGAGTGCGTTCGTGAATTGTCGGCAATCACGGGAGAACTGTGCTCACTGGAATCGATGATGAAGACAACTGATTGGGGTTTCCCTCCTCCGAGAGCGATTGGGATAACCGGATAGACGCTAACGGAAAAGTAAGAGATGTACTTGAGCCAGAGTGCGATCGCTCCAAAACAAACGAGCACCTGAAAGGAAAAGCGCGCCACATCCCTGTCGACCCGCTTCTGCTCTTCCTCTTTGGTCTGAGCCGCGCTGAGCAGCGGAGCGATAGCGAA
>DATHQJ010000403.1:0-17521 GCA_035482825.1 Binatus sp. (SeqCode) | reverse complement strand
GAGAGGTCGATGTCGAAATCCTTGGGATCGAACTCGACCCGCATGAGAAAAAGGCCCGACTCTTCGTCGGCGTGCTCGTCGGCGTGAAGGATGTTGCCGCCGTGCCGGTAGACAAAGTCAGCAATGGTCGCGACCTCGCCCTTGCGATCGGGACAGGAGATCAGCAGGATGGCAGAATTCTTCATAGTAGCGCCACCGTTCCGGCGGTTGTCGCGGCGGCGTCTCGCCGCCGCCGCTGCGAGGGCGAGACGCCCTCGCGACAGCCGGCGAGGACGCCGGCGCTACTTCTTCAGTTCCTTCAAGATCTCGCGCGCCGCATTCGCTCCCGAGCCTCCGGTGAGCCCAGCGCCGGGATGCGTCCCGCTCCCGCACAAATATAGATTCTTGATCGGCGTGCGATAGCGCGCCCAATCCAGCAGAGGACGCATAGTGAAGAACTGGTCGAGCGCGAGGTCTCCGTGGAAAATCTGCCCGCCGGTCAGTCCGTACTTTTCTTCGAGATCCAGCGGTGTGACGATCTGGTGGGTCAGAATCAGTTCCGGCAGATTCGGCGCGTACTGCGCCATGGTCTTCACCACCGTCTGGCCCAACGCCTTGCGCTGCTCTTCCCAGTCGCCCTTGAGTTTATAGGGTGCGTATTGCATGTAGATCGACATCACGTGCTTGCCTTCGGGCGCAAGCGTGGGATCGGTCAACGACGGAATCGTGGCTTCGAGATAAGGTTGTCGCGAGAAGTTGCCGTATTTCGACTCGTCGAATGCGCGTTCCAGATAGTCGATCTCGTTGCCGATATGAATGCGGCCCTTAAGCGCGGTTGCGTCGCCGTCTGTCAATGCGGCGAATTTAGGCAGCCCCGAAAGAGCGAGATTAACTTTTGCAACGGTGCCGTTCCCTCGGTAATGCTGCAGCTTCTGGACGAAGTCGGGCGAAAGATGCGTAGGATCGGTCAGCTTGAGCAGCGTGCGTTTCGGGTCCGCATTAGAGATCACGGCCTTGGCGTGAATCTCTTCGCCCGTCGAAAGCAGCACGCCGGTGGCGATGCCGTTCTGCACGCGAATCTCGATGACCTCCGCGCCGGTGCGAATCTCCGCGCCCGCGGCTTTGGCGGCTGATGCCATCGCCTGGGTGACAGCGCCCATGCCGCCCGCGGCGAACGTTGCCGAGCCTGCGGGATGAGGATCTCCCGCTGCGCGGATCAACAACATCAACGCGCTTCCCGCCGACCACGGACCGAGAAATGTTCCGAAGACGCCGCGAGCGGCGATGACCGCGCGCAGGAGTTCCGTTTCAAAATATTCCGAGGCCAGATCGGCGACCGCCATCGGTCCCCAACGCAGCAGGCGAAACATGTCGCGCTTGCCGAGTTTGCGAATCGCGCGTCCGGTCTTCAACATGCTCCACAGGTCGCCGCTGCTGGGATGATCGATGTCGGGCGGCGTCGTGGCCAGCGCTTCGGCGATGACTGCGGCGATCTTTCCCAGCGACTTCTCGAATTCGGGATACTTTGTCGCGTCCCTTTCGGAGAAAGCCGCGATCGCCTGCGCCGACTTGTTCACGTCCTGGTAGAGGGAAAGCGCGCGCCCATCCGGCGAAAGCGCGGTCACGCAGACGTCCGGCGTGATCAGCCTGAGGTCGTGCTTTTCCAATTGCATGTCACGCACGACGCTGGGTAGAAGTGGTCCCGCGGTGTGCGCCAAAGTCGAGCAGCGAAACCCGGGATGAAATTCATCCGTGACCGCCGCGCCGCCAACCTGCGCGCTGCGTTCGATGACCAGCGGTTTGTATCCCGCCTTGGCCAGATAGAACGCGGTGATCAGCCCATTGTGGCCGCCGCCGATGATGACGATATCGCGGGGTTGGCTCGCCTGAGTTTGTGCAGACATGGTTACGCCGCTCCCTTGATGTCTTTCAGGATCTCCAGCGCGGCTAAGCGGCCGTTCGCGCCCATGATGCCGCCGCCGGGATGCGTCGCGGATCCGCACATATATAAGTTCTTGATGGGCGTGCGGTACTGCGCCCAGCCTGGCACGGGACGCAGAAAGAAAAGTTGTTCGAGCGAAAGCTCGCCCTGGAAAATATTGCCCTCGCTCAGTCCCCACTCCCGCTCGAGATCGAGCGGCGTGATCACCTGTTTCTGAATGATGATGTCCTTGATGTTGGGCGCGTATTCGGCAATCGTGTTGACAACCGTGTCGCCGAACGATTCCTTCTCGTCGTCCCAGTTGAGCCCGGGACGCAGCTTGTAGGGTGCGTACTGCACGAAGCAGGACATCACGTGTTGGCCGGGAGGCGCCACCGACGGATCGGTCAGCGAGGGGATGACCATGTCGATGTAGGGATGCCGCGAGAAGTTGCCGTACTTCGCGTCGTCGTAGGCGCGCTCCATATACTCGACCGAAGGCGAAATTGAAATCGCGCCCCGTAAGTGTGCGCCCGGTCCGGGCATGCATTTGAAGTTCGGCAGCCCCCTCAACGCCATGTTCACTTTTCCGGACGAACCGCGATACTTGAAGCGATTCACGTCTTCGAGAAAGTCTGTGGGCAGATGTTCGGCGCCCATGAACTTGGTGAAGGTCATGCGGGGATCGACGCTGGAAGAAATCACTTCCGCGTGGATTTCGTCGCCGTTGGCGAGCACGACGCCCTTGGCCTTGCCGTTCTTGACGATGATCTGCGAGATCGCCGCCTTGGTGCGGATTTCGACGCCAGCTTCGCGAGCGGCGTCAGCGATCGCGTTGGAGATCGCGCCTGTGCCGCCGCGGGCAAATCCCCAGGCACGAAACGCGCCGTCGATTTCGCCCATGTAGTGATGCAGCAGAACGTAAGCGGTTCCCGGAGAACGCACGCCCAGGAACGTTCCGATTATTCCGGACGCCGACATCGTCGCCTTGAGAACGTCGGTCTCGAACCATTGATCGAGAAAATCAATGGCGGACATCGTCATCAATTGAACCTGATTATATTTGTCGTAGCTCGACATACCCTGAAAGCGCCGCCCGATGAACAGCAGCTTCATCAGTTCACGCGGGTCGAGCTTGGTCGGATCGGGCGGGACCATGCTGAGGATCGGTTTCACGAAGCGGCACATGGCCTGCATGGCCTTGCCGAATTCGTCGTAGGCCTCGGCGTCGACGCGGGAGTGGCGCGCGATCTCGCGATGCGTCTTGCCATGATCGTTCACGCGCCATAGATAATCGCCGCTGGGCATGGGAGTGAACGTGCCGTCGAGGGGAAGAATCTCGAGGCCGTGACGGGGAAGGTCGAGGTCGCGAATAATTTCCGGCCGCAACAGGGAGACAACATAAGAGCAGACCGAGAATTTGAATCCGGGAACAATTTCTTCGGTGCAGGCAGCGCCGCCGAGGACGTGGCGGCGTTCGAGGACCAGAACCTTCTTGCCGGCTTTCGCGAGATAGGCGGAGTTGACGAGGCCGTTGTGGCCGCCGCCGATCACGATTACGTCGTATGAATTAGCCATGAGTTTTTGAGCCTTGAGCTGCGAACTTGCAGGATACTGCTATTGATGCTGACGAACCGGAACCGCAATCATACGCGGGAAGAGAGTGGCGGGAAAGATCAGAGGCCGCTGGGAAGGACCGTCCAACTGCGAAGAATGCTGCACAGGTTTGGCAAGAAAACGCGCATAGATGACCCGAGGTCGAACCGCTATTCTATCGGGAACAGCCCGTTTTGTCTGCATGGCTACTAACCGCGTTGACTGCAAGTCACTCGCGAGCGCGGCTGCCGTGGAAGCACTCCGATGGAATATAATCCCATTTCGGCGCGTTGAAGTCGAAGTCGAGGAAACCACCTTGCCCATTGGAACCGCATTTCACGAGAGAACATTTCCGCTGTGCCACAGCCTGAACTACCGCGAGTGGTCGGGCTATTACACGGTCAGCGTGTATGAAGTTCATCACGAGCACGAGTACAACGCCATTCGGAACGCGGCGGCGCTGATCGATATTTCGCCCCTATACAAATATCTAATTACCGGCAAAGATGCGACGCGCCTGGTGAACCGTGTGATTACCCGCGACATCAACAAGGTGAAAGTGGGGCAGGTGATTTATTGCTGCTGGTGCGATGAAGAGGGCAAGCTCATCGACGACGGTACGATTTCACGGCTCGAGGAAAACGTTTATCGGTGGACGGCCGCCGATCCCAGCCTGCGCTGGTTCCGGCAGAACGGGCTGAACATGGACGTTCAGATCGAAGACATTTCCGAGAAAGTTGCCGCGCTGGCGCTGCAGGGTCCGACGTCCGGCAAGCTGCTGAAGGCCGTGGCGGAGGCCGACATCGCGAACCTGAAATATTTCCGGGTGACTCGCGGAAAAATCGCCGGAGTGCCGGTCGACATTTCGCGGACCGGTTATACCGGCGACCTGGGGTACGAAATCTGGGTGCCACTGAACAATGCTACTAACGCGGTGAAAGTCTGGGACGCGTTAGCGGAAGCGGGTAAACAGTTCGATCTGCATGCTGCGGGCATGCTGGCTCTTGATGTCTCGCGCGTGGAAGCCGGGCTGCTGCTGATCGAAGTCGACTACACGAGTTCGAAGAAGGCGCTGATTCCGTCGCAGAAGTTTTCGCCGTATGAGTTGGGCTTCGGCAAGATGGTTCATCTCGACAAAGAGAATTTCATCGGCAAACGCGCGCTCGAGCAGGACGCGAAGAAGGGCGTGCCGCGACAGTTGGTCGGCCTGGAAGTCGATTGGACGGATATTGAGCAGCTCTACGATCGCTATGGGCTGACTCCAGCGGCTCCGGCGCAGGCTTCGCGGGTTGCTGTGCCTGTCTATTCGGGTGACAAGCAGGCGGGTAAGGCGACTACGACGAGTTGGTCTCCGGTGCTGAAAAAATTGATCGCGCTGGCCAGCGTTGAGACGGAATATGCGAAGCCGGGAACGTCGCTGCAGATGGAAATCACGATTGAGGCGATGCGGCTGAAGACGAATGTGAAGGTGACTACGTTGCCGTTTTTCAATCCTCCGAGGAAGACGGCGACGCCGGTGTAGATTCGTGTTGCGACGGACCCATTCGTCCGCCCGCGCGAGATGCGACCCGCCCGGACGAATGCTTCCGGGGCTACGTGGGTTGACTTTGCTGGCGCGCCGCTCGGCGTTTACCTGCGATGTAGAGCCAGGCTCCGATCATCACCAGCGCGCCTGTCCCTCCGACAATCTTGAACAGCGCCAGCGGCTTGTTGGGCTCGTCTGGTTGCGGGATCAGCGAGAGTGCGATGGTGAGCGTGGTTGTCAGGAATCCAACTGTCGCAACCAGTTTTGCCACTGACGATCCTCCCGGCACGCGAATCACTTCCGGGCCCGCGGGTTCGCGCTGCAGTTTGATCATGGCCGCGAATAAATATAGATACGGGATGAAATACGTGATCACTCCCATGCTGACCAGAACATCGTAGGCGCCTTTCACGCTGGTGCCGGCTTGCCCAAGAAAAATGAATACGACGCCAAGAAAGAATTGTGTCAGCAGCGCGACCCACGGAGTCTTCCAGCGCGGATGCAGTGATCCGAAGGCCGCTGGCAGGAAGCGGTCGAGGCCGGCGACGAAAGGCAGACGCGCCACGGCCGCGAGGTAAGCTCCGGCCGCGCCGATGTTGCTGAGCGCGATCAGAAACGCCGCCAGCGGCAACACTCCGGGATATCCCACGCGGGATGCGGTTTTCGAGACAGCTTGCACTAATCCCTGCAGGCTGTTGACTTCGCTCGACGGCAGCGCCAGCAGCACGCACACCGTGCCCAGAATGTAGCAGATCGTGACCGTGACTCCGCCGGAGAGCAGCGCGAGGGGAATAGTGCGGCGCGCGTTCTTAATTTCTTCTCCCATGAACGACGCGGTTTCGCAGCCGCCAAATGCAAACGTCAGCACCGACCAGAAAATCAAGTCGTTAATATGCGTGCTGGGAATCATGGAGTGCAGGGTGAAGGAAGTTGCCGATCCGTAGCGATGCCACGCTACAAATCCCATTACGATCACGATGCTCACCGGAATCCACATGGCGATCGCGCCTACGTTGTGCAGCCACTTGCCGATGTCGAGGCCGACGATATTCAGCAGCGTGGCCGCGCTCAGCGTGAGCAAGGAGAAAACGATATAAAACGTGGCGTTGCCGGAAAGATGTTCCCAATTCGTCTGCCGCATGAAGAGCACGTTGCTGGCGGCGAAGTAGAGCACGGCAGGGAAGTACGGCAGATTGCTGGTCCAGTAGGTCCAGGCGGCCATGAAGCCGGAGAAATCTCCGAAGGCGCGCTTGCTCCAGACATACAATCCGCCTTCATTGGGATAGCGCGACGAGAGTTCCAGCACGGAAAGCGCCAGCGGGGTGTAGAAGCACATCCAGGCGCCGACCCAGACGACGATGGAACTTGGGCCCGCGGCGGCGGCGGTTGCAATCCAGCGCAGGCTGATGCCGGTGATCACATAGAACAGAAGCAGGTCGCGGAATCCCATTACCTGTCGTGGCCGATTGGGATCTTCCGCCTGCGCGATGGAAGCCCCGGGCGAAGGCTGCGGCAATGGACTCATTGCGCCTTAGGGATGGAACCGGGAATTTTCCGGTTGCTGCGCTTCCAGAACAAATAAAAGGGCACGCCGATCAGCACGATAGCCGTTCCCCAGAATGCTTGGGTCGGGCGGGTGAGGATCGTATTCAGAGTCCAGGCAGTGCCGATCACCACGTAGATTGCTGGCAGCCAGGGATATCCGGTGCAACGATAAGGGCGGGGAATCTCGGGGCGTTTCCGGCGCAGCCAGAACATGGCGATCACCGTCAGCGTGTACGACAACACCATACCGTAGATGACATACGTATAGAGCTGATCGTAGCGGCCGCTGAGCGTGAGAACGGCGGCCCACATACCCTGTCCGATCAGGCTGAAGGCCGGGGTGCGCCACCTGGGATGGATGACCGCCATACGTTTGAAGAAGACTCCGTCCTGCGCCATGGCGAGATAGACGCGCGCGCCGGAGAGCGTGCAGGTGGCCGCCGCGCTGAAACAAGAAATCGCGATCATCAGCGACAGCCACACTGCCGCGCCCGGCGAGAACAGTGCGGCGGCAGCCGCATGGGCGATAGTTTCGTGTGTGGCAATTTCTTTCAGCGGCAGCGCGTAGACGTAGGTGAGATTCATCGCAATATAAATCACGCCCACGGCGAGCACGCCCAACACCATGGCCAGCGGCACGTTGCGTCGCGGGTTCTTCACTTCGCCGGCGACCCAGGTGATGTACACCCATCCGTCGTAGGCCCAGAACACGGCGATGAGTCCAACGCCCAGCGCCGAGATCAACTTTGCCGGGCCGAGTCCCATGGTCAAGCCAACCCCATGCGCCTGAAAGTTCGACCAGTGGCCTTTGCCGATGGCGAATCCCAGAACGACGAATGCCGCCATCGCGGTGAACTTGGTCCAGGTGGAGACGTTCTGCAGCAGCCTTCCCCAGCGCAGGCCGACGACATTCACGTACGTCAGCACGGCGATCAGCAGCAGGCCGAACAAATGGGCGCGCGTTACCACGATTCCCGCGAACGCGAATGCTACGTGATCTTGCGACACGACAGGAAAGACTCGCCCGGTGTAGGCTGCCGCCGCCACCGAGAGGGCGGCGATGCTTCCGCCGTTGGCTACGCTGAACAGCATCCAGCCGTAGAGAAAAGCGATCAGGTCGCCATAGGCCTCGCGCAGGTAAATATATTGGCCGCCGGAATCGGGGAACATGGAACCCAACTCGGCGAAGGCGAAACAGGCGCACAACGAGATCAGCGCACCCAGCACCCACACCAACAGAAACAGCATGGGCTGCGGCAACGGGCCGGCGATGTCTTTCGCGGTCAGGAAAATTGACGATCCGATGACACCGCTGACCAGCAGCAGAACGGAATCGAGCAGGCTGAGGCCGCGCACCAGGGAGGGCTTGGCGTCGGAGGACGGCGGAGTTTGATCGGAGGGAAGAGCAGGGGCGGATTCCATTATCCGATTCCGAGTTCGTCGGAGGACTCGAGCGCCGTGCCGCAGCGGCGGCAGATCACGGAAGAGCAATCGCCGCAGGTCAGCGGATCGGTGACTTCCTCCGCGCAGTTGGGGCAGTAGAGGGATGCGGGCTCGGAGTCGGGTTGGGGATCGCTGGGAGGTTTCGCCATGAAGAGGGACACTGTAGCATAGAGATAGCGTCGGCGTCCCGCCGCCACCTTCGAGGGCGAGACACCCTCGCGACAGCCGGCGAGACGCCGGCGCTACATAACCGCCATGACCGACAAACCTCAGACTCCCGACGAGAAGTTGCAACTTGAGTTCAACCGCTGGGCCGCGGCCGGGGAAGGCGCGAAGATGGAGAACCATCATCTCGACATCACCGAGAAGACGATTCGGCGGATGAATCTGCGGCCGGGCGAGCGGGTGCTCGACCTGGGATGCGGCTCCGGCTGGGCGACACGGCTGCTGGCGCGGCTGGTGGGCGAAGGGCCGGAGGGATTCGGGCAGGTGATCGGCCTCGACGTTTCCGATGAGATGGTGCGCCAGGCGCGGGAGGCGTCGAAGGATTTCGAAAATATTCTTTACGTCTGGGGATCGGCGCAGCAGATTCCGTGGGAAGAGAATTTCTTCGACAAAGTGCTCTCTGTGGAATCTTTCTACTACTATGCCGACCAGGACCGCGCGCTGATGGAGCTATTTCGCACCATGGCGCCGCGGGGCAGGCTGTTTATTCTGATCAATCTATACACCGACAATCAGTATTCGCTGCAGTGGGTTGACAAGCTGAAAGTTCCGGTGCACGTGCGGTCCGCTGCGGAATATGTCGAGCTGCTGAAGAAGCACGCGTTCGAAGAGGTTGAGGCGATTCGCATTCCGGATGACACGCCGACTCCGGATGATTACAAAACCAAATCGTTCCACAGTCTCGACGACCTGCGGGCGTTCAAGCGGGAAGGCGCGCTGCTGATCATGGCGTCGAAGCCTGACCTGCGGACGCCCGCGCCGGGGTACACGATTTACTAAATGCTGTCGTCATCGCCGTCTTTGTCGCGATGGCTGAGGTCCTTCGCTGGGCTCAGGGCATGTCCATCCTGAGCGTGATGAACTTCAACGTGTCCATTCACATTCGAGAGGCGGATGTGGGCGCCGCCGGTGCCCAGTTCTCCGCGGATATCGTGGCCGACGAAGCTGTGATGATTCACGTGCAGGCCAAAGTCGTTGTCGATGCCTCCGGAAACGGTGCTGGCTTCGACTTCCGCGTTGGAGTCGGAAGGGATGGTCAGATCGACCGAGCCATTGACCGAGTTCAGTTCCATGCTTTGCCGCGCCAGTCGGTCGAACTGCGCGACCAGACGCCCATTGATGGTCGATAAGTGGGCGCGGCCGGCCAGGTTGTGAGCGTCGAGCCGTCCGTTGATGCAGGAGGCGTTGACCTCTCCGCTCACGCCGGCCAGATCGAGCGAGCCGTTGATCAGTTTGATTTCGTCCAGCCGCGCGGTGCGCGGCACCGTCAGGGTGTACTCCACGCTGGCCGGGTTATTGTGCGAGCCCCAGTTCCAGGTGTGGTCGTGGTCGGGATAGTGGGTTCGAATCGAGAGCGCGCTGCTCCGGGAGTCGACTTCTATTTTGGCCTCGTCCAGCCGCTCTTTGGTGTCGGCGGACTTGATCGCATCGACCTTCACTTCGTTCCGATCCCAGCTGGTGATGTGCACCGAGCCATTGATGTTGTCGAGATCAACCCGGCCATCGGCCGTGAGGGCGTAGGTCTGATGGAACTCCTCGGTCAGCGCTCCGCGGTGGTCGGAGGCATGCGCTCCCAGGGAAAGGGGTCCCACGGTGAGGATCAGCAGAGCGCAGACGGTTCCGAGGCTGGCTCCCAGCCAGGTGGCTGATTGGCGGTGGCGGTTCATAGTCCCTCCGTTTCAGTGGGTTAGACTAGATACGTTAGACGGGGCCGCCGGGAATTGGTGAGAAAGCGCCCCAAAAAAGAACCATTCCCGGGCCTTCACACTGAGGGATACGAAAGTTACCTCGGTGATGTTCCCTCCGATTGTGCCCCTGAAAGACAATCCCTGCAAGAGCTTAACTGGGGTTCCTTTGCCGTATCGACACCCAAAAACCGGATCCTGGCGCCGGCAGGCGATGATTCTCTCTGGGTTGAGGACGCTGGCGATTTTGCTTCTAGTCCCGGGCTGGCTTGCCGCCCAGAATCCTGATACCGACAAACTGGAGACCGACAAGCCGGTTCCAATTCTTACTGGCAGCATCGGCACCTTCAGTTTCGTCACCGCAGGACAGAATCTGATCGACAGCCAGATCAACCCCATCCTGCTTGTGCCGCTAGGAGACAACTGGCTGATCGAATCGCGCGCGGAATTCGAGGGCCAGTTTCAACGCCCGCTCACTGGCGGACCTTACCAGGGTCCGGTCACCAAGCACGTCGATTATGCCCAGATCGATTACATCGCTAACCCTTACGTCACCGTCACCGCCGGCCGATTTCTGACGCCGTTTGGAATTTTTAACGAGCGGCTGTATCCCGTCTGGATTCGTTTTCTGCAGCCCGACCCGCTGATTCTTCCTATCAACACGGTCGACAGCGACGGCCTGATGTTGCGCGGCGGTTTTCCGGTAAACGCCAAGGCCAATATGAACTATGCCGCGTATGTTTCCGCAACGAGCATTGGCATCGCAAGCGTGGACTCCGAGCGCCACGTCGGCGGACGCATGGGATTTTTCTTTCCGGGGCCGCGACTCGAAGTGGGAGGCTCCTGGCAGCGGACTTTGCAGGACGCGCGCAAGAACGCATTCGGTTTCCACATGGGCTGGCAATCATCGAAGATGCCGTTAAGTGTGCGCGCGGAAATGGCACGCTCGTTTGAAGGCAGCGGATACTGGATCGAAGGCGCGTACCGGCTGAGTCAGGCGCACTTCTTGCAGAAGGCCACGCGGCGCACCGAATTGGTCGCTCGTGCCCAGGGGTATTACGTCGGCGAGATCGGTGCGGTCGGGGCCCCGAACTTTGGCCTGCCCGGCGCGGATACTCGCGAGGCCGACTTCGGCGTGAATTACTTCCTGCGCGATGGGCTGAAAGGCATTGTCAGCTATGGCCGCCAGTTCAGTTCGGAGGGCAACGCGAATCAGTGGAGCTTTGGATTCGCTTACCGGTTTCTGGTTCCATTGGGGCGCGTGGGTGAGCAGCCATGACAGCAACGTTCCACGCCAAGACTTCGATTACGATTCTGCTGTGTGCTCTGTGCGCGCTCACACTGGCCTCATCCGTTTTCGCGGGATCTCCTGCGAAGGGTAAAGATGCATCGGCGGTCGCAGCGGTCACCCATATCCCCGATGCCGATAGCATGCGAGTTGCCGGGGAGCAACGCTTTCGCGCCAACTGCGGCCGCTGTCACAATGCGCCGCAAAAATTTCCGCCGCGCATGATGGGAACGATTCTCCGCCACATGCGCGTGCGGGCCACCATCACAGATGAAGACCGGCGGCTGATCCTGTTCTACATGACCCAGTAACCATCCGGATAACCTTGGTCAAAACGATGACAACTCCATTCAGAATTCGACCTATGTTGGTGTGGATCGTGATCGCGAGCGCGGTGCTCGTTACGGTACGTCGCGCCAATGCGGAAGCCCGGGTGATCGAGGTGATTGCCGACAGCGACAGCCGCTACAAGATTCGCGGCCTGCGTACTCCGGAGATCACCGTCAAGGCGGGTGAGCAGATTCTGTTGCGGGTGACCGCTCACCGGGGAAAGTCGTGGAATCGTGACGGTTCGATTCACGGCTTCTCCCTGCTGCGAGCCAAGGATCGGACCCGGGTGGAAGGGTGGGACCTGCTGTTCAAGCCCGGGACGCAGGAGTTTCTGCTGACTGCTCCCAGCGAGCCGGGCGCGTACGAAGTCGTCTGTACCGTAATTTGCAGTGAAGATCATGAAGGCATGCACATGAAGTTTACGGTGCTGCCGTGACGCGATTGCAGCGAGGGGGATTGTGAATCGAACCGGATTAAGAAATGTATTTTGCTTCGCCGTTGGCGTGTTGGCGCTGGCCGGCGTGGCCCAGGCGCAGGCCTCGCACGTGTATCGCGGAGAAATTTCCGACAGCCAGTGCGCCATGAACATCCATTCGCTTACCAAGTCTCATCAGGAGATGCTCAAGTCGAAAGCGATGGGCGGCACGTCGAACACCTGCTCGGTGTATTGCATCGAGCATCTCGGGGGCTATCTCGTTTTGTCGGTCGGTAACGACGTGTATCGCCTGGACCGCAGCGACCTGGTGCACGGCTTCGAAGGACAGCGCGTGGCGATCACCGGCATTCTCGATCCCAAACTCAAAACGATTCACGTTCAGAAGATCGATCTGGAGCAGGCGCCGTAGTTTTCTTTCCTGCCTCAGTCAGGAGAAACACGCCCAGGATCGCCATCTCCGGTTCGATGGGATGGCGGTAGCGCGGCGCCGGGAAGACGACGTAGTACGCCGCCGGATAAAGCAATAAAAGCCAGAACAGCAACCATGCACCCGCTTTACGCAAGCGCAGGGCGCGGCCCAGTCCCCAAAACATCAGAACCGACGATGCCAGAAAAAACGAGTTCTTCGCGTCGCTCATCCACCACGGCTGCGTCGTCTTCGGCGGTCCAGCCCAGAAGTAAACGAAGCGCTTTAGGCTGAGACCAGCGAATCGCGCATAATCGGCGCGGATGTAGTCGACGGCCTGCCGCTTGCGTATGGCGATGTAGGCCGCTTCGCCCATGGCCTGGTACTGCCGCAAGGCATACGCATCCTGGGTCGGATGAAGATATTCCATCCACGTGCCGTCGGCTCCCGGGCCGTTGCCCAGACGCAGTTCCGCGCCAAAATTGTCGCGGATGAAAACAAATTTACCGAAGGTCTCGTAATTTCGGATGAGCCAGGGCGCGATACAGGCAAAGAAAATTACGGACGCCAGCACAACGCCGGCCAACGATTGCTTACCGCGGCGCGCGCGCCGGTGCCAGGCCCACAATCCCGCGGCCGGTAGAAACGATAGCAGGGAAGTGCTGCTCAGGGTCGTGATGCCCCAGAGCAATCCAAACTGAAACCAGGGCATCCATCCGTCGCGATCTTCAAGAGTCAGAGCCAGCCAGAAGATCATGGTCAGCAGCAGCGCCGCCAGACTGGTTTCCCATACCGCGCGCGTACACCAGAACATGACGTTGGGCAGCAGGGCCCAGGCCCACGCCGACCAGATCGCAACCCGCTCGGAAAAAATCCGCCGAGCGATGAGAAAAATTGGGATACAGGTGAGCGCCGAAAAGATGCTGTTCAGCGTCAGCAGCACAAAGGCCGACGCTTTGGAGTAGATTCCGAAAAGCAGAAACACGCCCGCAGTCAGGTAAGGGTAGAGCGGAGGCTCCCACGCGGTCGGTCCGGTCGCCGGGCCAAAGGGATTGCTGAAGCCGTGTCCGGAGGCCAGCGACGCGCCGATCCGTCCCATCTCCCAGCCAAAGCTGAAGTTGTCATCTGAAGTTTTGAACTTGTAAGTGTGGCCGACGACGATCCACGCAACGCGCAGCAGCAGGGCGATGGCGGCGATCCATCCCGGCGAAGTCCATACCGGCGAAGAGCGGATGCGCGCCCAGGTCGCGAGACTGTGTGCGCGTTCGGCGGCCGCCGCTGGTGTGGATTCCATGATTGATTCTATTTGTAGCCGAGAGTGGGGTTGGGAGCAACCGGAAGCGATTTTGAATCGGTAGCGCCGGCGTGCTACGCAAAGCGATACGTCGGAGCGGAACCTATAGAATCCGGTAAAATAGAGGTTTCCACCGAACGCCTTGCTGATCTCTGATCTCATCCTGACTGCGAAGCTGGCTGCATGGGCTGCCCCCAGAGGCGTGCTGCCCTACATCCGCCAGCATTTTCTGGATACGACGTTTCGCGGAATCTACCGCGCCAATGCTTTTGATGTGGCGTTGCTGATCCCGTATTTCATTGTGCTCATTCTGCTGGCCGGATACGGAATGCACCGCTACGTGCTGGTGTATCTGTATTACAAGCATCGCAAGAACGGCACGACCGAGCCGGCTGCGCATTTTGAAGAATTGCCGAGAGTGACGGTGCAGTTACCAATTTTCAATGAGCAGTACGTGGTGGAGCGGCTGCTGGAGTCGATCTGCAAGCTGAAATATCCCAAGGAGAAGCTCGACATCCAGGTGCTCGACGATTCGACCGACGAGACGGTCGAGGTGGCTCGTGCGCTCGTGGAACGCTATGCGGCGCTGGGCAATCCCATCACCTACCATCATCGGACGAATCGTGAGGGCTACAAGGCGGGCGCGCTGGCTGAAGGACTGAATACGGCGAAGGGTGAGTTCGTTGCGATTTTCGACGCTGATTTCACTCCGCCGGAAGATTTTCTGCTGCTCACCATCCACCACTTTACCGATCCCAAGATCGGAATGGTGCAGACGCGCTGGACTCACTTGAATCGCCACTACTCTTTTCTGACTGAAGTGGAGGCTATCCTGCTCGACGGCCATTTTGTGCTCGAACACTCCGGTCGCGCCCGCACCGGACTCTTCTTCAACTTCAACGGCACCGCCGGCATGTGGCGGCGTGTTGCGATCGACGATGCCGGGGGCTGGCAGCACGACACGCTGACCGAAGATACCGACCTGTCATACCGTGCGCAATTGAAAGGATGGAAGTTCATCTACCTGCAGGATGTGGAATGTCCGGCGGAGTTGCCGGTTGAAATGACGGCGTTCAAGACGCAGCAGGCTCGCTGGGCGAAAGGTTTGATTCAGACCGGGAAAAAGATTCTGCCGAGGGTACTGCGCAGCGACGCTCCGCTGCATACCAAGATTGAAGCCTGGTATCACCTGACGGCGAATATGAGCTATCCCCTCATGATTATGCTGTCGGTGCTGCTGCTTCCCGCCATGATTATCCGTTTTTATCAGGGCTGGTTTCAGATGCTCTACATCGACCTGCCGCTGTTCATGGCTTCGACGTTTTCGATTTCCAGTTTCTATCTGGTGTCGCAGCGCGAACTGTTTCCCCGGCGCTGGCCGCGCGCGCTTTTGTATCTGCCGTTTCTGATGGCGTTGGGCATCGGGTTGACAGTCACGAATACCAAAGCGGTGATCGAGGCGCTGATCGGCAAGCAGAGCGCGTTCGCACGGACGCCTAAATACAGCGTGGTTTCGAAGGGAGATAAAATCGGCGCTACCAAATACCGCAAGCGGCTGGGATGGATCCCATGGCTGGAACTGCTGATCGGCGGTTACTTCGCCGCGACAGTCTACTACGCGATCGATAACGAAAACTATATTACCGTCCCGTTCCTGCTGTTGTTCGTGGTGGGCTACTGGTGCACCGGATTGATGTCACTACTGCAAGGCCGCTTCGGCGGAGCCTCGCTCCGCACTACCACGCACAGCAAGCCGTTTCCGGTGGGCGTATAGGCCCGGTGCTGACTTCTGGCCTTCGTGGCACCGCTGGTTTACAATCCAGTCGCTAAACCTGCTCACCCGGCAAGCGCATATCTGTCGGGAAGAGAATCGTTCGATGTTCAGGATGTCCGCTAAAGACGTCTGATAAGGAGGACGCGATGCTCCTCTCGCACAGAATTCTCCACTCCGCCGCCGTCGCCGCCCTGCTGGGATTGTTCCTGAGTTGTGGTTCGGCGCACGATTCCGACGAGTTCTTTGTGTTAGTCTCGGCTAATTTGCAGGTGCCTTACTGGAAGGCCGCGGGCGCGGGATTCTCGAACGCTGCGGCGCAGATGAAAGTGCGCTCTGATTTTGCCGGACCCCAAAACTACGACCCCAAGGCAGAGCGCGACGCTCTCGATCAAGCCGTGCAGAAAAAAGCCACGGGCATTCTACTGGCTGTGACCGATCCCGCCCTGCTCAAGGACAGCATCGATAAGGCCGTGGCCGCTGGGATTCCGGTGATCACCATCGACTCGGATGCGCCCGCCAGCAAGCGGCTGTTTTTCATCGGAACCAATAACTATCAGGCCGGATTCACGGGCGGACAGCGACTGGCGCAGGCACTCAAGGGCAAAGGCAATGTCGTGGTCTTCACCATGCCCGACCAGTCGAACCTGCAGGACCGACTTCGCGGCTACAAAGACGCTCTGGCCCCGACGCCTGGGATTAAGATCACGCGCGTGGTCGACATCCAGGGCGATCCGCGCATTGCATTCGACACCGCGACCCAGATCATCGGCAAAGAGCGCGACAAGGTTGACGGATTCGTTTGTCTGGAAGCGCAGTCGGGCAAGGAAATCGCGGGCGTGCTCAACAGCTATCACCTTACTGGAAAAATAGTGATTGCAATGGACACAGACCAGGAGACGCTGGACTGGATCCAGAAAGATGTGATCGCGGCTACCATTGCGCAGAAGCCTTACACCATGGCCTTTGTGGGCATGCAGATGCTCGACAACTTGTATCACCACAAGCCAGCATCTTTGGAAACGGATTGGTCGAAGGACAGTTTTTCGCCGATCCCGGGCTTTGTGGATACCGGTTCGGGCTTGATCGACAAGAGCAATTTGGGATCGTTTATCCAGGCGGGCAAGGATTTGGCGTCGGCGCCGAAGTGAGGAGGAATTAAGGCGATCTGGAGATTCGGTAATTGGGTGCTTGAAAACCAGGAGTGTGTGGATTCAAAAACACTCACACCTCCAATCTCTACGAAATATATTCCCGGATGTACTCGTCTTTGGTGTGGGTCAACTGGCGAACGTCGCCGTCGAAAATCACTTTGCCGTCTCGGAGAATCAGAAAACTCATGGGCACGTCGCAATACTGCCCGCGGGGCAAGTCACGCAGTTGGCTGGTTTGTGGATCGAATTCATGGGTGGCCAGGGTGAATGCGTCCTGCAGGCGATGCGTGACCAGCAGGGAACTGGTGCGGTAAACGTCGCGCTGCTTCATGATCAAATCCACTATCGTATTGGAAGTGACCGGATCGAGGCCGCCGGTGGGTGAATCGTAGAGCAACAACTCCGGCTGCGTGATGATGGCGCGGGCGATGGCGACGCGGCGGCGCATGCCTCCGGAAAGTTCCGAGGGGAAGAGATCGAGCGTGTGTTCGAGTTCCACAAAGCGCAGCGACTCGCGCACGCGTTGGTCGATGGCGTCGTCGTAAATGCCGTGCTCTTCCGTGAGTCGGTAGGCAACGTTCTCGCGCACGGTGAGCGAGTCGAACAGCGCGCTCTCCTGAAAGACCATGCCGAGACGGCCGCGCATCGGGAATAGGTCCCGCTCGCGCATATGGGTGACTTCGTTGCCGAGGACGGTAATCTTTCCGGAGTCGGGCGCAAGCAGGCCGAGCGCGAGCTTCAGAATCGTGCTCTTGCCGGAGCCCGCGACGCCGAACAGCGCCTTGGTTTCCCCGAAGGGCAGCTGAAACGAAACCCCGCGCAGGACTTCGTTGTCTTCAAATGCGAGATGCACATCCTCGAACACAATGGCCGATGCTGGCGGCCGGTTGGTCGCAGACGGAGTGCAGTCGATGGGCAGAGTC
>DATHQJ010000402.1:0-11100 GCA_035482825.1 Binatus sp. (SeqCode) | reverse complement strand
GTAACACATCTTCTCGAAGTGCGGCACCACCCAGCGCTCATCCACAGAATAACGATGAAATCCTCCCGCCAGTTGGTCGTACACGCCGCCGTTGGCCATGTGCTCCAGGGTGGTAAGAATCAGATTTTTCAGGGAGGAGTGAACACCCTCGTTCACGCCGCTGGCTGAAGCTCCGCGCGCGTACCGCTCGATCAGCAAATCCAGTGCCGAGGGATGCGAAAATTTCGGAGCCTGCCCGAACCCACCGTTGTGCGGATCAAACATCCGCATCGCCGCGGCTTGGATCGCCGTAATTATCGAAGCCGAGACTCTCCCATCTTTCCCCGCGAAGGACTCCGACTGCGCAATGGTGCTCTCCACCATCTTGGCCTGGTCAACCACGTCCCCATGCTTCTCCGCGTAGGCATTCGCAATGCTCAGCAGCACGCGGCGAAAACTAGGACGCCCATATCCGTCGGTCGGCGGAAAATATGTTCCGCCGTAAAATGGTTTTCCGTCCGGCGTAAGAAACGCCGTCAGCGGCCATCCCCCCTGTCCGCTGACCGCCTGCACCGCCGCCTGATAGCGGCTGTCAATGTCGGGACGTTCGTCCCGGTCCACCTTCACCGCAATGAAATGCTGGTTCACAATCGCCGCAATCTCCGGATCGTCATACGACTCGCGATCCATAACATGACACCAGTGGCACCACACCGCCCCAATGTCGAGCAGCATCGGCTTGTTGTCGCGCTGGGCGGCGGCGAAGGCTTCCGGTCCCCACTCATGCCACTGGATCGGCTGATGCATGGCAGAGCGCAGGTAGGCGGACGAGGCGCGGGCTAGGGAGTTGAGAGTGGTCGTGGTCATTGAACGAGTCTAAATGTTTTGATGGAAAAAGCGCGATGCTCCCAGGATTCGATGATGCGGGGGATTCTGTCTGAGCGAGTGCGCGAAGCGCATTCCCGCACAGTCGAAGGATCCCTTTCACGTTCCCGTTTTCAGCGAAACCGAAAGGCGTTCTTTCTATGTTGCCAAAAGCATCCCGCTACGCTGACTGGCGCATCTACTATGTACAATAGTCGTCAGTCTCGACCACTCAGAGGAAACCGAGAATGAAAGCGAAAGCGGCCAGAGTTGTCTTTGGCATGGGGATTGTACTGATTTTTCTGCTGAACACTTTTCTCTTGAACCCAGTAGCGCTCTGTGCGCAGGACACAACCGCCAGGCTCTCTGGCACGGTCACCGACCACACCGGCCGCGTCCTGCCCGGCGTGAAGGTGAGCATCAAGAATCTGGCTACCGGGCAGTCTACGGACACCCAGACTAACTCCGACGGAATCTACACCGTCTCCGATCTCGCGTCCGGAGACTACGAGGTTTCCGTGTCGGTGGCCGAGGGTGCGAGCACAATCCAGGTAACCCTGAGCACAGGCGCCAGCCAAAAGATCGATCTGGTTCTAAATGCCCCGCCGCCCTCAACTGAAGCGCCGCCTGCAGAACCGCCGGCGACCTCGCCCCCTGCTGCCACCGAAACTCTTCCGGAAGCCCCGTCCGCGCAAAAGACCGAGCCCTCGCTCGAAGACCTGGGATTCTCCAAGACTGAGACACAGAGCAACGCCGCGGAGCAGGCTCTGCTCGACAAGCGCACCCGCATGCTCAGGATTCACCAGCGCATGGGACTCATTACGACGATACCTCTGGTGGCGACCGTGATTCTCGGGCCCGGTTCAGGCGGCAAGAGCGAAGGGACGGCGATTCGCGACCTGCACGTGGCCCTGGGCTCCCTGACTGGCGACCTGTATGGCATCACCGCCTGGTACGCCATCCGCGCGCCGAGAATCGCAGGCACCGAAAAGCGCGGCCCGATTCGTTTTCATGAAGCCATGGCCTGGATTCATGGGCCGGGAATGATACTGACGCCGATTCTGGGCGCGCTGGCGTTTCAGCAGAAGAACAACGGAGAAAAAGTTCACGGCCTCGCTTCCCTCCACGGTCCGGTTGCCATCGTAACCGCCGGAGCCTTCGGCGCCGCGCTGCTGTCAGTTTCGGTAAAGTTTTAAGCGGATGGGCGCGCTGATCGTTGATCGTTGATCAAAGAACCTCTATGAGCAAAAAAATTCTTCCCCTGTTTCTCATGTTGGCCGTGCCAAGCCTCTTCGCGGCCGACCACCAATGGGTGCTCAAGCAGAGCACTCTCACCTACCACGTCTCCCACACGCTGCATCAGAGCGAAGGCGTCAGCCACGCGGCGCGCGGCAAAGGCATTTGCCATGAAGGGCAATGCGACTTCCTGATCGCCGTCCCCGTTAAGTCATTCGATTCCGGCGACAGCAACCGCGACCTGCACATGATTCAGGTCACGCGTGGCGCGGAATTCCCCATGGTCACGGTCCGCACCCACTTGCCCGAGTCCGCGGCCACCGCAACCACCATCCAGGCGGATATCGAAATCCAATTCGCCGGTCAAACTGCTCACTATAAGCAAGTCGCATTCGCCGTCGTGACCAAGGGAAACGAAACCGAACTCACGGGAACCATCCCCGCCACGCTCACCGACTTCAAAATCGACCCGCCGTCTCTCCTCACCATACCCGTGAAAAACGAAGTCCCCATCCGCGTTGAAATGACCTGGAGTCCGCAGTAACAAATCGGCGAGACGAAAATTCTTCGCAGAGCGCATGCTTCGGTCTCGCGTGTTAGGCTTGAATCCATCTCATTCGGCACGGGGAGTTCATGCCAGCCAATCCTTCTCATTTCGACCTGCAGGCGATCGCCAAAGAAGTCATGCAGCAGCACGGCTTCCAGCCGGATTTTCCTCCCCAGGTCCCGCAGCAGCTCGCCGATCTGAGAGCGCATCCGCCGCAGATCGCACCCACGGGCGATATCCGTGACCTGCGGAATCTTCTCTGGTCGTCAATCGACAACGACACTTCGCGCGACCTCGACCAGATCGAGGTGGCCGAGTCCGATGCCAACGGCAACGTGAAAGTGATGGTCGGCATTGCCGATGTGGATTCATTTGTCCCCAAGCAGACCGCGATCGATCTACACGCCGCGCGTGAAACCACGACGGTCTATGCCGGAGTCCGCAATTTCCCCATGCTCCCCGAAGAGCTTTCTACCGGCAAGACTTCGCTGCTGGAGAATCAGGATTGCCTCAGCGTGGTGGTTGAATTTACCGTCGATTCGACCGGGATCGTGAGTTCGCCGAGCGTTTATCGCGCCGTGGTCCGAAACAAAGCGCAATTGCAATATAACTCGCTGGGCGCGTGGCTGGAAGGGAAGGCACCGGCGCCGCAGAAAGTTGCAGCCTCGAGCGATCTGCAGGCGCAGCTGAAATTGCAGGATGATGTCGCGCAAAAGCTCAAGAGCCAGCGCTTCCAGCACGGAGCGCTCAGCCTGCAGACTGATGAACTTCAACCACTCCTGCTGAACGATCAGGTGATCGACGTGGTGAACGCGCAGAAAAATCACGCCACGGAATTGATTGAGGATTTCATGGTCGCGGCCAATGGGGTGGTCGCCAGACTGCTTGAAAAAGTTTCATCGCTACGGCGCATCGTGCGCACCCCCCAACGCTGGGACCGCATCGTCCAGCTTGCCGCCACCAGAGCGAACGAAAAACTTCCCGCCGAGCCGGATTCCAAAGCGCTCAACGAGTTTCTGCTGCGCCGCAGGGCCGCCGACCCCGATCACTTTGCCGATGTGTCGCTGGCCGTGATCAAACTCATTGGCCCGGGAGAATATGTTCTGGAGCGCCCGGGCGAGGTCGCTCCCGGACATTTCGGCCTTGCGGTTCAGGACTACACGCACTCCACGGCTCCCAACCGCCGCTTCGTGGATGTTGTCACGCAACGTCTGATCAAGGCGTTGCTGGCGGGTCAGAAGAATCCTTACTCCGACGCCGAGCTCACCGCCATCGCCGCCAACTGCACGCTGAAAGAAAATGCTGCTAAGAAAGTCGAGCGCGACATGTCGAAAAGGCTGGCTGCGGTCGCGTTGCAGAATCGAATTGGCGAAGTCTTCGACGCCATGGTCACGGGCGCGTCTGAGAAGGGAACGTTCGTTCGAGTTCTGCAGCCTCGCGTCGAGGGGCTGCTGGTGCAAAACCCGCAGGGACTCGACGTGGGCGACAGGCTTCGCGTCAAACTTGTCCGCACCGACGTGCAGAGGGGATTTATCGATTTCGCCCGCGTCTAGGCCCCTCATCCCACTTCCCGTCCAGCGTGTCGGCCTTGCACCACGCGACCCGCAGAAGTGACGGAAACGATTGCTCGCCGGATACTTTAGTTCCTGAATTCCTCCAAATCCTGTCAAAGACCGACGCTTAGCTGCCGATACCTTCTCAAAGGGTTGGTGACGACTAATGCGACGGTGCGCCGTTTTTTTCCCGCTGATTTGCGGAACTCTGCTCTTCGCCCAGGATCTGATCCCCCGACCGTACGCTTTCGCCGGAGGTGAATCAATGGGAGGCGGATACGCACGTTTTGCAGAGGTTGGAGGTGCGGGCTTCCGTATCGACGCTAAGCGTTTTCTACTGGATGTCAGTGGCCAGTACGATAGCGGCCGCAAAGTGAACGACAACGATCAGCCTAACCCAAAGGGACACGAGCGAGGGCTCGTGGGTTCGGTCTACTATCGCTTGCCGGCTTCGTGGTCGGTCGGCGCAGGAGTTCGCTGGAGCGAACTTTCGACTACAAATTACAGGAAGAGCAGTTGGGCACCGACCATTGGTGGGAGTAAGGATTATTTCCGCCACCACTGCCAACTCGAGAACTGCGGCGGAGACTTCTCGTTGCGGCTTGGTATCGACTATGTGTTGAAGGGCAGCAACTGGCAGAACGGCACGCAGGGTCCGCTGGTTACGTTCTATGTGCCTTCGCCTGCTGCAAAGAGACATATTTTCTGGCGCGAAACTGTCGGCATCTACAGGGTTTACGACACGGTCACGGATCGGACGAATGCCTTGCTGACCAGCCAGCAGATGAGCAGTCACTATTGGGACAACTTCGCAGAGTTCACGCTCATGTACCGCTATTGAGAGGAGCGCCGCGTTTGAGTTATTCCGTGACCACCGCTTTCACAAGGTTTCGCGGATGGTCCACGTCATATCCTTTGTTGACGGCGACGTGATAGGCGAACAGTTGCAGCGGGATCACTTCGAGAATGGGCAGCAGCAGTTCCGGAGCAGCAGGCACATAGAAAACGTGGTCGGCGATCGCTCCGACTTCCTTGTCTCCCTCGGTCGCCACCGTGACCAGCGGGCCGCGGCGTGATCGCACTTCCTTCATGACTTCGAGAGTTCGCCGGTAGCGCAATACGGAATCGGGGTCGCGGTGATCGTACGTGGCCAGCACGACGACGGGCAGTTTCTCATCGACCAGGGCGTTGGGCCCGTGCTTGAGCTCGCCCGCGGGATAACCTTCCGCGTGGGCGTAGGAAATCTCCTTGAGTTTGAGCGCGCCCTCACGGGCGATGGCGTAATGCACGCCGCGGCCGAGATAGAGAAACTTTTCCGCTTTGAAGTGGACTGCGCCGAACTCTTCGGCGAGATTGTCCCAGGTCGGGAGGTTCTGTTCGATCGCGTCGGGAAGCCGCATCAGCCGCTGCAGGTACGATCGCGTTACTTCCGAGGTCATGCGTCCGCGCTTGCGCGCGAGGAACAGAGCCATCAAATAGAGAATGGTGAGCTGCGTAGTAAAACTTTTCGTCGCCGGGATCGAC
This sequence comes from Binatus sp. (SeqCode), assembly GCA_035482825.1. GTDB lineage: Bacteria > Acidobacteriota > Terriglobia > Terriglobales > Acidobacteriaceae > Sulfotelmatobacter. The sequence continues at coordinate 5,397 of DATHQJ010000402.1, read as the reverse complement.
AGTTCCGGCCCCGCCCCAGAAATTAACGCCGCGCCGGCTTCGCGGACAATCGTCGTGTCGGGCACGTTCGAGATTGCAATCGTCTTCACCCCGCGGGTCAGGGCCTCGCGCTGGGCTGCGATCGTGTCCGCAGTTTCGCCGGACTGCGTAATCACCATGACGATGGGATCGACCGCAGCGTGGGTCGAGCGGTAGCAATATTCGCTGGCGTACTCCACGTCGACCGCGACGCCGGAAAGATCTTCAATCATGATTTCGCCGGCCAGGCCTGCGTGCCGGCTTGATCCGCTGGCGGCGATGATCAGCTTCTCGAACGTGAGCAGCGCACTTTCGATGGCGTCCAGTTCGCCGGGGAAAATGATGTCGTCCTTGAGATGCTTAGCAACTGTCTTGGCGATGGCCGCGGGCTGTTCATAGATTTCCCGCCGCATGGCGGAGGAATGCTTCTGGTTTGGAGCGGGCTTCTTCTGTTTGGTTGGAGTCATGGGGACTGAGGATGAGAGTAAATTATTTTCCGTGGCGCGAGCAAACGATACAAAGTAGCGCTGGCATCTCGCCGCCAAGACGACGGCGCTATTTTGCAGCCGCCGCGCCTTCGAAGTGAGCCTCAATCTCTTCCAGCGTTTTTCCTTTGGTCTCCGGCAGAAACCACGTCGCCGTGACGAAATAAACGACCGTGCAGGCCGCGAAGCCGAAGAACATTGTTGAGTATCCATATTTGCCGACCGTGGGCAGGAAAACCGCCGCAATGGTCGTGGACACGGCCTGATTGAGCACCAGCGCAATGCTCATCCCATTAGAACGAATGCGGGTCGGCATCAATTCCGAAAGCGCCAGCCAGACGCACACCCCCGGACCGATGGCGAAAAATGCCATGAACACGTAGAGCGTGATCGCGACCAGCCATCCGTTTTGAGTGCTGGGGATCGGGCTGATGAGCGCATTATCAATTTCCAGGGGAGCTTCGCGCGACGCTTGCAGATTGCCGAACGGATTGGTGAAGAAAGCGTTGACTTTGTTCTCAGGCAGACATGCGTCGCGGGTGATCTCAATCGGCTTGGCGGCGAGATCATCGGAACGCACCGCGGAACTGGCGGCGCGGAAATCACCGCACGAGTAGATCACCACCAGCGAGGTCGGTCGACCCGCTGCCAAATTTCCTCCAGTCAGTTTTGCGGCCCAATCTTCGTTATATGGCAGCGTCAATTTCTGGTCTGCCGTAACCATCGACTGCACCGCCGTCTTCGCGTCCATGCGCCGATTTTCCGATCGCACGAACAGAGCTCCTGTGCAGATCATCGAGACGATAATGCCCGCGGTTCCGAGGCTGAGAAGGAATTTTCTGCCCTTGCGATCGACCAGTGCCACACCGACGAGCGTCACGGTGAAATTCACGATGGTAAATATCACGTAACCCAGGTGCGCAGCAAAATCGGATAACCCGCTCTGCAGAAGAATATCGGTGTTGAATGCGATCACGGAGTTGATACCCGTAGTCTGATTGCAGGCGAGAATGATACAGGCGAGCACGAATGGGATCACATACTTGCGCCGCAGCAGCGAATCGTGGGTCTTGGTTGCAGTCTTGCTCTTTTCGGCCGCCAGGGCTTCCTGCATCTCTTTGAGTTCGAGATCAGCCTGCTCGGGCATCTGCGAACGCAGAAGACCGGCATAGGCTGCTTCCTTCTTGCCGTGTCGAAGCAGCCAACGAGGCGACTCCGCCACCATCAGACTGCCGACTGCGAACAATATCCCCGGGGGGAGTGAAACCCAGAATATCTTGCGCCAGGCGGCGTTCTTAAACGCGAACAGTACAGCCGCGTCCCCGAGTTTCGCAACTTGAGCGACCTGGAAGCTGTAGTAGAACGCGACAATGGCCGCCGCTGCGATTCCGCCCGTCAGCAGCCACTGGAAAATTCCCGTGCCTTTACCGCGGCTCGACGCGGGCAGGCACTCAGCCAGATACAGGGGGACCACGACTCCAATGAAACCGCCGCTCACGCCCTGCAGGAGCCGGCCAAAGACCAGGGGTCCGTAGCCTTGCGAAAGCGCGATCAGGGGGATGCTGATGACGAACATTACGCCGCTCAGCGCCATCAGCGGCTTGCGCCCCATCCAGTCCGCCAGCAATCCAGCGAATAGTGTGGAAATCACGCTGCCGAGTAACACCGCGGCGACAACGATCGAGAGCTGGCCTCTGGACAACGTCGACGTCGCCTCCAGATACGGCAGGGCGCCGGCGATGATGCCGACGTCTACACCGTAGAGCAAGCCGCCGAGGCCGGCTACGAGCAGGAGAAAACGGTTGTAGAAAATCTTCTTGTCGTCGAGTACTGAGGAATTGCCGGATGAGAGTTCAGCAGTCATAGGTTCGCGGTCACCTGGATGCCAAGGAAATGCAAGTGAATTGTACACGTCAGGCCACCGCCTCAAGGCAGTCACTCATCGCGACTTAACCGTCAGCTACAATACCCAAGCCGCGCGGGAGTTGGACTGCGCGCTAGCGTAGAGAAACCCAGGTCAGAAGTCCGCATGCGATACGGGTTCATCATCGATAACCGCAAATGCATTGGGTGCCATGCCTGCACCGTGGCGTGCAAGACGGAGAACCATGTTCCGCTCACGGTGAACCGGACTTGGGTGAAGTATGTCGAGAAGGGGATTTTTCCCAACACGCGGCGTGTTTTTCAGGTGACGCGCTGCAATCATTGCGAGAATCCGCCGTGCGTGACCATCTGTCCGGTGACGGCGATGTACCAGCGCAAGGACGGCATCGTCGATTTCAGCTCCGAACGCTGCATCGGCTGCAAGGCGTGCATGCAGGCGTGCCCGTACGATTCCATTTACATCGATCCGGATGAAGGCACCGCGGCCAAGTGCCACTACTGCGCGCATCGCACCGAAGTTGGGTTGGAGCCGGCTTGCGTGGTGGTGTGTCCGGAGCACGCGATCATAGCGGGCGATCTCGACGCAGTCGATGGAGAGATCGCGCAGTTGCTGGCGCGCGAGCCGGTGCGCGTGCGCAAGCCGGAGCAGGGAACGCGGCCCAAGCTTTATTACATCGACGGAGACGAGAGTGCGATTGTGCCCACGGCGGCGCGGCATGAATCGATTTACATGTGGGCGGAGCGCAATCAGAAATTGCACGGCGGAGGCGCGCTGTATCCGCCGGATAGTCCACTGCTGCAGAAAAATGCGCTGGCGGCCTATGACGTTTCGCACGCGCGGCCATGGGGCTGGCAGGTTCCAGCCTATTGCTGGACCAAGGCGATCGGGTCGGGCGCGCTGGCGATTCCGGCGATTGCCATGCTGCTTGGGCGCTTGGGCGCGGACCGTTGGCGCGACGTGGCGCTGTCGACGATTGCTCTGGTGTTCACCGCGCTGACGACGGTGCTCTTAGTTTGGGATCTCGAACACAAGGCGCGGTTCCTGCGCGTGGTGTTTACGCCGCAGAGCAAGTCGTGGCTGGCGCGCGGAGCGTTCATTCTCATCGGATATAGCGGGCTGAGCGGGATGTTCTGGCTGGCGTCGGTGCTGGGATTGTCGACGGTTGCGTCCGTTTTGTTGTGGCCCACGGTGCTGGCTGGGTTTATGGCTGCGATGTATACGGCGTTTCTTTTCGGACAGTGCGAAGGGCGCGACCTGTGGCAGACCCCGCTGCTGCCGGTGCATTTGGTTGTGCAGGCGCTGATGTGTGGGGCGGCCGTGTTGCCGCTGCTGCCTGCGGCGGTGGGAGCATCCGCGCAGCTTCTTGCAGTCGCGAAGGTAGCTCTGGGGTTCACGCTGGTTCTGCACTTGCTGATAGTGGCGGCGGAATTCATGATGCCGCATTCGACGGACAACTCGGCTTACGCCGCGCGCCTGATTACGCATGGTCCGTTCAAGAACTGGTTCTGGGGAGGGACGGTCGGCGGGGGGGGGATTGTTCCCCTGATTCTTTTGTGGGTGGCGCCGCTTGATTTCTATAACGTCGCGCTCGCGGGCGTGCTCGCGCTTGTGGGACTGCTGATTTTTGAGTGGTGCTTTGTGATGGCGGGGCAGAGCGTGCCGAACAGTTGAGCGTAAGTTCCCATCTCTCGCAAAGGAAGCGAGACATGGGGCACCCTCTCACATTTCGCTCGAGGGGATGGAGATTCGATGAGTAATGAGTTCAAGCGCGATGGGAGCCATCTGGCTTACTGCCCTCCGGTGGAAAAGTGGGAGGACTGGACTGAGCTCGATCCCGAGGCTTGGCCGCGGCGCGTGGAGAAACATTACGATCTGGTGCCTACGATTTGCTTCAACTGCGAATCGGCGTGCGGGCTGCTGGCTTACGTCAACAAAGAAACTGGGCAGATCGACAAGTTTGAAGGCAATCCCATGCATCCGGCGAGCCGCGGGCGGTTGTGCGCCAAGGGACCGGCGACCATTAATCAGATTCACGATCCGGATCGCGTGCTGTATCCCATGAAGCGGGTGGGTGCGCGCGGGGCGGGGAAGTGGGCGCGGACTTCGTGGGATGAAGTGCTGGAAACGTTTGGTTCGCGGATTCGCAAAGCGATTCTGGAAGAGCGCGGCGAAGAGGTCATGTACCACGTCGGGCGACCGGGGCACGATTTCATCATGGACCGCACGCTGCAGGCGTGGGGAATTGACGGGCACAACTCGCATACTAATGTTTGTTCGTCGTCGGCGCGTCTCGGCTATTTGCTGTGGCATTATGCGGACCGGCCGTCGCCCGATCATGCCAACGCGCGTTTTATTCTTCTGCTCTCCGCGCATCTGGAGTCGGGACATTATTTCAACCCGCACGCGCAACGCATCATCGACGGAAAGATGGCGGGAGCGAAGCTGGCGGTGATGGACCCGCGCCTGTCGAACACAGCCAGCATGGCCGACTACTGGATGCCTACGTATCCAGGCACGGAAGCCGCGGTGCTGCTGGCCATGGCGAAGGTGATGCTTGACGAGAATCGTTTTGATGCCGCTTTCGTGAAGAACTGGACGAACTGGGAAGATATTGAGGTGGATGGTTTCCGCGCGAAAGGCCAGAGCTTTGAGGTGATGATTGAAACGCTGAAGAAACATTACGCGAAGTTCACGCCGCAGTTTGCTGAGAAAGAAAGCGGCGTCAAGGCGGAGATCATCGTCAAGACCGCGCGTGAGATTGCGAGCGCCGGCAGTCGCTTTGCGTCACACTTGTGGCGCGGCAGCGCGTCAGGAAATCTTGGCGGATGGCAGCCGGCGCGGGCGTTGATGCTGCTGCACGTGTTGACTGGATCGGTGGGAACCGAGGGCGGACACAATCTGAACGCTTGGAATAAGTTTGTTCCCAAGCCATTCAAAGTTCCTCCGCCGCAAAAGCGCTGGAACGAATTGCTGTACCCGCAGGAGTGGCCGCTGTGTACGCACGAAATG
>DATHQJ010000401.1:0-4271 GCA_035482825.1 Binatus sp. (SeqCode) | reverse complement strand
GGGTTGAAGGCCAGTGCCGGAATTCGAATGCGGGCAATCTGGGCCTCAACCTGGGCTTCCATGCGCGCCCGGTTCGCCTCCAACCTACCCAATTGCGCTTCTTCGCGGGCCGACATCAGATTCAAACGCGCCTGGGAGAGTGCAACCCTGTTCTGAACTCGCGCCATCGACGTGGCCAGCGGGCAGGAGGCCGTCTCGTTCTGCGCCGTCAACATCCGAGCCTCGGCCAGGAACCGGTCAGCGTTCCCGGAAGCCAGAGCCAACACCGCTGCGGAACGATACTCGACCTGATCCGTAATCTGTTCCACTGCCTGGTGTGCCCATTGCAAGCCGCCGTTGTGGTAACTGGCGTTCAATCCGGCTGCCAGCACCCCGGCCACCAGCCATCCCCACGCTTGTGTCATTTTCATCGCCGTAACCCCTTATGCGTGATAGACGAAGCCCATTCCGATCCGTTAGCAAGGGATACGAGACCGGGAGCCGGAAAGTTCCCAGGGCTGATGAAACTGGGCTGATCAAGCCGGGCTGACCGAAATGGACGCCTGCCCGATATTGCGCAAACTAGCGCGGCGGCGGGGAAAAGTCGGCCAGTGCGAGAAAAGTGGAGTCGACTTTTTCCACGAGTTTGCCGTTCGCTTCGGATTTGTCGCGAACGCTCTTCCACTCCGGATCGTCCTGAAACGACTTCCAGTTGTTGGCAGCCGCTTCCCGGCTGGGGTGCGCGAGAATATAAATCAGCGTGTCGCTCTTCTGTGGCTCATCAACGGGCGTCCAGTAAGCGACGCTTTTCATCCCGTGCCGGTCAAATATCTTGATCGTGTGCTCGCGGAAGCGCGCCAGCAGGTCGGCCAATTTCCCCGGCGCCGCATGATAGACGCGGAGTTCGTAAACCGCGGCAGCAGGCACCGGATTGGCATGGTCTTGAGAAGCGGCCCAAAGTACCGTCGGAAGCAACGGCACCGCCGGAAGCGCCTGGAGTAAGGTTCGTCTTTTCACGGCGGCATTCTAGCAGAAGCGGCTTGGTGATCGCTGCCGCCTGCGGTCGATACAGTTTGAGCTTCAACACAGTCGGAACTCACCCCAAAAATGAAGACCAAGGCGACAACAGCTCCGCGTCTGGGAGTAGAATCCCACCCCAGGGGTGGAAAAAGTATGCATTTTCCAATGTTTCTAATCCTTGCGCTCCTACCCCAAACTCCACAGACTGCTCCGGCCCAGGACGCGCTCGCGCTGCTCAATGAAGTCAGCCAGCGCTATGCCGACGCCAAGTCGTACCACATCGAGGCGGTCGAAGAAGATACCTCGACCAGCGAACTCAGCCGCCACTGGGACAAAAAGCTGCTCACCGCAATCGTCATGGCGGACGGTCGCTTTCGCTATGAGGCACGTACGGGATCCGGATCGGCAATCTTTGTCTCCGACGGCACGGTGCAATCGGATTATCATCCTTACGACCACATCTATACGCAACAGCCCGCTTCGTCGGATGATCCGTTCGCGGGGCACGTCTTTGGGGCAGACGAGGCACCGCTGTTGTTGGCCAGGGTTCTCCTGACTAAGATGTCCCACCGCGGCGACGGCGTAAAATCCGCTACGTTCCTGCCGGATGAAACGATCTCAGTGGACGGTAAGAGCGTCGACTGCTATGTGGTTCACTACCTAACCGAACCCTCCCGGACTGGCGACTTCACATTCGAGTGGACATATTGGATCGATAAGTCCCGCAAGCTTGTGGTCAAGACCTTCGACCGCCGCCGCGAAACTTATGCACTCACTCTGTCCGGAGGACATCTTCCCATGTCCACGGAAACCACCGTGGTGTATCCAGTGGTTGCGCTGGACCAGCCGGAAGCCGACACTGCATTCGCCTTCGTCCCGCCGGCCGAAGCGAAATTGGTGACTGAGTTTCCCAATGTTTTCATGAGGAATCCCCAGTCCGCCGACCCGTCGAATCTGACCGGGAAGCCCGCGCCTGAACTCCAGCTCAAATCGTCCGACGGCAAAATCACGGCCCTCAGCAGCTTTCGCGGCAAGCCTGTGTTCATCGAATTCTGGGCGACGTGGTGCCTGCCCTGCGTCGAACTAATGCCTGGGTTGGCGACGTTGCACGCGGAAACCGCGGACAAAGGCCTGGCGTGGCTGAGCATCGACTACGACAAGGACCCTAAAGTAGCCGACGGATTCCTCGCCCGCGACCACATCTCCTGGCCCAATTATCACGACGGAGACGGTTCGTTGGGCAAGCCGTTTCACCGGACAGGAATTCCGCTCGGCATTCTGATCGACGCAGACGGCAAGGTCACTTTCTACAAATCAGGCTACAGAATCGCCGAACTGCGCACGGCCATCGCCAAGCTGGGGCCGGAGTTCAATTCAGTTACATCGGCGGTAGCGAATACGAAATGAGCTCTTCGTAAACGCGTTGCTTCCCAGCGGTTTACCCTCCCCGCGCGTTCAGCTTGTCGAGAATCATCGGCCCCAACTGTGAGACGCTGCCCGCACCCAGAGTCAGGATCATGTCGCCATCCTGTGCGGTTGCCGCGGCTGCATTCACGGCTTCGGAAAAAGAATTTGCATACTGGCCGGTCTTCCCGCTCTTCTCCCGAATCCGCTCGGCCAGGATTTCGCCCGTGATGCCTTCGATGGGCTTCTCGCTAGCGGCGTAGATGTCGAGCACGAACAGCGAATCGGCGTCGTCGAAAGCGCTGGTAAATTCATCCATCAAATCGCGCGTGCGCGTATAGCGATGCGGCTGAAAGATGACATGAATCTTGCCAAAGCCGCACTGCCGCGCCGCCGCCAGCGTGGCTTTGATCTCCGTAGGATGGTGGCCGTAATCGTCAATCACGCTCACCCCCGCCGCGCGTCCGCGCAACTGGAAGCGCCGGTCAACCCCGCGGAACTGATCAAGCGCCGCGCGGATCGCATCAACTCCAACGTCGAGCCCCACGCCAACCGCAATCGCCGCCGTCGCATTCAACACGTTGTGCACGCCGGGCACATGCAGCGTGAACTCGCCCAGGTCCTGCTTGCGGTAGATTACCTGAAACATATTCAGAGGTGGGTGCCCCATTTCTCGCACGCTCTTTGCGCGAGGAAGCCTGCCCTGAGCCTGTCGAAGGGTGGGGATTTTGATCCAAAAATCCGACCCGCGCTTGGTCCCGTAAGTCACTGTGCGCCGCTGCACATCCGGCAGCAGCCGTCGCAACACTGGATCGTCATTGCAGGCCACGATCATTCCATAGAACGGCACCCGGTCCATGAATTCGAGAAACGTTTTCTTCACGTCCCGCATGTTGCGGTAAGTATCCATATGCTCGCGATCAATGTTGGTCACGACCGAAAGTATGGGGGACAATTTAAGAAAGCTGCGGTCGCTCTCGTCCGCCTCGGCGACCAGATATTGCGACTTGCCCAGGCGCGCGTTCGAGCCCATGGCATCGACGCGGCCGCCCACCACCACGGTCGGATCAAGCCCGCCCGCAGCCAGCACAGCCGCGACCATCGAAGTCGTGGTGGTCTTGCCGTGCATGCCGGCAATGGCGATGCCGTATTTCAAGCGCATCAATTCGGCCAGCATCTCCGCGCGCTGAATGACGGGGATGTGGAGTCTGTGCGCTTCGGTGACTTCAGGATTTTCCGCGGCGATCGCGGAACTGGTAACGACCACGTCGGCGCCCATCATATTTTCGGCGCGATGTCCTTCAAACGTAACCGCACCGAGTCCGGCGAGCCGCTGCGTCACCGAGGAACTCTTCAGGTCGGAGCCAGAAACTTTGTAGCCGAGATTCAGCAGCACCTCGGCAATCCCGCTCATGCCGATCCCGCCGATGCCCACGAAATGAATGCGCTGAATCTTGGCAAACATTAAGTCAACTTCTTGGCCACGGATTTACGCGGATCTCACGGATAAAGCAAACAACTCCAAAACCACTTTGTCATTCCGAGCCGCTCGCAGCCGCGAAGCGGCGAGAGTGGGGAGGAATCTGCTTTCCTCTGGATCCGTGAAGATCCGTGCAAATCCGTGGCTAATCTTTTTCGATCCCCGCCACTCGCGCGGCCATCGCCGCAATATCGTGTGCGGCGTTGGGATGCGCCAACTCCCGCGCGGCCTGGCTCATCTGCCGCAAGCGATGCGAATCCTGCAACAGCGTCGCAATCGTTTCCGCCAGCCAAACGCCTTCCAGTTTCGATTCCTCGACTACTACGGCCGCTCCGTGGCGCGCCAGTGCTTCGGCGTTGACGCGTTGATGATCATCCGCCGCCCGCGG
>DATHQJ010000400.1:0-4933 GCA_035482825.1 Binatus sp. (SeqCode) | reverse complement strand
ATGACAGTCAATTCGATCCGAGCACGCCAACCCCTTTCAGTTTTGCAGGGACTCACCCTGATATCGAACAGTCCGCCTTCGTGCAGGACCTGATCCACCTGGGAAATTGGACCGTCAGCGCCGGGCTCCGCTGGGACCATTATCACCTCTTGTTGGATCAGAATGCGGTGGACCCGCGCCTCTCGATTTCACGCTACTTCCACTCAGCCGATCTGGTCTTGCATTTTTCCTACGACAGAGTCTTTCAGACGCCCTCATTCGAGAACATACTGCTTTCGAGTTCAACGGCAGCAACAAACCTTCAAACGGGTACACTCCAATTACCAGTCCGGCCTTCCGTAGGAAACTACTTCGAAGCGGGCCTTACCAAGGCTTTCTTCAAGAATCTAAGGCTGAGTACCAACTATTTCCGGCGGGATGTGAACAACTATGCCGACGACAACCAGGTCACCAACACAACCATTGGCTTCCCTATAGCCTTCCAGAAAGCGATCATTTACGGAGCGGAAGGGAAACTCGATGTTCCCGACTGGCACCGCTTTTCGGGTTTTTTGAGCTATTCCTGGAGCGTCGGCAATGCGTTCTATCCCGTGACAGGCGGCCTGTTTCTCGGCGCCCAGGGAATGATACCCACCTCGGGTCATTTCCCGGATTCGCAGGATCAACGCAACACCGTTCGCGGCCGCGTCCGTTATCAGGTCGCAAGCCGACTCTGGGTCGCGGCCGGCATTCAGTACGACACTGGCCTGCCATTTCAGTTTCAGTGCGATTCGAGACTAACGCTTCAGCAATGCATTCAAGGGGAAGTGCAGACCTATGGCCAGCAAGTCATCGATCGCATTAATTTCAATCTCGGTCGCATTTATCCTTCCTTCCAGGTCAGTGCCTCGGCGGGTGCGGACGTTTACAAGTCCGAACACTTGAAGATGAGCTTGCAGATTGATGGACAGAATCTGACCAATGTTTTGGACGTGATCGACTTCGGCGGCCTGTTCTCCGGCAACGCCATCGGCCCGCCCCGAAGTTATTTCGTCCGCCTGGCAGCAACGTTCTAGGCAAGTCTTGTCATCCTGAGCGAAGCATGATCGGGCAAAGCCCGGTCATGCGCAGTCGAAGAGCCTGCCCTGAGCTTGCCGAAGGGGACCCCTTTCAGGCAGATACAGCGATGAGTCTCGCAGGGAGTTTCTACTCAGCACTCGGAAGTCGTCTTCGCTATACCACGAAGTACTTCGCACCCGGATGATGAACAACGATCGCCGACGTACTCTGCTCGGGCTCCAACAGGAATCCCGACGTCAGCCGCACACCGACATTTTCTTCCGGCTTCAGCAGCGCGAACAGCTTCGTCTGGTCTTCCAAATTCGGGCACGCGGGATAGCCAAACGAATACCGTGACCCGCGATACTTCTGATGAAACAGATCGCGAATCTCCGGAGCGTCTTCTCCGGCAATTCCCAATTCCTCGCGCATCTTCTTGTGATGCAGTTCGGCCAGCGCCTCGGCGGTTTCGACGCTCAGCCCATGCAAGTAAAGATACTTGGTGTACTCGCCGCCCTCGAACAACCGCTGCGTCTCCACGCTCGCCTTTTCCCCGATCGTGACCAGCGAAAGGCCAATCACGTCCATCTTTCCTGAAGCTTTTGGCGCGAAGAAGTCCGAGATGCACAACCGCCGCCCTTCGCGCTGCCGCGGAAAGGTGAAGCGCAAAAACTCGCCTGATGTTGCGCTCGGCTCTCGGGATTCGGCACTCGGTGCTTGGTACACAACGACATCATTTCCATCCGCCTGAGCGGGGAAGTAGCCGTATACCACTTTCGGCTCAAATAATCCGGAGCCCGCAACTTCGTCTTCCAGCTTGAATAAAATTGGCCGGAATTTTTCCTGCACCAGCCGCAGATAGTCCGCCTGCGAAGCTGTCTTCAACTGCCATTGATTCTTGAACAGCGCCGTCTCGTTGATGTACTGGAACACTTCGCGCAAATCGTAATCCTTGCGCACGCGTACGCCCCAGAACGGCGGGTTCGGAATATTCGGAGCGTCTCCGACCACCGGGCTTCTTTCCGCAAATACTGGCCCAGTTTCTTCATCCACGGCAGCGGCCTTCGCGTATTCCTTCACGGTTCGCCCTTCGGTGAGCCGCGTCTGCTTGGCCCCATTGTCGGTCGCCAGATCTTCCATGATGTGCAGGCCTGCGAACGCGTCGTCGGCATAGAAAACGGCGTTCGCGTACTCGCGCCGCAGGTCGTCTTCTACGTACTTGCGCGTCAGTGCAGCGCCTCCGCAGATCACCGGGAAGGCAAGCTTCTGCCGCTCCAGATCCTGGATGACATACTTCATTTCAAGCGTCGATTTCACCAGCAATCCGCTCAGGCCGATCGCGTCGGCCTGATGTTCCTGCGCGGACCGGATGATCGTGTCTCCCGGCTGCTTGATGCCGAGATTGACGACCTTGAATCCATTGTTCGACAGAATGATGTCGACCAGATTCTTTCCGATATCGTGCACGTCGCCCTTCACAGTCGCGAGCACGATGGTCCCTTTCTGCGACCCAGCTTTCTTCTCCATCTTCGGTTCGAGATAAGCCACTGCGGCTTTCATCACTCCCGCCGAATCGAGCACGGACGGCAACTGCATCTTACGCGCTCCAAAAAGATCGCCCACGGTCTTCATGCCATCGAGCAGAACGGTGTTGATCAGTTCCAGAGCGGAGTAATCCGCAAGCGCCTCTTCCAGAAGTTCTTCCAGCGACTTCTTGCGCGCGCCCTCGCCGACCGATTTCTCGCCGTTGATGATGGCGAACTTCAGCTTGTCTTCCACCGACAGCGTGTCGACATGCGCGGTCGTCGACGCGGCGGGCTTGCCCTTCATGCCGGCGAAATGCGCCATGTACTTCTGCAGCGGATCGCCGTCAGAATCGGAATCGCGGTGAATCAACTTGCGCGCCAGCTCCACTTCTTCCTGCGGAATCTTGTACAGCGGATAAATCTTGGTGTAGTTCACGATGGCCATGTCGAGCCCATGGTCGACCGCCTCGTGCATGAATACTGAATTGAGCACGCGCCGCGGATACGCATCCAGCCCAAACGAAATGTTGCTCACGCCGAGAATCGTCTTCACCAACGGCAGTTCCTTCTTGATCCGTTCCACCGCTTTGATGGTCTCCATCCCGGCAGTGCGATACTCCTCCTGTCCCGTCGAAATCGGCAGAGTCAGCGCGTCGAAAATCAGGTCCGTGCCGTCGAGTCCATACTTCTTCGTGGCCAGATCGTAGATGCGGTGCGCGATCGCTACCTTCTTGTCGGCGGTCAGCGCCATGCCGTCTTCGTCGATGGTCAGCGCGATCACCGCTGCACCGTAGCGCTTGGCCATGGGCAGAACCTTCGACGTCCGCTTCTCGCCGTCTTCCAGATTGATGGAATTAATAATGGCCCGGCCGGGGATGCGCTTTAACGCTTCTTCCACCACGTCGGCTTCGGTCGAATCCACCAGAATCGGCGCCGGAACGCGCGTGGCGATTTTTTCCAGGATCGAAGTGATGTATCCCTTCTCGTCCTCGCCCACGATCGCGCAACACAGATCGAGCATGTGCGAACCTTCGTTCACTAGCTTTTTCGCGAGCGCGAGAATGTCGTCGTACTTTTTCCCCTGTACCAGCTTGCGGAAATGTTCGACGCGAGTCGTCGTGTTCATTTCCTCGGCGACGATCAGCGGCTTGGGCTCCAGATCGAGAGGAACCGTGGTATACGCGCTCGAGGCCGCACCCGCACGCTTCACGTCGCGCTTGGCGGGCTCCACGCCGGAAACCGCATCCACCACGGCCTTGAGATGTTCCGGCGTAGTCCCGCAGCATCCGCCCACGATGCGGACGCCGTAGTCCTTTACGAAGTGCTTGTGATACTCCGCCAAATCCGCCGGCGACAGTTTGTAGACCGCGTGCCCGCCAACGTTAATCGGCAGCCCGGCATTAGGCAGCACCGATACGTCCTTGGTCGAATTCAACGCGAGATAACGAACCGCGTCATTCATCTCCTTTGGACCGGTGGCGCAATTCAGCCCGATCGCGTCGACCTCGAACGGTTCGAGCGCGGTCAGGGCCGCACCGATCTCAGTGCCCAGCAGCATGGTTCCGGATTCCTGCAGTGTGACTTGCACTTGCACGGGCAAACGCTTGCCCGCCTTCCGCATAGCCTCCAGAACGCCAATCGTCGCAATCTTGGCCTGCAGCAGATCCTGCGCGGTCTCAATCAGCAGCACATCGACTCCGCCTTCGATCAACGCGGCGGCCTGTTCTTCGTAGGACGCCACCATGGCGTCGAAGCCGATGTGGGCCAGCGACGGCAGTTTCGTGGTCGGTCCCATCGATCCGGCAACGAATCGCGGCCGGTCTTTGGTCGAAAATTGCAGCGCCACTTCTTTGGCCAGTTGCGCGGCCTTCAGGTTGATCTCGTGGACGCGGTCGCGGAGCTCAAATTCGCCGAGTACGATTCCGCTTCCGCCGAACGTGTTGGTCTCGACGATGTCGCAACCCACGCGAAAAAAGTCAGCATGAATATCGCGAATGATGTCAGGACGGCTCAACACCAGCACTTCGCTGCAATTCTCCTTGCCCCAGTAATCGTCCAGGGTCGGATTGCGCGTCTGGATGTTGGTCCCCATCGCGCCGTCATAGACGACGACGCGGTCTTTCACGGTCTGAAGAAAATCAGCCATAATGAAAAGCGCTCTCATCTCTTAGCCTTTAGCTCTATCCGCGTTGATCCGCGTGAATCCGTGGCCAAGAAGTTGCCCTGCTCCCATGCACGAACGCCGGTCTCGAGGACCGGCGTTGATCAAACTCGAAACCTGTTTCGAAGTTAGCTCCCCGGCACCATTTGCACCGGCGCTCCGCCGTCCACGTCGGCCTGGTTGAAGATGACGTTGGCTCCCATGTGTG
>DATHQJ010000399.1:0-12550 GCA_035482825.1 Binatus sp. (SeqCode) | reverse complement strand
ATAATCAGTTTGCGACGCTTCTTCTTATTATTCCCGTTACCGTTCACAAGACCTCCTGTTGTTGCTCGAGATTGACACCGCCAAGTGGAGTTGAGGGGGCCATTCCGCCGCCCTCATCCTCTTGTACGCGGCCCGACTTGCTTTTGTTCCTAAAGATTTAACGAACTTGGATGCGAGAAAAGACCCGCCGGCCAGTCATGGTTTTCTACCGGCCTCCCAGTTAGACCCATAGCCCTTTAAAAGGATAGCGTTACGGCCAGGAATTTTGTAGCCAAGCGCGAAGCCCGCCTGAGTGCCCAGGTGGGAACAGCCGATGCGGCTGTCCCCACATTTGTTAGAATTACTCTTCCATGATCGCTTTTGTGCTGCTCCGGGTCTTTCTGATCCTTCTCCTGGTGGCGGCCAATGCCTTCTTCGCGGCAGCCGAATTCTCCCTGGTCAGCGTGCGGGATACCCGCATTCAGCAGCTCATCGCGTCGGGACGCATCGGCGCGCGCATAGTGCAGCGTCTTCACCAGAACCTCGACCAGGTTGTAAACGGCGTTCAACTCGGCATCACCATGGTCAGCCTGACTCTGGGCTGGATCGGCGAACCGATGGTCGCCCGACTGGTGGAAGGGATGGAGTTTGTCCACAAAGTCCCGCACGCGGCCGTCTATGCTCATACCATCGCGATCGCCATCGCCTTCAGTCTGATCACCTACATGCACGTGATCCTCGGCGAGTTGGTTCCGAAGACTCTGGCCCTGCAGCGCGCCGAACACGTCGCTCTGGCCGTCGCCGCGCCCATGGAGGCCTTTCTCGCCCTGACGAGTCCGGTCCTGTTCTTCATGCGCCGCTCCGGCGGCCTGGTGCTGCGTCTGTTCGGCGCGCAACTTACCCGCCGTGGAGGGGCAATTCACTCGCCCGACGAACTCAAGCTCATCGTGACCGCCAGCCGCCAGTTCGGCCAGATTCCCGAGTTTCAGGAAGAGATGATTCACTCGGCCATCGAACTCGACAGCATCACCGTCCGCGAGGTCATGGTCGCCCGTCCTGACATTTTTTCTCTGCCCTCCGACCTGCAACTCGATGAATCCCTGGCCCGCGTGGTCGAAGGCCAGCACTCGCGCATCCCGGTCTACGACCCGCAGCGCGGCCCCGAGCACATCGTCGGCGTGCTCTACTACAAAGACCTGATGCGCTGGATGCGGCTGCGCCTCAGCAATCTTGGCCAGACCACATCGACCCGCATTTCCCGCATGCAGATCAGCCAGATCATGCACGATGTGCTGGTGGTGCCAGAAACGAAAGTGTTGGCGGAACTGCTTGCTGAATTCAAGGACCGCCGCCGCCATCTCGCGGTCGTGGTCGACGAATTCGGCTCGACCGCCGGCGTTATCACGGTCGAGGACATCCTGGAGCAACTGGTGGGCAACATCGAAGACGAATTCGACGTCTCCCCCAGCGAACCCGCGCTCGAAGACGAATCGGTTCTGGTGCTCGAAGGCTCAGTCAACATCCGCGACCTGGAAGCCGAACACGCTCTGACGCTCCCGCGCGACGCCGGATTCGAAACCCTGGCTGGATTCATCCTCGCCCGCCTGCAGCGAATCCCAGAGCTGCGCGACTCCTTCGAATACGATGGCCGCCGCTACACCGTCGAAGAACTGGACGGCCACCGCATCGCCAGAGTGCGGATCGAGAAGACCGCGAAGGTTGAAGGCGAAGCCGAAGCGGCGAAGGGAGCGGGGAACTGACGTAGATGCCGGGTCCCGATCAGCACTCTACAGCTTGTCATCCTGAGCGAAGCACGGCGACGAGCGCAGCGAGTCACCGCGCGAAGTCGAAGGACCCCTACGCTGCCAACATCGCCGCGAGCGTGTCGAGGAGTTCTCCCCGTACCATTGGCGTTCCTGTGTCGAGTGCAGAGAACTCAAGGTCGCGCTGGCGGAAGCAACTGAAATGAAAGGGGTCCTTCGACTGCGCGAGCGCATTCGCGCTCGCTCCGCTCAGGATGACAACGTAACTGAGAACTGAAAACTCGCTAACGAATCAACGACCAACGACCACTGATGCTCACTCGCCTCCTCCAACGCGTCCTCTACACCCTGCCGGTGATCTGGCTGGTCGTGAGCCTCGTCTTCCTGCTCATCCACCTCGTCCCCGGAGACCCCATCGCCCAGATGCTCGGCGAAGGCGCGCCCGCCTCCGACATCGCCGCGACCCGCCACGCCTACGGCCTGGATGCTCCGCTGGGCGAGCAATATCTCCACTATTGGAAAGGCGTGCTGCACGGCGATCTCGGACGCTCCATCCGCTACAACCAAACCGTCACGCGGCTGATCGCGCAGCGCTATCCCTACACGCTTCGGCTCACGCTGGCCAGCCTGTTCGTCGCGATCTTACTTTCCATCCCCGCCGGAGTCCGCTCCGCTCGCCGCCGCAATCGCTGGGACGACCGCCTGCTCTCCATCGTCAGCCTGTTCGGCCTGTCGTTCCCCAACTTCGCGCTCGGGCCAATTCTTATTCTGATCTTCGCCATCAAACTCGGATGGCTCCCCGTCTCCGGTGCCGGCTCGTTCGCCAATCTCGTGCTGCCCGCGCTCACCATGGGCAGCGCGCTCGCCGCCATTCTCACCCGCATGGTGCGCACCTCGATGCTTGAAGAGCTGAGCCAGGACTACATCCGCACCGCCCGCGCCAAAGGCCTGCCCGAACGCACCGTCGTCTACCGCCACGCCCTGCGCAACGCCATGATCCCCATCATCACCGTGCTGGGCCTGCAGTTCGGCGCGCTGCTCGCCGGGGCCATCGTCACCGAAAAAATCTTCTCCTGGCCCGGCATCGGACGCCTTACCGTCGACGCCATCTCCGCCCGCGACTATTTCCTGGTGCAAGGCTGCATCCTGGCGATTGGGCTGACGTATGTCGCGGTGAACTTTCTGACGGACGTGCTGTACTCGGTGGCGAATCCGAGGATTCGACAGTAAAGCGCAAATGAGTAGCCGGACCGCAAGCACCCGGTCTTGACGAGGCTTGACTTCCTCCCGGATAGACGTACAATATACGTACATCATGATCCGTTGTACGTACAGAGGAGACCGGTATCGTGCCAGCGACAGCAGCCAAGAAAAAACGCACTGAGCGATTCAATGTTCGCCTTAGCGAACGCGAGGCGCAACTCATTCGTCTGGGCGCCGAACAGCGTGGCGTGAACATCACGAACTTCATCCTAGAAAGCGCCTGCGTGCGAGCCGCTCAAGAAATCGCCTCGGTACGGCACTTCGAGATCAGTGCCAAGGACTGGCAAAAGTTCAGCCATGCGCTTGATCGGCCCGTCAAAGCAAAGCCCAGACTCAAAAAGCTCTTCAGAGAATCCACTGTGCTCGAACAGAGTTGATGCTCCGTCAAAACTCTCCGCTATCGAAAGTCGAAGCAATCTCAGAGCTCCACGATCTGAGCCGCTTCGATTGCGGGACTCATGAGTCTCTCAACGAATGGCTGAAGCGTTTCGCCCTGTCCAACCAGAGGAATGAGTCGGCTCGAACTTACGTTGTCCACCGCAATGGATCGGTCGCCGGCTACTATTCCGTTTCCGCGGGGAGCGTCTCGGTCGAGGAATCGCCCGCGCGGGTCGTCAAGGGACTTGCCCGACATCCCATCCCAGTCATCCTGCTGGCCCGGCTGGCCGTTGATAAGTACGAAAAAGGGACGGGGCTCGGGAAGGCGCTCCTGAAGGACGCGCTCGCGAGAATCGCCCAGGCAGCAGACATCGTGGGCGCACGCGCTGTTCTTGTTCACGCGATTGACGAGCAAGCTCGGAAATTCTATGAACATTTTGATTTCGAGCCTTCGCCGGTTCACGAGTTGCAGCTGATGCTGTTGATGAAAGACCTTCGTAAAGCTCTGGAAAAATAGACCAGCCTGAGCCGGGTGCCCTATCCTTCGCGCACTTTGCGAAGGGTGGGTACGATGCAGCCTGCGGCGGAAGCCTTTTCGGTATATACAAACGTGCTAATATGTATATAAGAGTGAGGTTCCACGATGGCTGTGACCATGACCACAATCCGGCTGGATACCGACTTGGCCGATGAGGCCGTGAAAGTCCTCGGCGCGAAATCGCGAACGGATGCGGTTCACATCGCCCTCCGCGAAATCGTCGCGCTCAAGCGCTTCAAGGCGCTGATGAAAAAGAACTCAGGCAAACTCAAGTTCTCCGGGCTGGATGAGTGACCTAGTTATCTTCGACACGTCCGTTCTGGTCGACGAACTCCGCGCCGGGCGCCACCGCAGGAAGATCGAATCGGTGAACGGTCTGGTGCGAACGTCGGCTGTCGTTCTTGCCGAATTGTGGCGCGGCGCAACCGAAGCCGCAGAACGAAGTTTTCTACTCTCACTGGCCCGAAACCATCCCATTCTGACCCCAACTGAAAAGAATTGGTTGGAATCAGGTGAAATACTCTCCCGCATTCGCGCCGATCATGGCTTCGCGGCGCACAAATTGCGCGATCTGCATTTCGACGTCCTCATCGCTCTCACCGCCCGCTCCTACGGAGCCCGGCTTATCACGACCAATCGGGCGGATTTTGAACTCATCAATAGTTATCGCAAGATCATGTTGGAAGTGTGGTGAGGCGGCTAGGTAGTAAAACACAAAAAGCGGAGCGTCTCCGCCCCGCCTCCGGTGCGATTCAAACTACGCGGCCTGCACTACCTTCTTCATCCGCTCTTCCATATCCTTGGGCGCCACATCTTCGATGTGAGTAGCGACGCTCCAGAAATGTCCGAACGGGTCTTGAATGAAGCCGTTGCGGTCGCCGTAGAACTGGTCCTGCACCGGCTTCAGGATTTTCGCGCCCTCAGCGGCCGCGCGCTTCACCACGCTATCAACGTCGGGAAGGTATACATAGAGGCTCACCGGGCTCGCGCCAATGGTGGCCGCGCTGGTGTGTCCCTGTCCCATGCCGGGATTTTCGTCGGCCAGCATGATGTGCGAGTTGCCGATCTTCAGCTCGGCGTGCCCGACCTTACCGTCCGGGCCATTCATGCGCACGGTTTCCGTCGCACCAAATACTTTCTTGTAGTATTCAATGGCCTGGGCAGCGCCTTTAATGACCAGGTAAGGCGTAACGGTGTTGTAGTCTTTGGGAATATACGAGACTTTATTCATGATTGTTCTCCTCAGAATGTAGGCTAAGGGTGAAGGTTACGGCGCGCGTGCGGAGAAACTACGCGGTCAGATGGTTTCTTCTTTATATTATGAGAACACAGTTCGTGAGTGAACTCAAGACCTTGTACTCGAAATTTAATTCACCTGAGATTTGATGTACTCGAGATTTAATTTCCATCATGTCCACCTCTACGATCTCGCTTCGTAGTCGCGTTGCCGGCGGAGTTCTAGGAAACGCCCGCCACAATCCGCTGGCGGCGATCGGCGTTGTACTGGTTGTGATCTTCGTCATCTTCGCTCTGTTCGCGCCCTGGATCGCGCCCCACGATCCTGCTTCCATCAACCTGCCCGCGCGTCTCGACCCGCCCTCGCGCGCCCACTGGTTCGGGGTCGACGAACTGGGTCGCGACATTCTCTCGCGTGTGGTCTACGGCGCGCGTATTTCTATGGTGGTCGGAACCTGCGTCGTGCTTACCTCGCTTGCCCTCGGACTCATTATTGGCTCGATCGCCGGATACTACGGTGGCGCCATCGATCGCTTCGTCAACGTCGTGCTGATGAATGCTTTTCTTTCCTTCCCCGGAATTCTGCTGGCCATTGCCTTCATAGCCTTCCGCGGTCCCGGCATCTTCAATCTCGTGCTCGCGCTCTCGCTCGGTGGATGGGTGGGCTACGCGCGCCTGGTGCGCGGACAAGTGCTTGCCGCCCGCGAACGCGAATTCGTCGAAGCTGCCCGCGCTCTCGGCGCCTCCGATCTGCGGATTATTACCCGCCACATTCTGCCCAACATTATTCAGCCCGTCGTCGTGCAGGCCGCGATCGGCATGGCTGGAGCGATTCTCGCTGAAGCGACCATGAGTTTTCTCGGACTCGGCGTCCCTCCACCCACTGCCAGCTGGGGAGCCATGCTCAACGACGGGCGCGCTCACCTGTTCGACGCACCCCATCTTGTCCTGTTTCCCGCGCTGGCGGTAATGCTGGCGGTGCTGAGTTTCAATTTCATCGGCGACGCCCTGCGCGATTACTTGGATCCGCGCTCGCGCATCGAAGCGGGGCTCTAGCTCTCGGTAAATCCATGAAAACAGGGCACTTCTTTTACTTGACATGAATCGCAAATTGCAATACAGTTATTGCGTATTGAAATACTGATGGGAGCGTGGCCGGTGAAGCTGGGCGAGAAAATTCGCTATCTGCGCGAAGTCGAAGGCTCGTTGCGCGGCCTGGGACGCCCCATGACGCAACTTGAGTTGGTGCGCGCCATCCGCGAGGAGTCCGACAAAGGCCGCGGGCGCGCTAAAGGCGCGTCCATCAGCCAGTCGTACCTGTCGCAGATTGAAAACGGAGCGCGCCCGCACATGACGCAGTCGTCGCGCGCGCTGCTGGCGAAGTTCTTCAAGGTGCATCCCGGCTTTCTCGTGGATGACCCTGAGGGCTACCACGCCGAGCTGACTTCCGACCTGCGTACCACCGAGGGCCAGCTCGACGTTTGGCTGCTGCAAGGCTCGGAGAAATTCGCCAGCGATCCGGAAGTCAGCAAGGTGCTGATCAAGGCCGCGCGCGAAAAAGACACGCGCCGGTGTTTCCTGCTGCTGGGCGCGATTCTCGACACGCCGGGACTGGCCGAGCGTCTGCTGGAGGCGTTGCGGCCGGAACTCGCGGCCAGCAATGGCAACCATCGACATGCATTACGCCCAGAGACGAATGCGGAAGGGAGGCGAATCCGATGATGGCTTCAGTCGTGACGGCAGGATTTACCACAGGATTCGATTGGTCCGATTTTTATCTGATTTGTTTTGCGGTCGGTTTCTGTTTCAGTTTCTTTTCTTTTGTGTTCGGCAGTTCGCGTTTCGGACGCCTGCACCTGCCGCATTTTCACGCGCACGGCGGCGGGCATTTTCCGGTCGCGCACGGTCCCGTGGCGCATGCACCGGTGGCCCATGCGCCGGGGGCCGGCGGTCACGTGGCCCACGGGACCGCAGGGCACGCTTCCACTGGACACGGGACTGCGACGAGCGATTCCTCGGATCCAAATCAGGTGCAGGGCAGCGGAGTCTCGCCGTTCAACTTTGTCACGCTCACGGCCTTTCTGGCATGGTTCGGCGGCACCGGTTATCTGCTCACCCGCTTCTCCACGGTGTGGGTCGGCCTGGGATTGCTGTTCTCCGCGGGCAGCGGGTTGGTGGGCGGGGGGATTATCTTCCTGTTCTTCAGCCGCGTGCTGATGTCGGACGACGAAAACATGGATCAGGCCGACTACGAGATGGTGGGGGTGCTGGGCCGAGTCTGCGTTCCGATTCGTGAAGGCGGAACCGGCGAAATGATTTACTCACAGGTCGGCACGCGCCGGGTCTGTGGCGCGCGCAGCGAGGATGGTACGGCCATCGCCAAAGGAGCCGAGGTCGTCGTTACGCGCTACGACAAGGGCCTGGCC
This sequence comes from Binatus sp. (SeqCode), assembly GCA_035482825.1. GTDB lineage: Bacteria > Acidobacteriota > Terriglobia > Terriglobales > Acidobacteriaceae > Sulfotelmatobacter. The sequence continues at coordinate 4,967 of DATHQJ010000399.1, read as the reverse complement.
TACGTTCGTTTGTGGAGCGAGATGTCGGGGGATCAGTAAGCGGCGTCGGTCGCAGGGCGACCGTTCACAGACTGCATTCGCAATAGGAGGCGTTATGTTTGGCTTGTCGACAGTAATGACGATTTTGATTTTCGTAGTGCTCGGAGTGATGGTCCTTCTGTTCCTGATGAGCGGATTGGCCAGGCTCTATCGCAAAGCAGGCCCGCACGAAGCACTCATCGTGTACGGCCTGGGCGGAACCCGCGTGGTGCAGGGCAAGGGCACGCTCGTTTTCCCGATGGTGCAGATCTGCCGCAACCTTTCGCTGGAACTCATGTCGTTCGATGTGGCGCCGCAGCAGGATTTGTACACCAAGCAAGGCGTCGCCGTGACGGTCGAAGCCGTGGCACAGATCAAGGTGAAGTCGGATCGCGAGTCGGTGTTGACCGCGGCCGAACAATTCCTGACCAAGTCCGATCAGGAGCGCGAAGGCCTGATCCGGCTGGTTATGGAAGGTCACCTGCGCGGCATCATCGGCCAGCTCACGGTGGAAGAAATCGTGAAGCAGCCGGAAATGGTTTCCGACCGCATGCGCGGCACCTGCGCCGAAGACATGAACAAGATGGGCCTGGAAGTGATCTCGTTCACGATTAAAGAAGTTCGTGACAAGAACGAGTACATCACCAACATGGGCAAGCCCGATGTGGCGCGCATCAAGCGTGATGCCGACGTCGCTACCGCTGAAGCCGACCGCGACACGGCGATCAAGCGCGCGGCGTTGACGCGGGAGTCGGCCGTGGCCAAGGCGCAGGCCGATCAGGAACGCGTGCTGGCCGAAACCTTGTCGCTGGCCAAGCAGGCGGAGTCGCAGCGCGATCTGGAAATCAAAAAAGCGCAATACCTGGAAGTCACCAAGCGTCAGCAGGCGCAGGCCGACAAGGCCTATGACATCCAGACCAACATCATGCAACAGCAGGTGATTGCCGAGTCGGTGAAGGTGCAGCAGATTGAGAAAGAGCAGCAGGTAAAAGTGCAGGAAGCGGAAATCAATCGCCGCGAAAAAGAATTGATTGCCACCGTGCTGAAGCCGGCGGAAATCGAGCGTCAGAGGATTGAAACGCTTGCGGCAGCCGAGAAGCAACGGCTGATCGCGGAAGCAGAAGGCCAGGCGTCATCGATTCGGGCACAGGGCGAGGCGGAAGCCGAGATCATCTTCAAGAAAGGCGAATCCGAAGCCAAGGCGATGAACGTGAAGGCCGAGGCTTTCCAGGAATACAACCAGGCGGCCGTCATCGATCGCCTGTTCGCCAGCATGCCGGACATCGTGAAGGCATTGGCCGCTCCGCTGGCCAACGTCGACAAGATCACGATCGTGTCGACGGGAAACGGAGCAGAGTCTGGCATGAACAAAATCACCGGCGACATTACCAAGATGGCGGCGCAGGTGCCGGCGTTGTTCGAAACGCTCTCGGGCATGCCGTTGGCAGAGTTGATGAGCAAGATCCGCCTGATCGGCGACAAAGCCCCGAAGCCGGGCGATACGCCGAAGAACTGAACGGGTTCGTGAAGGGCGGACGCCTTCGTCCGCCCCGGCGAACCGAAGAATCCGAAGCAACAAAGCTGACGGCCAATAGCTAAGAAAAGGAGTCCATCATGGCATTACTAGAGCGCGTTTCCACACTGGTCCGAGCCAACCTCAACGACCTGATCGACAAGGCCGAGGAGCCGGAAAAAATGATTAAGCAGGTCATCCTCGACATGCAGAACCAGCTTCTGCAAGTTAAGACGCAGGTCGCGATCGCCATCGCCGACCAGCACCTGCTCGAACGAAAACAGAAAGAGAACGAAGACAAAGTGGCCGAGTGGATGCGCAAGGCCGAACTCGCCGTCGACAAAAAAGAGGACGATCTGGCGCGCGCGTCGCTGCTGCGCGTCGAGAGTTTCCGCGAGTTGAAAGAAAACTTCACGCAGCAGGTCGCCGACCAGAAGGCACAGGTGGAAAATCTGAAGTCCGCCTTGCGGCAACTGGAGCAGAAACTTACCGAGGCGCAGGCCAAGGCCGACGTGCTGATCGCGCAGCATCGCCGCGCCCGCGCCGTGGGCAAGGCCAGCGACGCGCGCCTGGCGTCGGGCGACGGCTCCAAGGCCGCGGCCTTCGACCGCATGAAACGAAAAGTAGCGCATTCGGAGGCGGTGAGCCAGGCGAAGTCTGAAATCGCCGGCGACAATCTCGACGACCGCCTGGCCGCGCTCGAAAAAGAAGATCGCATCGAGCAGTTGCTGGTCGAGTTGAAGTCGAAGCGGGGCGCGTAAACCGGGGCGAGTTTCTCGATCGAGAAAATGGTGATGGGCTGGAGGCGGCCATGATGCGGCACAGAAGTGTGTTCTTTACGCTGGTAGGTTTGTTCGCGTTGGCGATCAGCATTGGCTTGCAGCACTGGATCCAAGGTAACCATGCGGATATTGCCAGCGGTTTTCTGATGGGCGTGTCCTTCGGGCTGCTCATCTTGGGATTGGCGCGGCCGAAGCGCAGCGTTTCCAGATAACGGCGCGATCATTGGTCGGGGGCGCAGGAACTCGACCAGGTGTCCTGCGCCAATGAAACTTCAAATTCCCCGCAACCTTTGGATCAGGCTCGGGTTCCACTCATCAGTACGCAAGCCAGCCGCCTGCTGGCATCCTTGCATCTAAATCTTGGCATCTCTACCGGTGCCGCGTCCGTCCCTGAAAAGGGTAGGAGTATTGCTCATGAAAAAAATTACTGCAATCGCCCTGTTGGGTATCAGCCTGATTCTTTCCAGTTGTGGGTCGAACTCAGTGACTGGCAATATCAATGGAATGTGGTCCGCAACCCTGTCCAACTCGACGTTGGCCAACATGTTCATCTTTAGTACGAACTTGACCGTAAATGCCGACGGATCACTGGGTTCGACCAGTTTTAGCTTCACCCTGAACAACACGCCGTGTACCTTCCCCAGCACGACGGAAACCGGCTCATTCACGCTCAGCGGGAATTTCAACGGCCAGGTAAAGGGATCGTTTCACTACGTCATCATGTCCACTGGCGTGGAGGTCAATACCCTCACCCTGGATGGCACGGTGAGCGGCGGAGTGATCACCGGTACCTGGAAGGTCTCGGGAGCAACCGCGAACTGCACGGGCAATGGAACCTTCACCATGAACCCGGTCTTAGTCCCCGCGCAGCACTAGGAGCCGAGTAAGAACATGAACTACGACAGGTCGCGTCAAAAAGTGCGGATTGCCTAAGGGCCTGCCCGGTTATTGGGCCGATCTGTAAATTAAACGATCTGTAACCCAGCAGATTCAAGCCTCAGGGCCGCAACCTCAGCGAGATGCCTTTGGCCGGTCCGGGATCGGAGTTTTCATCCCAGCCCGATCCCCGCTTACATCCATTGACGGGCATGCCCGCATCTCTTTATTCTCATAGGGACCATAATTCAAGGACGGTAAATGAAGAAGCTTGCAAGTCTGTTGGTGCTGGCCCTGGAACTCGCGGTTTGTGGCTGTGGCACCACCCCGCCGAACCCAGTCGTCACCACGTCGATCAACGGGCTTTGGGAAGCGAGGCTGCTCGGAGGAACGGGCGAGGCGGCCGAACTAGGGTTCACGACGACTCTCATCCCGGAAAATAGCGGACCGCTCAACATTTCCACTTTCGCGTTCTTCAATCAGGGGACATGCTTTGACAACGGCTTGAATGAAGAACGCGTAGCGGGCTCAGCCGATTTCACCACCAATCCGGGGACCGATCAAGTCACGGGCAGTCTGAAGCTCACCGTGACCTCGGTAAATCCGTCCGGCAATACCCTCACGCTGATCAGCCCCGAAGGCGGCCTTACCGGCATATCGAATGGAACCATCACGACTACCGGCACACTGACCGATGGAGTTGCGGTGGGAACGTGGACTCTGAGCAACAGCAGCAACAATGCCGCTTGCCAGGGCACCGGCACCTTCATCATGTGCCAGGGCACCGCCACCTGTAGCGCTCCGTAGCGGAGTTTCACAGCAGGTTCCGTAGAATGTGCGCGGGAGCCTGCGCGTCGCGGATCCTTCCCTGAGAGGTCTGAATTTTCTTGTTCCATCCGCCTTCCTTCCTCTGACCCGGCTACGATACAGTGGGAGCGGTGAGCTCTCTGCAGCAGATTGCCGACGCCGTCGGTGCCCGCCTGATTGGCGACGGCCGCGTGGAAGTGCGCGCCGTGGCCAGCATAGATTCGGCGACGCCGGATGATCTCGTCTTCGTCGACGATGAGAAACATCTGGCGGCGGCCTTGAGGTCTCAGGCGGGCGCGGTTATCGCGGGAGCATTCGCAGAAACGCTCGCGGAAACCCTCGCAGCCACTCTCGCCGGGACGCGCCCCCTCCTAATGACCGATCATCCCAAACTGGCGTTCGCCCGTGCCGCACGCTTGCTTCAGGTGGGATTGCCGGGCGATGACTTGAAGCGGCAAGCCCCAATCGTACACCTGTCGGCGGCCGTACATCCGTCGGTACAACTCGGCCCCGGGGTCCTCGTGGAAGAACTGGCGGTGGTTGCCGAGCGGGCGCACATCGGAAAGGGCACGCGGATCGGCGCGGGCTGCTCGATTGGCCACGGCGTGAAAATCGGGAACGACTGCGAAATTTATCCGCATGTGACCATGTATCCCGGGACCACGCTGGGCGATCGCGTGATCGTGCATGCCGGCGCAGTGCTGGGCAGCGACGGCTTCGGATATGTGCGCGACGGCAAGACCGGGCGCTATGAAAAATTTCCGCAGGTGGGCCGGTTGCTGATTGAAGACGACGTCGAAATCGGGGCCAACGCCACCATCGATCGCGGTGCGCTCGACGAAACCCGGATCGGGCGCGGCACGAAGATCGACAACCTGGTGCACATCGGACATAACTGCCAGATCGGCGAAGACGTGGTGATTGCGGCGCAGACCGGGCTTTCGGGGAGCATCGTGATCGAGAACGGCGTG
>DATHQJ010000398.1:0-5320 GCA_035482825.1 Binatus sp. (SeqCode) | reverse complement strand
TTCCCCAGACTAAGTGGTGGATATGCCGTCCTCCCATCTCGACGTAGCTGAAGGGACCAACATGATGCGTGATCGACGCCACCAGCAGGCGCACCCCGACGAAAGTAACGAAGAAGCTGATCGAGGCCAGGAACAGGCGCCGCTGCGGACGGTCGGGAATGCGCTGGTGGATCAGCAGACCGAGCTTCGTTAAATGCAGCACGAGTAGAATCGCTGCGCTTGATCCGATCACGAAGATCAACAAAATCCAGTATCCGGGAATGTGCATGTCTTAGAATCCCTTCGACGAATCCAGCAGAATGGTTACCGGACCCTCGTTCACCAGTTCCACGTGCATCATTTCCTGGAAGTGGCCGGTTTCGCAGCGCAGGCCTGCGGCGCGGATGCGCTCGACAAAGAATTCGTAGAGCCGGCGGGCGTGTTCGGGTGGTGCTGCGGCGTCGAAGGACGGGCGCCTGCCGCGGCGGACGTCTCCGTAGAGCGTGAACTGCGAGACCGCGAGCACGCTGCCGCCGACGTCGTGCACGCTGCGGTTCATCTTGCCGTTTTCGTCTTCAAAGATGCGCAGGCCGGTGATCTTCTCGGCGAGGTAAGCGGCGTCGGCTTCGGTATCTTCCTTCGCAACTCCCAGAAGCGCGAGCAAGCCCAGGCCGATCTCGCCGGAGGTCTGAGCGCTTCCGGTCGAATCGTTGACGGTGACTTTGGCGCGGCTGACGCGCTGCACGACGGCTCGCATGGGATTTTCCCCGCTACTGATTCATCATATCCCGTTCAAACGTTTGACCCCGGCAACGGCCAGCCTTTAGGATTCAAGAGTGCAATCCCAAGTTGACCGAGGCTTTGCTGCAAGTGGCAGGGCCCTTCCTTTACACTAATTCACCGGGACAATTACACTACACACTCGCCTTTTTTCGGATCGAATTGTGTTGGATGTGCCAATGTTGTGAAGCGCGGGAAGGCTTTGGGCTGCGATTTGTGCAACGAAGAAGCCGAATTCAAATCTAATCGAGTTTAAGCGAGGAGAAACATGGCAGCCGTTGAAGAGAAGGTAAAACAGATTATTGTGGAGCAGTTGGGAGTGGATGAGGGCGAAGTCACCTCCAGCGCGTCGTTCGTGGACGACCTGGGCGCGGACTCGCTGGACACCGTCGAGCTGGTCATGGCTTTTGAAGAAGCCTTCGACATCGAGATTCCCGACGAGGATGCGGAAAAAATCCGCACCGTGCAGGACGCGGTCGACTACATCTCAAAGCACGGGAAGGCGAAATAGACTTGGCACGCAGGGTCGTAGTAACGGGTCTTGGTCTGATCTGTGGCGTGGGCAATTCCACCGACGACGTGTGGAGGGCCGTGCTCGCGGGTAAGAGCGGGGTGGGGCGCATCGCCAGTTTCGATCCCACTGCCTTTGCCTGCCAGATTGCCGCAGAGGTCAAGAACTTCAACCCGCTGAACTACATCGAGAAAAAAGAAGTCAAAAAAATGGGGCGCTTCATTCATGTGGCCATTGCCGCCTCCGATGAAGCGTTGAAAATGTCGGAATTGAAGATCACGCCGGAGAACGACGAGCGGGTCGGAGTTCACATCGGGTCAGGGATCGGAGGGTTCGACATCATCGAGCGCGAACACTATGCGTTGGTGGAAGGCGGGCCGCGCAAGATTTCTCCTTTCTTTATTCCGGCGGCCATCGTCAATCTTGCGGCCGGGCAGGTTTCGATGCGCTGCGGAGCCAAAGGGCCGAACGAGGCCACGGCGACAGCCTGTACCACCAGCGCGCATTCCATTGGAGATTCCTTCCGCATCATCCAGCACGATTACGCCGATGTGATGATTGCCGGCGGAGCCGAAGCTGCGATCACTCCCATGGGTGTGGGCGGATTCGCCGCCATGCGCGCGCTCTCCACGCGCAACGACGAGCCGGAGAAAGCCAGCCGGCCGTGGGACCGCGACCGCGACGGCTTTGTGATGGGCGAAGGCGCGGGCATCATGATTCTGGAAGAACTGGAATTTGCCCGCAAGCGCGGAGCCCGCATTCTGGCGGAGGTCGCCGGCTACGGCATGAGCGGCGACGCTTACCACATGACACAACCCGCGCCCGAGCATGAAGGCGGTTTTCGCGTCATGCGCAACGCGGTGCGCGACGCCGGAGTCACTCCCGACGTGATCGGCTACGTGAACGCCCACGGCACATCGACGCCGATCGGGGATACGCTCGAGGCCCATGCCATCCGCAACTTTTTTGGCACGCGCAAGATTCCGGTGAGCTCCACGAAATCGATGACCGGGCACTTGCTGGGCGGCGCCGGAGGACTCGAGGCCGGCATCACAGTGCTGGCGCTGCGCGACCAGATTCTGCCGCCGACCATCAATCTGGACAATCCCGATCCCGATACCGCCGGCATGGATCTGGTTCCCAACCACGCCCGCAAGGCCGAACTCGAATACGCCATGTCAAACTCCTTCGGCTTCGGCGGGACCAACGGCGCGCTGCTGTTCCGCCGCTGGAGCGAATAAGGTATCTCGCGATTCGAAATTGAACCCAGCGGGTTTGTTCCGCAATCGGGACCGTGAAACCCGCGCCAGTCAAGCCTTTCGGTGAATCGTAACTCTCTGAATCCAAGATACATGAGAGTCGTAATGTCCTCTCTCCCGCCTCTGCGGAAAAAGTAACGACACTTTGGTACTTCGCCCCTTGACCCTTTGTGTCTTTTCAACTTTGGCGTCCGCATTCACAATGATTTTGAAAGTGAGTCTTCCCCTCATGGATAAAGCTTTCGCAACCTCCTTCGCCCCCGCCGCCCCGCACCGACGCAAAGCATTCGCCCGCACCGCGCTCGTAGGCTTGAATGAACCGGCCCGCGCGCTTTTGTCGGAAGGCTTCCGCCAGTTTGGCATTGAAACCGTGACCGTGACGGAGAACGCTGCCGAGCGCCTGAAGAAAGAAAAGTTTGAGGCTTGCGTGCTGAGCCTGGGCGAAGGCGCCGACTCCGTGATGCAAGCGGCTCGCAGTTCCCCGTCGAACAGCCGCTGCATTCTTTACGGCATTGGGGGCAACGCGCAGGAAGCGATGAGCTATTCGAAGTATGGCATCAATGCCATGTTCAGCGATCCGCTGGAGCGGCCCGCCGCCCTGAAACTGATTCGCGGCACGCGCATGCTGGTGCTGCACGAATTTCGGCGCTACGTGCGCATCCCGGTCTTGACCGAGGTGACACTGGTCGGGGATGGCCGGCGCCTGAGCGTGAGCAGCATCGAAATCAGCAGCGGAGGCATGTCGGTCAGGAGTGGCGAGGACTTTTCAATCGGAGCCAACGTGGAAGTCTCTTTTTCGCTGATGACCCTGCCGCGCGTCATTCTGAAAGGCGTGGTGAGCTGGCGCAAGCCCAAGTCGATCGGCGTGCGGTTCGACGCCGCCGACCAGCAGCGCCATAAAGTCAAGACCTGGATCGACTCCTATCTGGAGAACTGAGCCGACGGCGGGCTACAAAGGCCTGAACCGCCGAGAACGCCGGGAGCGCAGAGAAAAAGAAAATTCTCTTCAGCTTTTTTCTGCTTCGGTATTTTCTCGGCGTTCTTGACGTTCTCGGCAGCTCAAGGCTTTTGATCTAAATCCCAATCGCGATGCCCGTTCACCGCGTTTAGAATATCTTCGTGCCTGAAGCCAGCACTCGCGACGCGACCGCGCCGGCCGAACCAGCCACCGGTCCACGCCGCTTTACGCTTCGTCAGCGCATCGTTCTAAGAATCATCATCTGGCTGGGATACTGGCTCATTCGTCTCATCGGCCCGACTCTGCGCGTCTCCATTTCCTATGAAGACGGTGCGCAGGAAACCCTGGAGCAGCGTCCGCTGATTGCTTCGTTCTGGCATTCCTGTATGATTCCGGCGACCTACATCTGCCGCGACCTGGGCGTGCGCGTGATGAGCAGCAATAGTTACGACGGCGAGTACATGGGCCGCATCATCCGCAAGTTTGGCTTCGTCGCCGTAAAAGGGTCGAGCAGCCGCAACGCCGTCCGGGCTCTGCTGGGCTTGCGACGCGCGCTCGGAGATGGCTGGACCGTGGCGTTCACTCTCGACGGCCCCCGCGGCCCGCGTCACAAAGTGAAGCCCGGACCGGTGGCGCTGGCGCGATCGGCGGGCGTGCCGCTGACCATGTTTCACGCCGCCGTTGACAAGGCGTGGGTGCTCAACTCCTGGGACCGCATGATGATTCCGAGGCCGTTTTCGCGCGTACTGCTGCGCTTCGGCAAGCTGATCCCGGTGCCGACGGATGCGAGCGATGATGACGTTGAGCGCTATACAGCCGAACTGCAGGCGGCGCTGGATCGCGTCTGCGAATTTTCCGAGGCCCACGTGAGTGAGGTTGGGAACGGAGAGTTTCCCTATTACAAGCGAAGCTGAAGTCCTCTGCGAACCTCTGTGACCTCTGTGGTTGAGGGCTTGCTCGTTTCCCGCTCCTACTCCAGCGTCGACCCGAGCGTCTGGTATTTGTATTTTTTCCCGTCCCAGAAGATCACCGAAGACGTGTCTTCGCCCTCGCCCTTTTCCTCCATGTAAATGCCGAGGATGGTTTTCTTTTTCAGGGCGAGCCGTTTCACGGTCAGACTCTTGAAGGGCAGATTGATGAGCAGGAACTTTGCTTTGGGCTTTTCTGCGCGCCAGGAATCTTTTTCCGCGCCGTGGATGATCAGCAGGCTGATGCCGCGGCGGTCGGGCTCATCGGACGCGAAGGTCGACGTGACCTTAATGTCGCTATAGCCGAGAAAGCTGTCATACGGGTCGGCGACCACGAAGCCGTATTCGTCCTTGTCGGCCATGGGGTTCTTGCAGCGGGCGGCGACCACCAGGTCTTCGATGCCGTCGTCATCCATGTCGGCGACAAACTGCGGCGGTCCGGGCAGGAGCGAACAGTTATCGCCGAACTGCTTGTGAATGAGTTCGTCGGTGACTGCGGGCGATGGAGATTTTGCATGGGCTGGCGGCGGTGGCGGCTGCTTTTTCTGCGCGGCAGCGGCGACGGTCAGCAGGAAAGCAAGAGCTGGGAGGAGAAGCAATTTACGGGACGACATGGTTTTACTTTAGTCCCGTTTTCTGTGGGAGGGTAGAGACAGAGTAGTGACGGAGGTAATGGGAGCGGTGGGCGAGTCGACCGAAGCATGACTCGGCGTTCCGTCCCGGGTTGTCATCCTGTCTCTAACGACGCGGGTGCGTGTCAAGTAGTGTTTGGCAACACTTCTCCGGAGGCGCCAGCAGCCGCGCCATTTCGCTCTCGCGGAAAAGGTTTTGATGTCCAGACCAAGGCCGTGTTCCTTTAATCTCG
>DATHQJ010000397.1:0-8813 GCA_035482825.1 Binatus sp. (SeqCode) | reverse complement strand
TGCTTTGCGGCTCGATGCGGACTTCGACGCGGCGAAGACTGGCGAGCAGAAGATTCATTTCATAGCGAAATCCGGCGGCGGTGCGGAGGTTCTTGGTTGAGGCGTGGATCATCTCGATGCGACCGCGACGGTACTCCAGCAATCCCCAGCCGACGGGAAGTTCTTCGACCTTCACCAGAGCGGGCGGCGTGAGATAGAAGCGTTCGCAGCCCACGCCTTGTTCGGGCTTGACGCGAAACGGCTTGCTGCGGTCCGCCAGAAAATCGGCGCGGGTGACTTTGCACTCGACGAGGACGGAATGGCTGGCACGCTTCCATCCGATGGCGTCGGGCATTTCGCCGCTGGCGCAGGCCTGCTCGGAAAGGACGACGCCGCAGCGATAGGAGCGCAGCCAGCGGACAGCGCGTTCGACGAGTTGGGGGTGAGTCATGGGTCGGCTTCCGGCTTCCGGCTCTCGGCTTCCGCTTTGGTCTACGGGCCTGTGGTTGGAAACATTTACCTTTGTATAGGGAGAAGGGCTTGCTTGAAAGTGACTGGCAAGCTACTAGCTGGGGTCACGAAGCGGGTCGCGAACTCAGTTTCGCATCGGGCTTGTTCGTCGCCGTGCTCTTCATGGCTTTGACTACCACCGGACGGCGGAGCACGGTTTCGAGCAGATATCTTTCGGCGGCGATGGCTTGGGCTGTGGGGCTGGCGGGGAGGTAGCCTTCGGCGGCGATGATTAGGGCTTCGTTGGGTGCCAGGTTTGCGGGTTTGCGGAGGAATCCGTTGGTGCGTTTGGCGGGTTTGGTCTGGGCAATTGCATTTTCAACTTGCAGTTTTCGGATGTGGCCGTCGTGGGCGCGATCGAATGCATTCGCGAGACGGAGGATCGCGGCCAACTGAATGGCGAGCTTCTGCTCGTCGGGCAGCAGGTCGCGTAGGGTTTTGTGGCTGCGCGTGGGCAGCGCTCCGGCGTGAAATCGCGCCACCACCGCCGCGCGCTGCAGGGATTCCGGGTTCCATCCCAGCGGAGTGGGGTGGCTGCGGATCAGGTCGAAGGAAGTTTTGTGGTGTCCTTTATTGCCCTGCGATTTGCCAACGTCATGCAGCAGGGCTGCGAGTTGCAGGCTGGAACGAGGGTCGGGGCTGCCGTTGGATGACGCGGCCGGTCCGGTCGAGAGCAGGCCGGCGGCGAGCAGGCCGTCGTAGAGTTCTCCGGCGAACCGGGATACACGTTCCGAGTGGGCGAAATCGGGATCGAGTGCCTTGGCCCAGAAGATCATGCGCTGGGTGGCGAGAGTTTGGATTTGTTTGCCTTGGGGCAGACCGGCGCGCCAGGTGTTCCACAATGAATCGGGGCCGAGTGTGCGGGCGCGGTATTCGTCGATGCGCTTGGTACGTTCTTTGACGATGCGCGCGTGCCAATTCTCGCGGGAAGCTTCGTCGGGGAAAATGTGGCACGCTTGAGCGGTGGCCCAGAGGACATCGAGATCATGCACTTCGCCGAGCAGATCCTGCATGTGTTTGAGGTCGTTGCTCCAGGCTTTGTGTTCGGCAGGGAGGAAATTCTCGACGATATAGCGGAAGCGTTTGATGCCGATGCGCAAGGTGTGAAACGCGACCTGGGAGCGGTTGCGCAGGGCGCGAACGTGCAGCTCGCGGGCGGCGGTCCAGCGCTCGAGCGCGAGATGCTTGAAGACGGCGCTGCCGGGGCGAATGTGGGCGGCGCGCAGAGGCAGGGACTTGCTCCATTGCTTCCATTGCTTGCGATCGAACTCGGCTAGAGCGGCGCGGGCTTCGGCTTTCTGTTCGAGTTCGCGGCCTTTCAGGACTTGGATAAGAGTTTGGGCGGCGGGATCGTGCAGGGTAGTGGCGTCGGGTTCGGCGGGAGCCGCACCCGATGAATTATCAGAGTGCTCTTCCTCTTCCTCTTCCTGTTTCTGCAACGCGGGCGAGGGCGCCCGCGCCACATTTGCGGGGGTGGGGTCGAGTTTTTCGATCCACTCCATCATGACCTGCACGTCGCGCAGGGCGCCGAGGCGCTGGAAGAGGCGCTTGCCGGCTTTCTTCATCGCTCTCCAATCGCGATCGGGGTCGAGGGCAATCATGCCGTCGGCCAGGGAGCGGCAGCGGCGCAGGGAGACTCTGAGATCGTGCACGGGATCGGCGCTGAAGTCGGCGGAGACGTGGTCGCACTCTTCGAGCACGCGCGCCATCCAGTAGCGGAGTCCGGTGGTTTGGGTGGTGGTCTTCAAAAGTTTGAACTGGATGATAACGTACCTGGGAATCCGGCTACCAGTTTGGTGGAGGCTCAGGAGTTGTCATTGTGAAGTCGCCATAGACCCACACATGGGCGTCGTCATAAAGGCGTTTAAGAACGGGCTTGTTTACGCCGTGTTTTCCCCATGGTTGCAGATCGCCGTCAAGCTCGCAGAACGCCATATCCATCCGCCCTTCCTTCGCGAGGTCTTTCGCTCGAACGAGAATAGCCGCAAGGATGGCATTGTCGAACGGCTTCAGGTCAAGTTTTTCCGTAGCGAGGGAGAGAGACCGCTCCAACATGGCCTCACTGAGGGGAAAGATCTCAATCCCCTTTTCGGCCCTCAGCCCATCGAGCGTCTTTTCAAGGTTATCCAAGTCGCTCTTTACAAGCACCTCAAACTGTTCGAGCACGCGTCTGGTTGCCTCGTCATCGACGTCTCTGACGTGGCCTGCGACTCTTGCCCACTTTAGGTATCTGCGCAATGAATCGGCTTCCCTCGGCTGGAATCGAAGGCGCGTCACCGAACGAGACTCGGAAACGCACGGCGATGGGAGGTGCAATTTGATGACGCCTGCGTTCGCAGCTTTTAGGAGTTCGACAGCAGCTGGAACACGCTGGTGCGCAGGAGCGCAGTAGTCGACTACCCAATTTGTCTCTACAAAAACATCTTTCATCGGAGTTAGCTATCGAGGACCGGCGGCCCGTATGACGCCACTTTCGACTGCGGGAAGGATATAGTGGCTGATGGTTTCCAACAGCTTCGGGTCTTCTACTCGATCTTGCGTGGTAGTAGCAGCAAGGCCCTCGAGCCAGTCCTGAACGGCGTTCTCAAATGCGAAATGCTCCTCCGGGCCTTCGCCACCCGGGGAGCGGAACCTGATCAATCCTTCTACATTGAACTCGCCGAGCCGCTCCACTGACTCTTGCGAGTCTGAGGTGAAGCGGTCGAGGTAAACCCAAAGGCGCTGGGGTGAAACCAGCAGTCCTAAGGGGCAACTGAGCTGCAACATGAAATTCTTTAGCTCCCGTTCAGTTGCTTCTAAGTTCGGAATTCGGAGTTTGGCCTCAACGACTAGTCTGACCTCAGTCGCATCTGGACTGCTGACGATAATATCGGCCTGGGCTGGCATTGTTTTCTAAGAATACGCCATCGCGGCTTGCGTTCAAACTGAGAAATGACGGCTGCTCAGTTCCCGTTCCGAATGAGTAGCGTGTTTCAGGTCATGCCCTTATGAGCAGGGGATTGGTGCCTTCTTATTACCTCCGTAACGTTTAAGGTCTTACCGTTTCGCATTACCCTTGAGCTTCAAACTTGCGCTTCCGGAGGAGTTTGCCATCTCTGCCATAAATACATCGCAAGGTGCACGAGCCGCGTCGGCGCGGGCGTTTGTCCATAGCCTGAACATTCTCATTAAGTATGCGCGAATGTATGGCTATAACCACAAGCGCACCGAGGGGCAGTTTGAAACCACGTGGAAAGAGTTGCAGCAGGGGCTGCCGACGACCGGGGACGCGGGTTTCCTGCTCGGAGTTTCCGATAACAAGCTGCTGCTGGATGGGATACCTCTGGAAGCGGGCAACGCCGAGCGCAGCTTCGCAACGCTTTTGTCGACCGCCGGACTGGCCAGCCTGCACTTTTCCAAAGACGTGACGGAAGAAGATTTTGTGCGGCTGGTGCGCGCCTTCACCATTGCGGGATCGAAAGCGCAGGATGTGTCGAAGCAGATCAAGGAAGCGCTGAGCGCGGGCAAGCAAGGCAGCTCGATCAAGATCAATGAAGTGAAGTTTGTTGCCGCCGATCCGCTGACTGGGGATGTGAGCATCGCGGCGCAGATTGCGGCGCAGACGCTGGGACCGGAATTTCGGCAGTGGCTGAACGATCCGCAGAAGTTGTTGCAGCTGATTGCGGCGGCGGAAGGGGCGAACTCGGGCGGGAGCGGCGGTGGCGGCGGAAAAGGGCCGGCCGACGGAGTTCCCATGGTTCCGTTGGGCAGCGTGCCAAACCTTCCGACGGGCAAAGGCAAGGGAAGATGGGTTCCAGACGGCGATACCAGCGGGACTGGAAGCGGCGCTGCCACTGGAGCGGCTCCGGCGTGGACGGGCGGGATGGTTCCGCTGCAGGAACAGGAAGTGATTCAGGCGATCCGGCTGCTCACGCGGTTCGGGCAGGTGCAGCAGGATCCGAATGTTAAGGAAGAAGACATTACGAAGGAGTTGAGCGAGGCCGATCCGAACACGCGGTTGAATCTGCAGCAGTTGCTGGGAAGCCTGGCTGCGAAAGCCACGTCGGAAGAGCAGGACACGCCGCTGCTGATGAAAGCGGCGGAGCACATGGCGATCCGCTTCGCGCTGGAGCGTTACCAGAAGGGCGAGGTCAAGGTGAATGCGGTCCATCAGATGATGGAGCACATGAGCCGGCAGATGGACTCGCTGCGCTCGATTCTGAAGCTGCAGGAAGAGAAGATGAACAAGGCCGGGATTCTGGTGGAGTCGCACGCCGACATCCTGGACCGAATGTTCTGGGCGGAAGTGCCGGAGTCGGGCAAGAAGAGTGTGCTGATGTCGCACGAAGCGCCCTGCGTGCCGCCACGGAATTTACGGCAGTTCGTGGAAGTGCTGCTGGACCGCGACGATAAGCAGAGCGCCACCGACATTCTGAATAATTATTCGAGTTGCCTGGGGGCGAAGGACGCGGAACCCCGCCGCCGAGCCGCCATTGGCTTGAGCCAACTGGCCGACTTGTACGCGCGGCTGGGGGGACAGCCCATGGGGCAGGCGATCAAGAAACTGAGCGAGCAGCTGATCGCGGAGAAGGATGCAGAACTGCAGAGTCTGTTCAGCGCGGCGTTCGTGCGGCTGAGCCAGGAAGCAAGCTCGGCCAAGAACTATGGCGCAGTGAATGAAGTGTGCGCCGGGATGGAATTGATCAGCGTGGAGCGGCCGGTGTTGATGAGCGATCTTCGTCCGCGGGTGGGTGTGGAGAACCGGCTGCCGGAATTTATTGAAGAAGCGATCCAGATGGATACGGTTCCTCCTGACATGTTGTCGGTACTGCGGCGGACCAGCCACACTGGAGCGGATCATCTGGCGGACCGGTTTTTCCGCTGCATGCGGCGCGACGAATGCGACCGGATGATCGAACTGGTGCAGCAGTTGGGATCTCCGGTGCTGGTGCAGTTGCGCGAGATTCTGCGCACAGGACAGCCGCGGCAGGCTTCCGGCGCGGTCGGATTGGTGAGCCGGCTGGATGTGGGAACGCTGCTGGAATTGTTGCCGGCGCGCATGCCGGAGTGGAACCGTTTCTATCACGACATTGTGGTGCGTCAGATTGCGTATGGGGCGGCGGTGGATCGCGGACGCACGCTGCTGGAACTGGCGGAGATTCTGGATCCGCTGGTGTTGCCCGAGGCGGTGGACGAAATCGGAATGAGCGGCGACATGACCGCGACCCCGCCGCTGATCGCGATGGCGCGGCCGGGGGAAACGGCTTCACGGTCACCTTTTGTGCAATTGAAGGCGATTGAGTCCCTGGGCCGGTTGAAAGATGCGGAGGCGGTGTCGACGCTGCGCGAAATTCTGGAAACTAAGAAAACGTTTGGCTGGGTGCATCACCGGGAGTTGAGAATTGCGGCGGCGCAAGCTTTGTCGAAGACCGATCCGCGATATAGTTCGCAGGTTCTATCCGACAGCGGGCTGGAGCCGGCGGAACTGGCGATCGCGCCGCTGGATATGGCTCCAGCATGCCCGTGGGTGCGGCAACGGCGCTATGAGCGTATGGTGCTGGCGAAAACCGTGGTGGCAACCATCGGCAGTTCGTGGGGCAAGTCGAGGATTCTGATCCGCGAGCTCAGCTTGGGCGGCGGTATGGGCACGAAAGAGGACAACCTGCGCATCGGCAGCGAAGCCGACCTGGAGATTTCGGTGGGCATGCGGGCGAAGATTCGCGCGCACGTGCTGCTGCGGCGGGCGC
Organism: Binatus sp. (SeqCode); assembly: GCA_035482825.1. Taxonomy (GTDB): domain Bacteria; phylum Acidobacteriota; class Terriglobia; order Terriglobales; family Acidobacteriaceae; genus Sulfotelmatobacter. The sequence goes on along the minus strand of DATHQJ010000397.1, from coordinate 2,598 downwards.
GAGTGAATGAAGTGGGATTCGAGATCGTAAGCACGGACTTGGAAAGCCGCTACCGGCTGCGCCGGCTGTTGGTGGATGCGTTGTACAGCGCACCGCAGAGCAAGCCGCAGGAGTGGAGCGGGGAGCGGAAAATCTAAAGCAGCTATCAGCTTTCAGCTCTCAGCTTCAAATACAGAAGCCTCTGCCTTTCGGCAGAGGCTTTGATTTTGTGGCGCCGGCGTCCCGCCGGCTGTCGCGGGGGCGTCTCGCCCGCGCTTACTTCACCTTTAAGAAGATGATCGCCAGAGTGTAGAGCGCCAGCGATTCGATCAGGACCAGTCCCAGCAGGAGGGCGAACTGGATGCCAGGGCGTGCGGCCGGATTGCGGGCCAGGGCCTCGGTAGCGGCGGCGGTGGCCTTGCCTTGCGCCAGGCCGCAAATCGCGGAGGCGATGGCCATGGAGAATCCGGCGGTGATGGCGACCCAGTTGGTCTCGCTGGCTCCGCCGCCCTGCGCGAAGGCAGGCATGGCGAAGCACAGGGCAGATAACGACATGAACAGATAACTTAATTTGCGCATTGTGTTTCTCCTCGTATCAAATTGCCGCCAGTTGGTGGTTGACGCCGTACCTTGCAGACGCCCTCACGCTGGAGGCCAGTTCCCAGTTCTCAGTTCTCGGTTCTCAGCGAGACGCTGCCAAGAGCTAGAGAGCTGACAACTGCGAGCTGACGACATTGACTAATCCTCCGCCCTCAGGGGCTAAATCTCCGTCAATTTCGTACCTTGACGCGGCCCTAAAGGGACGCTCTTCCACATCGACACGCGGCTCGAAGCCGCGCCCGTTCAAAACTCGGTCAACATGAGCCGTTCAATGCTCACCTCATCGTCGTCATCCGCTCTAGTGCTCTTCGGCGACTGCGCCGGAGACGTAGATGATCGACAGCAACATGAAGACGTAGGCCTGCAGGAATGCGACTCCGATGTGCAGGGTCAGAAAAATTACAGGGATGCCGATTGGGATCATGGAAAAGAACACCAGCGTGACCAGATCTCCGGCGAAAATATTTGCCCACAGACGAACCGTCAACGAAAGCAAGCGGGCGAAGTGGCTGACCAGTTCAATCGGGAGCATCAGGATCGCCAGAAAGATTCGGGCAATAAGCGGCATGCCCTCCATGGGCGGTCCAAAAAAATGCAGAAGATACTTGGGTCCGGCATGTTTGAAGCCCTGCGCGTGGTAGTACAGGAAACTGCAAATCGCACAACCCAGCGGCACCGTGGGAACGCCTGTGGGCGACTCGAACCCCGGGATCACGCCGAGCAGATTACAAACCAGGATGAAGACAAAGACGATGGCAAAGAAAGCCGTGTAGGGTTCGTTGTGATGGCCGATGATTTCGCGGCTCTGGCCCGCGACAAAACCCTCCAGGCTTTCAAACGTATGCTGCAGGCCTCCGGGGGAGTCGACTGAGAGACGCGACCGGACCAGAAGGAATAGCGCCAGCAGGAAGAAAAATACCAGCAGTTCCATTGCGAAGGAATCCGTGATGGGGGCCTGGGCGTGTTTGGGGTGAATACCCATTCGCAGCAGCAATGCCGCAACGGGGCCTCCGAACAGACGATTCAGGATTTCGGTAAACCAGAGTTGTTCAGGCATGTAGAAAACTTTTCCTGGGTGCCCCATTTCTCGCGTTCTTTCGCGAGAAATGGGAATCTCGAATCTAGACCTCGCGCGCCACGGCTGCGTACAGCTCATAAACTGCTTCGCAGACGATCGCCCCTACGGGTAAGAAAAAGCCCGCAAACAGGCCCCTGAGGCTCGCGGGGAAACTGGTTAATATAGCATACGCGGCGACTCCCAACAACACATAGCGCAGCAGGAAACGGGCGATGATGCCAGAACTCGACTGGGCTCTACCGGTGTCGGTGACGCGGTCGGCTAGGCCGGAAACGCCGCTCTTGAGCCAGTGAAAGTTCAGGTAGGCGATGACACATCCGCAGAAAAGGCCGAGCGCGGCGGGGCGGCCGAATTTCCACCAGGCTGCGGCGGTTAGCGCGGGGGCTAGTGCGAGCATGAAATTGCGGATGCGGGTGAGTGCGCCGGAGTAGAAGGCGTCGGGCGATGTTTCGGGGGCGAGCCGTTCATGATTCATATAGAGTCGAAAACAACAGAGGTCCAGCCCGAGAGTGTCGTCACTCAGCGGCTAAAGCCGGAATGATCGTCGCGACTTTACGGCACGACTGAAGTCGTGCCCTTCCCGATACGCCGCCGACTCAGTGATCTTACTTGGTGTCGCGGAGGACGGTGCGGATTAGTTCGATCATGCCGGCGGCGATGCCGAGGAACAGGCCGACGATGCTGATCCAGGAGGTGTGCAGCCAGTGGTCGAGGGCGGAGCCGAGGAGCCATCCGGCGACGGTGCCGGCGGGGAGCATGAAGGCGAGTTGGCTGTAGCGGCCGACCTGCACCCAGGGATTTTTCTTTTGGGGGGGAGGGTCGGGCGTGGGGGGATTGGACATCCGCTTTTGGGCTCTCGCTGGAACTAGAACATCTTACGCTTCGGCGTTCAATCGCCGCGGTTGGAACGAAGCTGAGCGGAAACTCCTGTTGGGCCGCGA
>DATHQJ010000396.1:0-8710 GCA_035482825.1 Binatus sp. (SeqCode) | reverse complement strand
CCCACTCGATCGTTTATCCTCAAAGGTTGAGTAACGCTCGCTGAGGCACACCATTCATCCTGCCCTAAATTTCCAGCGAGCGAGAAGTAGCGAAAAGCCAAGAGCCAACAGCTAAGAGCCCTTTATGAAAACCGGCATCATCGGCCTGCCCCAGGTAGGCAAGACATCGCTGTTCCGCATTCTGACCAAGGCGCACCTCTCTGCGCAAGCCAGCAACCCGCGCGAGGCACACATCGGAGTGGCCAAGGTTCCTGACGACCGCCTCGACCGCCTGGCCGCGCTCTACAACCCAAAGAAGCTAACGCACACTTCGGTCGAATACGTGGACGTCGGCGCGATCGGCCAGGACGCGTTGAAGGAAACTGCGTACGTCGGCCACCTTCGTCAGGTCGACGCGCTCGCCCACGTGGTCCGCGTGTTTGAAGATCCAGCCGTTCCTCTCGTGGCGGAGATCGATCCCCTGCGCGACATCAAGAACGTCGAGTTCGATCTCATGGTCAGCGACCTCGGCCAGATTGAGAAGCGTCTCGAGCGCCTGGAAAAAGATCTCAAGAAAATGAAGACGCCCGAACTCGAAAAAGAATTCGAGTTACTGAAGCGCGCCAACGCACATCTGGGATCGGAAAAACCGCTTCGCGAAATGGCGATGACCCCCGAGGACAAGAAGCGCCTGCGCGGCTTCATGTTCCTCAGCGAGAAGCCGATTTTCTACGTGCTCAATATCGGTGAGTCGACTGAGCTCGGCAAAGAACTCGACGAAGCGGTAAGCAAATACAATTTGACGGAGAGTGCGGCACGTCCCAACGCCGCGGCCACAGCCATTTGCGGAAAAGTGGAAGCCGAACTCGCCGAGATGAGCGACACCGACGCCGCGGAATTTCTCTCCAGCTACGGGCTCAAGGAAAGCGGCCTGGTGCGTCTGATTCGCACAACTTACAAGCTTCTGGGCCTGATCTCATTTTTCACCGCCGGCGAAGACGAATGCCGCGCCTGGCAGATTCCCGCCAACACGCGCGCCCAGGATGGCGCCGGCGCCATCCACTCCGATCTGCAAAAACATTTCATCCGCGCCGAAACCATCCGCTGGGACGAACTGCTCGAAGCCGGTTCGGAAGCCAACGCCCGCGCCAAAGGCACGCTGCGCCTCGAGGGCAAGGACTACATTGTTCAGGATGGCGACGTGATGCATATCCGGCATTCGGGGTAGACGCTTTCACTGCAGAGTCACAAAAACATAGGGGAATTTGCCTCTCCGTCTTCTCTGTGCCTCTGTGTCTCTGTGGCGTTTTCTCTCTGCTATCATCCTCGCGAACTGCATATGAACCCGATCCTCATCAGCATTCTTCTCGGCCTCACCGCCGCCGCCGCCAACGTCTTCGGCGGCGCCATCATTGTGCAGAGGCACTGGGAGCGGCGCTATCTGCGCTACTTCGTCGCGCTGGGCGCGGGATTCATGCTGGCCACTGCCCTGGTCGAGATGGTTCCGGAAAGTCTTGAATTGCGCGGACGGTCCGCCGCATTTCTCGTGCTGCTGGGATACTTACTCATTCACTTCTTCGAACACACGGTCACACCGCATTTTCATTTCGGCGAAGAGACGCATCACGACGAGTTCATCCATTCCCACAAAAGCTATTCCGTTCTGCTGGGCCTGATCATTCACACGTTTTTCGACGGCATCGCCATCGCTTCCGGATTTCTGGTATCGAACTGGCTGGGCTGGCTGATCTTCCTGGCAATTTTTCTGCACAAAATTCCCGAGGGCTTCACCGTGAGTTCGGTGATGCTGGCCAGCGGACGTAGTCGCGGCACGGCCTGGGGAGCGTCGGTGGTGCTGGGCGGATCTACTCTGGCAGGCGTGCTGACCATGGCGCTGTTTCGCCATCACGTAAGCGCCGGGCTGCCCTTGGCGGCAGGAGTCACGATCTACGTCGCCGCCTCCGACCTGATTCCGGAAGTCAACAAAGAGCCTGCGATGAAAATGGCGCTGCTGGTCTTCGTCGGCGCGGGCGTTTTTGTTCTCCTCGACCACTTCTTCCACGCACACTGATCTCAAGCTTGCGAGTAGCGAGTACCCACTACCGAGGGAAGAATTCCTGAGGACTTGCAACTCGCCACTCGGTACTAAGTACTCGGTACTTTCTTAGTCCACCGTGTGTTTCGCCGTGTACCCGTCGCGCGCCACGACATCAATCTTCACGTTCTTGCCTTTTTGATCCGTCACCTTCAGCGGGCTACCATCCGGCCCGATAACTTCGACTTTTAGCTTACGGTAGGTTCCATCGAGCTTCGAGTTGGTGGGGGCGTAGGACAGCGTGTATTGGTTGCGAATGTCGTTGGAAATGTCCTGAAACTCCTCGCTATACTCTGCCTGAAAGCGCGGAAAATAGGCTCGGCCCCCGGTCATGGCCGCAAACGTCCTCAACTCGTTATCACCCTGCAGGTAGTCCATATGACCAACCGGGATGCCCACGCCGTGCGCGTTGCGGCAATAACCCGGGTGGGTCTCGCAATACTCGCGCAACATGAATCCCACGCTGATGGGGAAGATGGTCACATCCTTGGTGTCCTTGACCTTCTTCGTAATCTTATCCAGCGTGAGTTTGCTGAAACTGTCGATGCCGGTAGTTACCAGGATGACGTACTTTTTCCCCTCCACGCGGTCGAGGCGATCAAGCGTGTCGTAGAGAGCGTCGAAGAGATTCGTCTCGGCGAAGCCCGGAATGCGTAATTGGTTGAGCGCCCCGTACACCGCTTTCTTGTCTTGTGTGAAGTCGACCAGGATGTGCGGTTGCATGTCGTAATACGACACCGCAACCCAGTCGTCCTTCTTCAGCGAACCGGCGAACGCATACGAGGCCTCAAGGGCATCTCTCAGGAAGATGTAACTGGTCGAGGCAAACTCCACCAGCAGCACCGCCGTGATGGGAGCCTTCGACACATTGAAGTGCGTCACCTGCTGCGCCACACCGTCTTCCATAATGCGGAAATTGCCCTGCTTCAATCCCGGGATGAATTGCCCGTCTTTGGTCGTGACCAGCACATCCACATTGACCAGCGGGACGTTTACTTTCAACGAATAGTCGGGAACGTCCTCGAGCTTTTTCGCCGCGACTGGCGGAGGTGGCGGGGGCGCGTCTTCAACTTTTTTCTTCGGGATCGCATACGGACCCACGCTGTCAGTGGGACCACCCGCTGCGTCGGGGACGTCCTGCTTGGGCTTGCCACTGTCCGGTTGTTGGGATGGGGCTTGGGAGGGCGTTTGCGTCGCCGGTGCCGGACTCTGCGGGTCCTGCGCCGCCAGCGGCAGCGAACCGCAAATCAGTGCGAAACCGAACCCTAGCGCCAGAATTACGCCTGGCCGGGCTCCTCTACTCTGCTGTAACGTCTTTTCTTTGTGCCGAATAAACATGGTGAACCCCGAAAACTCCTTGTGCTAGTATAGACGCAAGGATTCGCAATTGGGATGTTTTGCCCGGCCCCCAGATTTATCCTCCCTTCCGTGCAACGAGTCGCAGTTGGTCTGAGTCTAATCTGTAGTGGGACCAGTTGGCGGTCCCGTGTCGGGGCATTAAATGAAAAAAGTGGCGCTTGCGCTTCTGGCCTTAGGTCTATCCCTACCCACCGTACTCCTGTCCGCCCAAACCTCGCAGCCGACCATCCCCGTGGACCAGATCCACTCCGGAATGCGCGGCTATGCCCTCACCGTATTTGAGGGTGTGAAGCCAGAATCCATGGACGTGGAAGTCCTTGGCGTCCTGCACAACGTGAACGGGCCCAAGGGTGACATCATCCTGGTCCGCCTGCACGGAGCCAAGGTGGAATACACAGGCGTCGTGGCCGGCATGAGCGGCAGCCCGGTTTATCTCAACGGCAAACTCGCGGGCGCACTGGCCTTCCGCATCGGCGAATTTTCGAAGGAGCCAATCGCCGGAGTCACGCCCATCGCCGACATGCTCGAGATCAACGCCCTCGACAAGTCTCCGGCCGAAGAGGCCGCCGCGACCAAACCTGGCATCACCAGCGCCGCCGGAAAAACCGCGGCTCCCGGGGACAACAGCGCTCTCCCGGCATCGACCCAGGATTTCTCAAATTACCTCAAACCCATCGACACGCCCCTGGTTTTCACCGGATTCTCGGAAGACACTGTCCGCCGTTTCGCCCCGCAGTTCGCCTCGGCCGGAATCGTCCCCGTGATGGGCGCAGGCTCCGTCAGTGAAGAGAAACAGCCGGAACCGCTCGAAGCCGGCTCAGCCGTCAGCGCAATTCTGGTTCGCGGCGACCTCGACATCGCCGCCACCTGCACCGTGACCTACATTGATCCTCAGCGCCTGTTGGCCTGCGGCCATCCTCTTCTGCAATTCGGCTCCGTCGATCTGCCCATGAACAAGGCGCAAGTGCTGGCCACCCTGCCCTCGCCGCTGAATGCCTTCAAAATCGTCAACACCACCGAGCAGGCGGGAGTCTTCGTGCAGGATCGCCACACCGGCATCATGGGCGTCTTCAACAAACAGCCCGACATGATTCCCGTGACGCTGACCATCCACAGCGGCACTGGCCAAAAAGAATTTCACTACGAAGTCCTGAACAACCCGCGCCTCAGTCCCGTGGCCGTCATGGCGACCGTTTTCAACTCGCTGCACGGCGTGAATGAATTCGGCGAAGAAATTACTTATCGCTTGAACGGCAGCATCAACGTCAAAGGCTTTCCCGAAGTTTCGCTGAAGAACATGTTCGTGCCTGCCGACAACGGACAGCCCGCCGCCATGGCCGCTGCGCTGTCGCTCGGCGAGCGTTTCGGACGCATCTACGACAATCCTTACAACGCTCCCGCCGTCCAGAGCCTGAAGCTCGACTTCGACCTGGTCCGCGAGCGCCGCTGGGCCCGTCTCGAAAGCGCTCGCACCGACGTGAGCGAGGCTCGTCCGGGCGACGAGATCATCGTCGAAACCGTGCTCGCGCCCTACCGCGGCGAACGCGTCGTCCGCCAGATCCCGGTAAAGATTCCTACTTCAGCGAGTAAAGGCGCACTGCGCATTCTGGTCAGCGACGGGGAAACTCTCGACCGCGTCGGCCGCACCAATCCAGCCTTCGGCCGCAAACTCGACCTGGCCTCCACGATTGCGCTGCTCAACAAAGAGCACGCCAACAACCGCCTCTACGTCTCTTTATTGGAAGCCGACCCCGAAGCCCGCGTCGCCGACAAAGTCATGCCCACCCTGCCGATCTCCGTGATGAATGTGATGGACGGCATGCGCGGCAACCAGGAAATGATCGTCAGCGGAGAATCCAATGTAGACGAAACCGCAACCCCGCCGCTGGACTATGTAGTAAGCGGCGCACAACTCCTGACTGTCACCGTGAAGTAAAGCTCGCCACAGCCTTCTCCATGTGCTGAAACCCGTGCGTGTAGACGAGCGCAATCATCATCTGCGTTCCGTTATACCCCACGTGCACCAGAAAACTCGCTCCCACGGAGCGAGTCTGGGCCCGCACCACGCCGCACACCACACCGACCAGAATCACGATGAGCGCCGCTCCCCAGGCCCATCCATACTGCGGCAGATGAATCAGCCCGAACGGCAATGCCGTGAGCGCAATCGCCCAGGCCGCGCCCATGCGCCGCGCCAGCACCGGATACATGAACCCACGAAAAAACAACTCCTCCATCAACGGCCCCAGGCTCACCGCAATAATCGCCAGCAAATACGCGTCCCGCGGGCGATCAAATAAATGTTCGAATGGTGTGTCCTTCGGCATGGGCAACACGCTTTCCAGCATGCCCAGCACGATCAGCATCCCGCCCCCGAGGGCCAGCAGCTTCCATCCCGACCGCGGCCAGTTCCACCGGATCGCCTGCCAGAACGCGACATGATACTTGCCCTCGACCAGCATCACCATACACGCGGCCACGGCGGCATAGATCAAGAACTGCGAAACCAGCAGCAGAATCGGTTTCTGCGCCACCGCCGTCAGATTCGAATGCGGATACACCAGCCAGAGCGCACCCACAATCACCAGAATCTGCAGCACGATCATGGAGAGAATCGTCAGCCCCGCAATTAACAAAACGTCCCACCCGCTCCACACCGGATTCTCGATGGGAGGCGGCACGGTTGGAACCGGCGCGACGCTCGCAGGAGTGAGCGAGAAGGGATCAGGCGCCTCGACATTTACCGGCTGCTGCTGAAACTGCGGATTTTCGGAGAATGACAAAAAGTTTCCTTTAACTGACCACTGGCAACCGGGAACTGACCACTGCCTTTCCAAAATATCCCGCCAGCGCCTGCCCCGTATACGACTTCTTCACGCGAGCCACCGTCTCCGGCGTGCCCTGCGCCACAACGCGTCCGCCTTCTTCGCCGCCTTCGGGCCCCAGATCGATAATCCAATCCGCATTGCGGATCACATCCATATTATGTTCGATGATGATGATCGAGTTGCCCAGGTCGGTCAGTCGATGCAGCACGTCGAGCAACTTCTTCACATCGTCGAAGTGCAGTCCGGTCGTTGGCTCGTCGAGCAGGTAGAGCGTCTTGCCGGTCTGCCGCTTGCTCAATTCGCGCGCCAGCTTGATGCGCTGCGCCTCGCCGCCGGAAAGCGTAACCGCCGACTGGCCCAGATGAATGTACCCCAGGCCCACGTCGACCAGCGTCTGCAACTTCTGTTTTACTTGTGGAATATTTTCGAGAATCGGCAACGAATCGGAAACCGGCATCTCCAACAAGTCGGCGATCGAATACCCTTTGTACTTCACCGCCAAAGTTTCGTGGTTATAGCGACGCCCGCCGCAGACTTCGCACAACACATACACATCGGGCAGAAAATTCATCTCAATGCGCCGCTGCCCCTCACCCTGGCAAGCCTCACAGCGTCCGCCCGAAACGTTGAACGAAAATCGTCCCGCCTTGTAGCCGCGCTCGCGCGACTCAGGCAGCATCGCATAGAAATCCCGAATCTGCGTGAACACTCCGGTATACGTCGCCGGATTCGACCTCGGCGTGCGCCCAATCGGCGACTGGTCAATGCGAATAACTTTATCAATATTCTCCGCGCCGGAAATTGCTTTATGCTCGCCCGATTTCTCGCGCGAGCGGTAAAGCTGCCGCGCCAGCGCCCGATACAAGATGTCATTCACCAACGTCGACTTGCCCGACCCCGAAACACCCGTCACCACCGTCATCACGCCCAAAGGAAAAGTCACGTCCAGATTTTTCAGATTATTTTCCTTGGCGCCCAGAATCGTCAGCGCCGCTCCGTTGGCATGCCGCCGCTCCGGCCGCATCGTAATCGACGTCCGCCCAGAAATATATGCACCGGTCAGCGAGTTGGGATCACGCATGATCTCGGACGGCGTTCCATGCGCCACCAGGCTGCCACCGTGCCGTCCCGCGCCCGGCCCCAGATCGACGACGTAATCCGCGCGGCGGATCGTCTCTTCATCGTGCTCCACGACCAGCACCGTGTTGCCGAGATCACGGAGATTTTCGAGCGCAGTCAGTAAACGGTCGTTGTCCCGGTGGTGAAGTCCGATCGAGGGCTCGTCCAGCACATACAGCACGCCGCGCAGCTTCGATCCAATCTGCGTCGCCAGCCGGATGCGTTGTCCCTCGCCGCCCGACAAAGTAGCCGCCGAGCGATCCAGCGAGATGTATCCCAACCCTACGGCATTCAAAAACTGCAGCCGTTCGACAATTTCATGCATGACGCGCCCGGCAATCGCCGCCTCGCGTCCCGCCAGTTTGACGCTCTCCGCCACTTTCAGCGCGCGCTCGACCGGCATCGCGGTGAACTCGCCAATCGACATCCCATTCACTTTCACGGCGAGACTTTCCGGCCGCAGCCGTTTCCCATGGCACGCCGGACACTCCGTCGCCGACATGTGATCCATCAGCCAATCGCGATAACCCTCCGAAGTCGACTCCTCCAGATTTTGTTTCAGATATCCGAAGATGCCGTGAAAACCGGTCTTGCCGCCGCGTCCCGGCTCGCCATTCAACAGAAAATCCTGCGTCTTCTCCGGAAACTTTTCGAACGGCGTGCTCAAGTTAATTCCATAAGCCGCGCCCACAATCTGCACCTGGTGAATCAGATTCTGCGACGCCGACCCTGGCCCCAGTCCGCCCTCGAGCAGCGGCTTCGACCAGTCGGTGATCACTTTCGCCGGATCGAAATCATATTTGCTGCCCAGCCCGTGGCACTCCGGACAAGCTCCATACATGCTGTTAAACGAAAACGACCGCGGCTCCAGTTGCGGCACGTTGATGCCGCAGTCCGGACACGCCAGCTTCTCCGAATAAAGCTGCTCGTCGCCGCCGACCACTGCGACCTGCACCAGCCCGCCTGCCAGCTTCATCGCCAGGCCAACGGACATTTCCAGGCGATGCTCGATCCCCGGCTTTACCAGCAGTCGATCGATCACAACTTCGATGGTGTGATTTTTCCGCTTGTCGAGATCGATTAACGTCTCGTCGTCCAGGCTGACCAGTTCGCCGTCGATGCGCGCCCGGGTGTAGCCATGCTTGATGAGTGTCTCCATCTCCTTCTTGAACTCGCCCTTGCGCCCGCGGACGATGGGCGCCATCACCATGACGCGATCCTCCGGACTCAGCGCCATCACCCGCTGCACAATCTGGTCGGCGGACTGCCGGCTGATGGCGCGCCCGCACTTGGGGCAGTGCGGCACCCCAATCGAAGCGAAGAGCAGGCG
>DATHQJ010000395.1:0-12645 GCA_035482825.1 Binatus sp. (SeqCode) | reverse complement strand
TTCGCATCGATGGCCTACGCTGACGGCATGGATGAGGCGCCGGTGATCGGGACGGTTGAACATCGCCCTCCGATTCAAGCGGATCAGTTGCCGCCGCGGCGTCCCGTGTCGAGCGAGAGCGGAGCACTGGCGGCGGAAGCTCGTCAGCGTTCCTAGAGAAATTAAGAAATTCTTGTGCGTGATGGAAGCGCGCGCGGCTCCCGGCGCTCCGTATCCCTCATGAAGCGCGTCCGTGCGGTTCGACGTTGAGAGCGGTGTTCAACGTCGATGCGATTGCCAGCGGCGATTGCGGAGTGTCCCACGAATTCAGTTTTGAGGACGGAAAAGAAAAAAACTGAAACCACAAAGGGCACGAAGTATCACGAAGGAAACGCGTCGTATGGGTGACCTCGTGTGACTTCCTGCCTTTCCATCTTTCGGTGAAAGATATCGGCGCGCACCACTTCGAAAGCTGGCCGGGGAAAATCGGATTCGGGATGCTATAATTTTCGTTCGTCCTACCAGCCAAATTCCCCACCGTGGGCGCGTAGCTCAATTGGCAGAGCAACTGACTCTTAATCAGTAGGTTGAAGGTTCGATTCCTTCCGCGCTCACCATCTTAAACCCGTTGTTCTTCACTCTCTTACTAGACTTGTGAGAAAGAGAACAAAGTAAGATGAAAATCTGTGGCAACCAGCTCTTCAAACATTTCGTGGACTTGCTTTCGCCAATTCTAACGCAGGGAGACTGACAACTGTCGAGAACGGGCGTTTACACGATTGAACCCGGCAGTGTGGGCCTCAGCTGGCGTAGGGATTGCTGCCGAAGCCGCGCCACCTTCGTTAGAATTCATACCGCAGCGCAAACTGCATTACACGCGGCTGTGTGAGCAAGCTCGTGTAGGCGCCGAAACTATTCGGCGACTGCGTCAACGACGTGAGCAGAGACGACGACCCGATGCCCTGCGCGTTAAATCTCGTCAAGTTCAGAACGTTGAACACTTCCCATCGGAATTGCACCCTGTGGGCTTCGTTGTAGGGCATCTTCCAGCTCTTGGCCAGGCTCATGTCCAAACCCGCATAACCGTCGCCACGAAGGACGTTGCGCGAACCCACTTGGCCGGGGAGCGGCAGGGTAAAGTCCTGCTGGGCTGAAGCGGGATCCGCGAACACATTGACCGTGCCGTTGCCCTTGAACGTGCCCGTCTTCGGCCTGGTGGTCATCTGCGTGACCGCGGTTAGGAACCAGTCCGTGGGCCAGCGCTGGCCTCCATCCACGCTGAAGGGAAATCCGCTGGTCCAGCGGGCGATGCCGGAAAGCTGCCAGTTGCCGATGAATGCATCCAACACTCCGCTGGGGTTAGTGGCAATGGCGCGTCCTTTGCCGAAGGGGAGGTCGGCGACCCAGTCGAGGTTGAGTTGGTGCGTGAGATCGAAATCGGACGGGGCGCGAGCCAGCCGCGGAGAAAATGCGTTGACCAAGCGGCTTCCGACAAGCCCGATGTTGGTGTAGCCATACACCGCAAACCCGACGCGTGATGCTGCAGAGGTTATATCGAGCGACCTGGAGTAGGTATAGTTGAGATCGAACTGAACACCGTGACTGAGCTGTTTTCTCAGGTTGGCCTGCAGCGCATGGTATGTCGAACTGCCTATCGAGCTCCAGCCATACGCCGAGAACGCCTGATTGTTCAAGAATTGGCCGGAGTTGTTGCCTAGCAAGCCGGGAGGACCGTTGAAGTAGTAAGAGCCGGAGCCGATGTTGTCCCCAATCCCGCCGTAGGAGTCAATATCGGCCAGCCCTACGATCTCGTCGCCGATCACGGAAAGACCAGGGTTGTAATACATGTTGAAGACTTCCTGGATCAAGCTGTCGGCGGGGTTCGGCGTCGGCACGAGGCCGGTGCCAAAAGTGTCGGTGTAGTAAGACGCACCCGGCCGGAGCGGTTGAACCATGTCAATCCAGTACTGGGCCGTTTTGCCCAGCCCAGCGGCGGTGACGCTGCCAATCTGCGCCATCGTCGGGAAGCCCTGATAATAATTCGTCGGTTGCCCGCCGTTGTTCGCCAGGGCAAACTGCCGAGCCAGATTCGATATGGCCGAAGCCGCAGTGTAGTAGTCGATGCCAGTTTTCGGATCCACGATATCCAACGGTTGAGTCAGATCGCGTTGGGTGAGCAGCCGCCGGCCGAAGCGGCCCACATAAGACAGTTGCAGCGAAAAGCGCTTGGGCATTTCCCGCCCGATGGAGAAGTCAACGGTATAGGCGTGCGGAGTCTTCAGCGTGTTGTCATTTCCCCACAAGTTGGCTTGCGCGTTTTTTGGGGGGGTCTGTGGCCAAGGGGCAGGAATCGTTGTCGGCGGCGGCTGCAAGAATGGATAGCCGTTGATATTGTTCTGCGGGATATTGTGGATGCCGGTGATGCGCGGTAAATCCTCGGCGCTGGTGATGCCAAACGTGCAGCAAGCATTCTGAAGCGTCGTGGACAATCCCGCTGCGCCGACCTGGTCGAAGCTGTTCAAAAGCGCGAAACCCGCGCGGTCGTAGACCCGGCTCAAGCCCAGGCGGAAGACAGTCTTGTCGTTGTCGCCGAAAAGCTTCTTGAACATCCCGCCCGCGGGGCGGGGCGAGTAGGCGATCGAGATGCGTGGCGACGCATCGGTCTTTTCCAGCGGATAGAAACCCGGCCCCCGGCCCAGGTTGAATTCGATCGGCCCCATTGCGCCGTAGCCGATCCCCTGGTTCATGTTCTTCACGTTCTGATTGAATTGAGTCCCCAGCCCGAAAGTTGGGAAAGTCTGGTACCCGTTGGTCTCCCAAGGCGCGGGGAAGAACGACCAGCGCAGGCCGTAGGTCACGGTGAGGTTCGGCTTGGCGCGCCAGGTGTCCTGTCCGTAAAACTCGTACCAGTCCAGACCATAGCGGCGGTTGACGGGAGATCCCTGCGCTTGGGCGATCCCGTTCTTGTCAAGGTTGTAGTTGGCAACCACGTCCGAGATCATGCCGTAAAGGGCCAGCAGGGGACGATCATACTGGGTTGAGGTCTGAGGTTCAGGTCCGACAATACCGGGGTGCCCAGCGGTGTTGGTCGGATCGAGCGTGCTGCTGGTACCCGCGAAACCGATGGGAGAAGTCCAGTTAGTAGTGCCGAGGCCGATCGTGTTCGAGTGCAGATAACTGGTGCGTGGACTACGAGCGATTCCAATCGCGGCGCCGAACTGGAAGCTGTGGGTTCCCTTGGTCCAGGAAACGTCATCCAGGAGATTATGCAGCGGCACCTGGTAGCTGTGGCTGAAGTTGATGCCCTGATCCAAGCCCAGGAATTCATTCCACTGCTGGTCGGAGTTGCCAGTGAGCCCGAAACTCTGCCGCGTGAATCCCCAATGGAAGGAATTGGTCAGGGTAGGACTGAGGATCGAAACATAGCCAAAGGCAAACCCATTGCTGTGGTCCGCGATAGTTTGTTCCGGAGGAGTGCCCGGCAGGAAAGGAGCCCCCTGGTTGCGGAAATCTTGCAGGGAGCCGCGCCAAAAAAGAGTATGTTTGCCGTTCGAGGTGAGCTGGTAATCCAGGCGTGCAATGAAAGCATCGTTGTCCTCGCTGGTCGGGGCGCGGAAAACGAAGCCGGCATAGTTCAGACCATCTCCGGCGAAAGGATCGTTGGTTACTGTATTGCCGGTGCAGAAGGTCTTGTCGAGATACCCCGTGTGATTGACCAGGTCGAGCATTGCGGGATCAATCCCGATGCCCTTGGGATCGAGAAGCTTGAGCTGGGCGGGGTTCCACACCGTGGTCCCGCCGCCGCCAGCGTTAACATACTGAAAGATCCCCTGGCAGAGGGATGGCGTTGGGATGACTCGCTCCGCACCCTGCTGCTCCCGCTTGCGAGTTCCCTCATAATTGGTGAAGAAAAACAGCTTGTCCTTGCGAAGCGGCCCACCGACCGACGCCCCGAAGATATTTCGATTCAGTTGTAGAGGCTTGTTCGGGAGTCCGATACGCTCTTGCGATTGCTTCACCAGGTAATCATTGGCGCTGGTAATGGTGTTGCGCAGGTATTCGTAGAGTGTGCCGTGCAGGGTATTGGTCCCATTCTTCGTTACCAGCGCCACTTGCGCACCCGAGCCTTGGCCCTGGTCCGCGCCGTAATTCGTAGTAGTGACTCGGAATTCCTGAACTGAGTCCTGCGTGATCGGCAAGACCGACTTAAAAGCATAGCCATTCGATTGGTCGTTGACGTCAACCCCGTCGAGCGTGATATTGCTCTGATCGCTCCGCGCCCCATTCACCGCTCCGTTGCGCGTGTCCTGGTCCTTGAGGGAGGGATCATCGTCGATATTCCTACCCGTATAGGTGACTCCGGCCTGCAAACTCAGCAGATCGGGGACGTTTCGGCCTTCGAGGGGAATCTGGCGCACCTGCCGCTCATCAAACGAATTGCCCAGCGAGGCATCCACCAGGTCGACGGCGGGAATCTCCGAGGTGACAGTCACGACTTCCGCCGCCGCGCCCACCTTAAGCTGAACGTTGGCCGTGGCCGGCGTATTCACCAGCAAGGCGAGCCCCTTCTGCTCGTAGCTGCGGAAGCCCGTCGCCTTCACCGTGAGGGTGTAGGTTCCCGGGGGGACAAAAAGAAACTGGTATTCTCCCTGGCCTCCCGTGGTCGCGCTGCGCTCGGTCTTGGATTCTGAGTTTGCGAGCACAACGCTGGCGGCGACGATTGCGTTCCCGCCAGGATCGGTGACCGTGCCCCGCACCGAAGTGCTGGCCTGGCTCCATGCGGGAACACAAGCACCCGCGGCCAGACTGGCCAGAAGTGCGGCCGCCATCATCAGGCTGCGGAGGCTGGGTTTTCGGGGCGTGTCAAGGGCTGCGGAGGACAACCAGAGCTTTCCAGTCATCGCATCACCTGTTGCACTGCGGATATCTTATAAAGCCCAAAGGCTACTAGAATTCAGGAAGGTTACGATTGGCTGATCGGGCCTGTCAAGAAAGAAAAATTAAATGGGCTGGATCGTCCAGAGCGATCGTTGCCCGCAGCGTTGTGCGCCGCCCGTTAGTTGTAATCGCCCAAGGGAGAGGCTGATCAGAGGGCTGCAGCCAGCGTCGGACCTCGCTGAAGTCTGGAATTCTTTTCGTGGGGATCTACTTCTCAGTCTTCGAATCAAAGAGCAGGGGAGACGCACGGTTTTAGCCGACGTCTCCCGTCCATCTATTCATTCGCGCAAGTCACATGGTCATTCCAGTCCACGAAGTGGCCTTTCGGGTTGTTCCGCCACGCCCAGACGTGTAGCTCGAAGAAGGCCGGTACGTTGTACCGGTTTGGGCTGTCGACGTACAGGAACACTTGACCTTCCAGAACGGGAGGAGCGGTGTTGTTCTGTAGCCAGGTCGAAGCGAGAGTAATAAACTCCACGCCGACCAGTTTCAGTTTACCGTTCGGCTGAGGCTCGTAGATCAGGGCTTGCGGCTGTGCTACGTTAATCGTTCCGTTGATCAAGTTGCCATTGAGGTAGTGCACGCCCATCGCCCCGTGGTCGGAGCCGCTGACACAGCCATACAACGGGGCATAGCCAGCTGCGATGGCGTTGTTGACATCCAGGTACTGCTGCGTGGCATTGCGAACGTGTTGAACGAGCTGGTTTTGATCTTCCTGCGCCGATGACGGCATCTTGTGCTGCGCCGAGGCAATGGAGGAAAGGGTCAGGAAGACTACCAACAGCGTCGAGCAAGGTAAAGCAACCAACGGCATCTTTTTCATGTTTTCAACTCTCCTAAGGTTTTTTTGAAGAAAAAGCCAAAGTGGTCCCGGACTTATATGCCTCTGTCTAATAAGGCGGGAATTGATCGAAAAAAACCGCAACGAAGAGACTCAAAAAGGGAACAGAGTTAAACTCCGTTCCCTCCCTAGGAGCCAGTTGCTGGTCTAGTTCGCGGATGCAAGGAGCGTAAGTACTTCCTCCCTAACGTTCTGGGCGCGTAGTTCGTTTTCGTGTCTGCTCGTGGGCAGCGAGTACCCAACGGCTCCTGCGCGCTTCACGCCGGCCAGGAAGTACCGGTTGCCGTATCGGTGAAACACAAGCGCTGTCTGTTTGCTCGTGTTCGGCGACCCATCGACAATTGAGAGGGCAACGACGGTTCGTTCCCCGCTGCGGATTGTGAGAAATGTTGATCCATTGGTGACAACTGCGATTACGCATTCGCCCTTTGACATCGTCTTGCCGTTCGCGACATAGTCGAAGGGAATCTGCGCCTTCATCAGGGTGGACACCTGTGCGTTTACCAACCCCGTCAACCCGACCAACATCAGGATGAGCAGTGTAGCGGCGTGCTTTTTCGTCATCATTTTGTTTTCTCCTGTAGCGAAGTATTGAGGAGGCGCATTCTGCTTTCTGTAAAAGCCGAGCCGCATGCCTCTATCTAGTAAGGCGGGAATTAATCGATAGAAACCGCAACGAAGATGAAAAACTCGTCAATATCGGCCTTTCACGCGGACCGCTAGGCTTTTTGGCTGTCTTCGTTGTAATTTATTGAAAATCGGAGGCCTGCTTGGATCTGTCCCCGACCCACGAGGTCACGCGGCTACTCAAAGCCTGGAGTGTCGGTGACGAGGCGGCTCTGGAAAAGCTGACTCCACTGGTGTACCGGCAATTGCACAACATCGCGCGACGCTACATGGCGGGAGAACGCCCCGGCCACACACTGCAAACTACGGCACTGGTCAACGAAGCCTATCTACGGTTGGTGGACTCCAGAAAGGTGAACTGGCAGGATCGGGCGCATTTCTTTGCCGTATCAGCACAGTTGATGCGTCGAATTCTGATCGATTTTGCCCGCTCGCGTGGTTATTTGAAACGTGGCGGCGCCGTCCCTCACATTTCTCTGGAAGAGAGTCCGTCGGTGTGCAACGAACCCGACGTAAATCTTGTGGCCCTGGACGACGCCTTGAAGGCGTTGTCTGCGGTGGATGAACGAAAAAGCAAAGTTGTCGAGTTGAGATTTTTCGGGGGGTTGAGTGTCGAGGAAACGGCCGAAGTCTTAGGCGTTTCCAGCGACACTGTAATCCGGGACTGGCGATTAGCCAAGATCTGGTTGTTGCGCGAGCTGAGCCGGGGCGGAATGAGCCATGAATCCTGAAATCTGGCGTCGCGTGGAAGAAGTTTGCCAGCAGGCTTTGGAGCTAGACGAAAGCCTCCGCGCCGATTTCCTCCAATCGGCTTGTCGAGGTGACGACGACCTACGTTGCGAGGTGGAGTCGCTGCTGGCTCATGAGAGAAACGCAGAACATTTTATCGAGAAGCCTGCGCTGGAGGTCGCAGGCAAACTGGCCGCCAAACAAAAAGACACTGGGACGAGCCTGATCGGGACTGCAGTTTCGCATTATCGCGTCATTGAAAGATTGGGTGAAGGTGGCATGGGTGTGGTCTACAAGGCGAAGGATACCCAACTTGGCCGCTTTGTGGCTCTCAAGTTCTTGCCTGACGATGTGGCGCATGACGCGCAGGCGCTCAGCCGTTTCCAGCGCGAAGCGGAAGCTGCCTCGGCGCTGAACCACCCGAGCATTGTAACCATTTACGAGCTTGGACACGAGAACGACACGCACTACATCGCTATGGAGATGATTTGCGGTGAGACGCTGAGGCAGCTGCTGGCTTCTGGTCCGCTGCCATTTCGGAAGGCTATCACGATCGCAACCCAGATCGCCGACGGTCTTGCCAAAGCCCACGAGGCTGGCCTCGTCCATCGTGATCTGAAGCCTGAGAACTTGATGGTTGTTCCAGACGGCACCGCCAAGATCCTGGATTTTGGTCTGGCAAAGCCTTCCGGTTTCAACGCTCAGAAGTCGGATGCGCCCACCTTGATGGGTTCGCTGACGGACCCAGGAACAGTCATGGGAACTGTCGGCTACATGTCACCCGAGCAGGCCAACGGCCGCGCTGTGGATTTTCGCTCCGATCAATTTTCTTTCGGAGCAGTGCTCTACGAGATGGTCCATGGGCATCCCGCCTTTCCGGGAAGAGGCAAAGCGGAAATCATGGTCGCCATTCTTCGCGATCAGCCGGGGCGCCTGCACTCCGTAGAGGTGCACGCACCCGCACCTTTCTTCTGGATCATGGAGAGGTGCCTGGCCAAGGACCCGAATCAGCGTTACGCATCAACCCGAGATCTGGCTCGTGATCTGGCTAAAGTCCGCGACTTACGGATAGATCCCGATACCCGACCTGCCGTCGCTCGTTCGAACAACATGCCCGTACAACGTACGGTCTTCATCGGGCGTGAACGCGAAGTGGCGAATCTTCGGCAACTCCTGAACCGCGAGGACGTGCGTCTGGTTACACTGACGGGGCCTGGTGGGATTGGGAAGACCCGGCTCGCCCTGCAGGTGATTGGCGAGCTGTCGGATGAAAGTGCCGGTAGTGTTTGTTTCGTTTCCCTTTCGACTATTGCGGAAAAGCAGGCGATGACTACAGCAATTGCTCAAGCGATAGGACTACGGGAGGTACCCGGCGAACCGTCGCGCGAGACCGTGAGGGAGTATGTGCGTCGACTGGCCCACCCTATGCTCCTATTGCTCGACAATTTCGAGCATCTTATTCCTGCAGGTGCCGACATCGCGGAACTGCTCACTCTAAACCCTAATCTGAAGATAGTTGTGACCAGCCAGGCGTTGCTCCATGTTTACGGGGAATATGAATTCCCCGTCCCGCCCCTCGCAACGCCTGAACTGACCTCGATTTCCACGCCTGAGTTTCTAGCACGTTTCCCTGCCGTCGCTCTCTTCCTGGAACGCGCGAAAGCTGTGAAGCGTGACTTCGCGGTCACGAAAGAAAACGCACCATCCATCGCTAGCATTTGCGCCCGGCTGGACGGTCTCCCTCTCGCGATCGAGCTTGCCGCATCGCGCATCAAAATGCTTTCGCCGGCCGCTATGTTGACGCGCCTCGAATCCTCGCTGATCCTGTTAACTGGCGGGGCGCGTGACTTGCCGGTGCGCCACCAAACTCTTCGTGGGGCAATGGACTGGAGTTACAGTCTGCTCAACGCGGCCGAGAAAAGTTTGTTCCGCCGGCTTTCGGTGTTCATCGGAGGTTGCACGTTGGAGGCTGTCGAAGCGGTGGGTGACACCAGAGCCGACCTCGGCTTGGATGTGCTCGATGGGATGGCATCCATGGTGGACAAGAGCTTGGCCCAGCAACTCGAGCAGCCTGCGGCGGAGACGCGTTTTCTCGTGCTCTCCACAATCAGGGAGTACGCTTTGGAGCGCCTGACGGAGAGTGGCGAAGAGTTTGCTACTCGCCGCGCCCATGCCGCCTATTACGTGGTGCTCGCGGAGGAGTGCGGCGGAGATTTGAGCACTCATCCCGAATGGCTCGCGCGTTTCGATCTCGAGCTATATAACTTCCGCGAGGCTTTGGAATTCCTGATCAGAACCGGTGATTCGGAATGGGGCATGCGCCTCGGCTCCGCTCTTTTTCACTTCTGGGAGATGAGGGAACACTTTGCTGAAGGACGCGCGTTCCTGGAGAGGCTCCTTAAATTGTCGGGATCGGCTCAGCCCACCTTACGCGCTCGTCTGCTGTTTTACACTGCGATTTTCGCAACCGCGCAAGGGGATTTCGCTTCCGCTCAGAAATGGCAAGAGGAAAGTCTCGAGAGCTGCCGTGGTCTGCATGATTCCCGCGGAGTTGCCGTGGCACTCAATGCTTTGGGAGTTACCGCCAGAGATCGCGGGGATCTCGCGACTGCGTCCTCACTCTTCGAGCAGTGTGTCTCGACGTGGAGAGAGCTGGGCAGTTCGGTCGATACTGCCCGCGCATTGAGCAATCTGGCGAATGTGCTGAGGTTGCAGCGCGACTATGCGCGCGCCTCCGCACTGTATGACGAATGTCTGGCCATCTTCCGGGATGCTGGCGACAATGCGGGTATCGCATGGACGCTGAATTATCAAGGCGATCTCGTGCGCGAAACTGCTGATTTCGCCAGGGCGCGCTCCTATTACGAACGGAGTCTCGCGTTATTCACGCAGTTGGGAGACAAGTGGGGCATTGCGAGCGCTATAGGCGACCTAGCCAGGCTAAGTGCATCCCAAGGAAACTATCTCGACGCTGAGCGCCTTTATGGTGAAAGCCTGAGGATGTTTCAGGACTTGGGACACAAGCGTGGTATCGCCCGGGTGCTTGAGTGTTTAGCAGTCAGCGCAGCTGCGCAATCCAGGCCCGAGCAGGCATTGCGTCTGGCAGGAGCCGCCGGCGCTTTGCGTCATCGAATCAGCGCTCCCCTCATTCCTGCGGAGCATACCCGACTGGAAAGCAAGCTGGAACCAGCACGCAAAACGCTTACAAATACCGGAAGCCTGCAGATGTGGTCGTCAGGTTGGGAGATGTCGGTTGAGGATGCGGTTCGAGAAGCGCTTCGTTCCGAGGGCACAGCCAAGTCTTGACTAAACTCTGCTCGTATCAACGTGCCGTGGAATTAGGGTTGCTTCTACGTTCAATCCCTGTACCACTCAGCGAAATCGTTTGCGGCGAGCCAGAGGCATTGTCGGTAAATATCACCGACGCGCTTAATAACCCGGTATCACTGGGGACGAAAAAGACAGGTTTGACCGGCAATCGCTGTCGCCAGGGTCGGACTTCCGGGAATGCGAAAAACAACCCGGCGTGGTTTGTGGAGTAGAATTGCATTCTCTCAGTCTTCATGAAGCAGGGGCAGATCGGGTCGCACTGGCTTTGTCGAGAGACTATGAAGTCGTCCGCGGATGGCTGCATCTGAGTTCTTTCTCCGCATTCTTTTCACGGCTTTGGTTTGAGGTTGTTCATTGGTGGCGGGCTGCGGCGGCGCAGATTTCGTGCTGCTAGTCGGGGCCGCGCATTCAGGACAGCGCCCATGATCGGCAAATCACTCCGCTCGTATCGCATTGAGGCCAAGCTCGGAGCCGGAGGTATGGGTGTGGTCTACAAGGCGGTGGACTCCCGGCTGGGACGAACCGCGGCGATCAAGATTTTGTCCGCTGCGGCTCTCAACCCGGAACGCGAGCGGCGCTTTGTGCAGGAAGCCAAGGCTGCTTCGTCGCTGAATCATCCCAATATCGTCACCATTTACGACATCGATACGCAGGAAATCGAGGGCAAGCCCGTACCTTACATCGCCATGGAGTATGTGGCGGGAGACACGCTCGATCACCTGATTGGGCGGAAGGGGCTGCGGATTCGGGAGGTGTTGAAGTATGCCGCGCAGATCGCGGATGGGCTGGCCGCGGCGCATGCGGCGGGAATTGTGCATCGCGATTTGAAGCCGTCGAACGTGATCGTGACCCCGCAGGGCGTAGTGAAGATTCTTGATTTCGGACTGGCGAAGCTCAGCGAGTCGTCCGGCGCCGATGCTTATGCCGAAACCCTGCATGGTGAAGGGTCGCCGCTGACGGAAGAGGGGACGATCCTGGGGACGGTTGCCTATATGTCGCCGGAGCAGGCGGACGGCAAGAAAGTTGACACGCGGTCCGATATTTTTTCCTTTGGCTCGGTGCTCTACGAAATGGCGACGGGTCAGCGCGCCTTTGCGGGCGGTTCCAAGCTGTCGTCGCTATCGGCCGTGCTCTACAAGGATCCGCAGCCGGCGTCGCAGACGGCGGCGGAGGTTCCGCCGGAACTGGACCGGATCATCAGCCGCTGCCTGAAGAAAGATCCCGAGCGCCGCTGGCAAACCATGGCGGACGTGAAGGTGGCGCTGGAAGAGTTGCGCGAGGATATGGACTCGGGAAACTTTGCTCTCGCGAGTCCGGCCCCGAGTCCGCGCGATAGTTCGCGGATCAGAATCTGGGCGGGGGTGGGATTGCTGGCGGGAATTCTGTTGGGACTCGGGTTGCGTATTTCTTATGAGCAAAGATTTAGTGCTCCCACCGAGCCTCCGTCGTACCGGCGCCTGACCTTTCGCCGCGGGGATGTGACGTCGGCGAAATTCGCTCCGGGGGATACCGTGGTGTACAGCGCCGAGTGGGACGGCGCGCCGTCAACATTGTTTTCCGCGCAGCCGGGCAATCGTGAAGCGCAGCCGCTGGCGCTGCCCAGTGCGCGCGTGCTCGCGATCTCGCAGCGCGGCGAGATGGCGATTCTGTTGGGTGGAGAGGACGTGGGCACACTGGCGCGCGTGCCCTATGGCGGAGGTGCGCCGCGGGAAGTGCTGGAAGGCGTGAGTGGCGCTGACTGGGGGCCAGATCAGGAATCGCTGGCGGTCGTGCGCAGTGTGGGCGGAAAGTTCCGGCTGGAATATCCCGTGGGTACGGTATTGTACGAAACCGAGAAGCGGCCTCCGATGATGCCGCAAGTGTCGGCCGACGGCAAGCTGGTTGCGTTTTTTGATTTCGATGTTGAAGTTGGGGATTATGCGGTGTGTGTAGTCGGTCCCAACCATCCCCGGCAAGTTCTTTCGCGAGGATGGCGCTCCATCGGCGCCTTGAACTGGTCACCGGACAATCATGAAATCTGGTTTTCGGGCGGACAACCTGGTGGCGATCCTGCACTCTATGCGGTGACTTTGTCGGGCGCGCAACGGCTGGTTTCGCAGACGGGCGGAATGATCGTGATGCAGGACGTGGCGCGCGACGGCCGCGTGTTGCTGACCACGGTCAATTCGCGTCTCGGGATTCACTACTTGCCGCCGAATGGA
>DATHQJ010000394.1:0-7274 GCA_035482825.1 Binatus sp. (SeqCode) | reverse complement strand
TTATTGCTACGACAAACTCGTATGCGGTCTGATCGATTCGCATGAGTTTGCCGCCGACCCGGACGCATTTCAAATACTGGAGCGTACAACAGATGCCGCTTTGCCGCACCTGCCGGGCAAAGCTGTGGAGCATGGTCAAAGCTGGCGCCCTGACACGGACGAGTCGTATACCTGGGACGAGTCGTACACCATCCCGGAGAACTTGTTTCTCGCACACCAGCGCGGTGCGGGGGCGCGGTACCGCGCGCTGGCCATGCAATATATGGACGATGACTACTTCGGATCGCTGGCGGAAGACAAAAATGTTTTAGCCGGCCGCCATGCCTACAGTTACGTGAACGCCCTGTCATCGGCGATGCAAGCCTATCTAACGACGGGCAGCAAAAGACATCTGCGAGCGGCGAGGAACGGGTTCGCCATGCTGGCTGAACAAAGCTTTGTGACGGGAGGCTGGGGTCCCGACGAAAAGCTCCGGTCCGCGGGCAGCCCTGATGTGCTGGAAAGCCTAAGTAATACGCACAGCAGCTTCGAAACTCCTTGCGGCTCGTATGCGCACTTTAAGCTGACCCGCTACCTGCTGCGCGTGACGCGTGAATCACACTACGGCGACAGCATGGAACGCGTGATGTACAACACGGTGCTGGGAGCGTTGCCGCTGGAAGCCGATGGCCGGACTTACTACTACTCGGACTACAACTTCAAAGGACGCAAGGTTTATCACAAGGAGCGGTGGGCGTGCTGCTCGGGTACGCTGCCGCAGGTGGCGGCGGACTATCGGATCAATACCTATTTTCGAGATGCAGACGGCGTGTATGTGAATCTTTATATTCCATCGACGTTGAAGTGGACGCAAGGCGGGGCGCAACTTGAACTGACGCAGAAGAGTGACTATCCATACGATTCACTGGTGCAGTTTGAGGTGAAGGCGTCGCGGGCGGCGGAGTGGGCGGTGAGTCTGAGGATTCCGGCGTGGGCTGAAGGAGCGTCAGTGTCAGTGAATGGCAAGCGGGTGGCGGTTGCGGCGGGGAGTTTTGCGCGGGTCGAGCGTGAGTGGAAGAACGGGGATCGGATTGATCTTGAATTGCCAATGAGGACGAGGCTAGAGCCGGTGGATGCACAGCATGCGGAGACTGTGGCGCTGCTGGTGGGGCCGATCGTGTCGTTTGCGATCGCCGACGGAGAGCCTAAGGTGACGCGAGAACAATTGCTGGCGGCGAAACGAAATGGGGCGCAGAGTTGGCAAGTTCAGACGGCAGGCGGAGCGTTGAAGATGTTGCCGTTTACGGCGATTGAGGATCAGGAGTATGCGACGTATTTGCGCATCACGTAGGCTGCGCGATTTTCGGTTTTCGGCATGCCTGGCATTCAGGAATGCAATCGCCAAGCAGGAATCAGAGAGTCGTAGCGAAACAATGCACTGATGACGATGTGCATGACGATGTAGATGAGCCAGATTGTTGGGTAAGCGATGAGCATTTTTCGCGGCTGCCTCAGGACGTACCAGAGTAGCAGCAGATCCAAGGGCACTGGGGCGGCCACGACAATCCACACGGGCGCACCGAGACTGGCGACGCTGTATCCCAACAAGCATACAAAACAGCCGATTGCGAGCGACGAGAATATGTGCACCCTTCGATCGGCAATATAGAAGCCAAATCCCCACGACAAAGCGGTAAAGAAAATTGCAATGTCGAGCAGGATGGGTGCGGGCAAGTTGTTGAACATATCTGCCTCGATGATCTCCCGCTCTCGCGGAAACTCCAGGGTCAAGTATTTGTATCGGGTTGCGCGCTAGGATGACAAATATAGCTTAGGCCATGGCCGCCGGTTTACGGGCTAGATGCTCCCGTTGACAATCTGACTTATCCCCCTTAGCATCAATAACTTGAAGCGTGGTTTTGACCCTGCGTCGTTTTGAGCCTAAACCCGGGAGCCGCTTGTGATTAAGCTCGACATCATCAACGAAGTGGTGGCCAAGACCGGCATCACCAAGACCAAGGCCGAGCTGGCCGTGGAAACTGTCTTCGAGAGCATGAAGAAGGCGCTGGCCGGCGGCAATCGCATTGAGCTGCGGGGATTTGGAGTGTTCAACGTTCGTCCGCGGAAGACTGGGATTGGGCGCAACCCGCGCACCGGAGCCGAAGTGTCCATTCCGCCAGGAAGGGCCGTGCGGTTTAAGCCGGGGAAAGAATTGCAGTCGATTGACTAGCGGCTTCCGGCTCTCGGCTTCCGGCTTCTTGTGCGGGCGTTTTCCCACCGTTCAGTAGCAGTAGTAGCATCAGAGAAGGACCCAAGTTCGGGCATCCCATCCAAGAATCATGTCGGAACCTAATTCCCCGATTCCCACTTCCACGATCGAGTTTTACCAGACGCTTCCGAGGCCGGTTGGACGGCCGCCGGGAGAGCGCTACTGGCTGCACGGGTTGTTGCTGGCGGCGACCTGCTTCACCACGCTGGTGGTGGGAGCGCGGATGGAGTTCAACTTTCTGCAAAATTTGCCGCAGTTTGCTTACCGTGGAGAATGGCTTCCGTTCTTCCCTTTGCGGTGGGTGCTGGAGCAGCCGTCGCGGCTGCTGCTCGGCATTCCCTTTTCGGTGACGCTGCTGGGGATTCTGTTCTCGCATGAGATGGGGCACTATTTGTTTTGCCGGTATTACGGAGTGCGCGCGACGCTGCCATTTTTTATTCCTGCGCCGACCTTGATTGGAACTTTGGGAGCGGTGATTCGCATCAAGGCGCCGATCCGGTCGAGGGCGGCGTTGTTCGATATTGGCATTGCCGGGCCGATCGCGGGATTTGTGGTGGCCGTCGGCGCGCTGGCGGTGGCGTTGGCGCTCTCAAAACCGCTTGCTCCCGGGGTTGGGCCTTCCGACGTGCAATTGGGATTTCCGGCAATCTTCCACGTGATGCAAAGCGTGCTGCACGTGATTGCGCCGAATCTTGCCGTGGGAGTGTTGCCGCTGAGCCGGATCTATCTTCATCCCACAGCTGTGGCGGCGTGGGTGGGCATGTTTGCAACCGCGCTGAACCTGCTGCCCAGCAGCCAGCTGGACGGCGGGCACATTGTGTACGCGCTGGCGCCGCGCGCGCACCGGGTGATTTCGTGGATGACGGTAATCGCTCTGGCGATTTTGGGGCGTAACTATGTGGGCTGGCTAGTGTGGGCGGGGCTACTGATCTTGATGAACGCGCTGACGTACCGGCAAGAGCAGGCTCCGGAATATCCCATGCTGCCGGCGAGTCGGTGGTCTCTGGCTGTGTTGGCGGTGATCATGCTGGCGCTGACGTTTACGATTTCGCCATTTCGGATGATGGTGCGATAGCTTCGAAACCCGCGGCGTCGGCGCATAGATTCACAGACTGTTAACAATCACGACCCTTTCCCGTCGAATCTAAGCATCGATACGTCCGGATTCCCGGACATCCCACTCAAAGGAGAAGCAGTCATGCAAGTTTCCCATTCCGTGCTCAGGATCGCGCTGCGAATGACCGTCCTCTGTGCCACCCTCACGGCCGCTGTTGCGTTCGCGCAAGTCACCGCGGTGGTCCCTTACACCGTCTCCGTTTTCGCAACTAGTGTTACGGGAGTTTACTCTCAACCCGACTCCATCGCCGTCCTGGACGATCATGTCTTCGTCGGCTTCGGCAATGGAGTGGCGACGGACGGCTCGGATGGA
This sequence comes from Binatus sp. (SeqCode), assembly GCA_035482825.1. Classification (GTDB taxonomy): domain Bacteria; phylum Acidobacteriota; class Terriglobia; order Terriglobales; family Acidobacteriaceae; genus Sulfotelmatobacter. Next base: position 3,597 of record DATHQJ010000394.1, on the reverse strand, counting down.
AAGAGCAGCACGATTGTCGAATATGATCGCAAGGGCAACGTGATCACCACTTATAGCGTGAAGGGCCACAATGACGGGCTGAAGGTTGACCCCAACACGAAACATCTGTGGGCGATGCAAAACGAAGATGGGAATCCGAACCTGGTGATCATCAATCCGGAAAGCCGGAGCCAGAAGGTGTACACATTCGGGCCGACGGCGCACGGTGGAGGCTACGACGACATCGCCTTCCGAGGACACGACGTCTTCATCAGTGCGTCCAATCCCCTGATCAATCCGAACACTGCTCCCGCGATTGCGCGCGCGGAACTGAAAGGAAACACGGTGAACGTCAGCCCTGTGCTGCTGGGCGATGCGATTGTCACGGATATCCCCACAGACACTCCGGTGGCGCTGAACCTTCAAGATCCGGATTCGATGTCGTTCGACCCGCTTGGAGATTTGGTGCTCGACAGTCAGGCTGACGCGGAACTGATCATCGTGCACCATGCGGGAGCGGTCGATCAGAGCGTCTATCATCTGGGGCTTACGTTGGACGGGTTGCCGGTGCAAATTGATGACACCGTCTACGCCACATCGTCGCATGGTGTGATCCTGGTTTCGGATCGTGATGGCGAAACGATCTATGCGATCTCTAAGGACATCTTCTCGCCAGCAGCCGCATACTCGGCGGCGCCGACCTCGGTAGGAAATCTGGATCTCAACACGGGCGTGCTTACGAACGTGGTCACCGGAATGGTCAGCCCGCATGGGATGACATTTATCGGGGACGAGGATTCGCAGGGGGACAAGAGGCGGGACAAAAAATAAGGGGAACCGGGAACGCGGCGATCGCTATCACATCAGCCACAGGGCGTCGACGTCGACGATTACCTGGGTGCGGGGAATTTTTTTTTCTGCGGCGTAGGCCAGCATGGCGCGGAGGGTTGTGTTGAGATTTTTCCGGCTGGGGGATTTGAGCACGAAGTGGTAGCGGTAGTCGCGCTTCAGGCGCATGATGGGCGCGGACGCCGGGCCGAGCACGCGGACACCTTCGTGACGAGTCGTGTCGAACCACTTTCCTAAGGTTCCCGACCATTGCAGCGCATCGTCGAGTTTGTCGCTGCGCACCAGGACGTTGGCCAGGGCGGAGTAGGGAGGGTAGTGCATCCAGCTACGGAATTGCAGTTCTTTTTCGTAGAAGCCGATGAAGTCGTGGCGGGCGGCATACTGCACGGCGTAGTGATCCTGAAAATATGTCTGCAGGACGACTTTGCCGGGGGTTTGGCCGCGTCCGGCGCGTCCGGCGACTTGGGTGAGGAGCTGGAAGGTGCGCTCGGCGGCACGGAAGTCTGGCAGGCCGAGTGCGGCGTCCGCTCCGACCACTCCCACTAATGTTACGCCGTGAATGTCGTGGCCTTTGGCGATCATCTGGGTGCCGACCAGGAGATCGAGTTCGCCTTCGTTCAAGGCATTGAGCGCGCGCTCGAAATCTTCGTGACTGCGGACGGTGTCGCGGTCGAGGCGGGCGATGCGCGCTTGCGGGAACATGCCGTGCAATAGCTCTTCGAGTTTTTCCGATCCGGTCCCGAGGAAATAAACATACTCGCTGCCGCAATGGACGCAGGCTTTCGGCACGGGCGCGGTGAAGCCGCAATAGTGGCAGACCATTTTGTGCTCGCGCTTGTGATGGGTGAGCGCGATGGCGCAGTTCTGGCATTCGAGCTTTTTGCCGCAGGTGCGACAGAGGACTACCGGTGAATATCCGCGGCGATTGAGCAGGACCATGACCTGCTCTTTGATGGGCGATCGGCTGTCGAGGCGTTCTTTGATTTCGGCGGCGAGTTTGCGGGAAATGACCTGCTCGTGACCGGTTTCCTGAAACTCCTGGCGCATGTCGATGATCTCGACTTCGGGCAGCGGGCGCAGCTCGACACGGTCGGGCAACTCGATGAGAGCGTACTTGTTTTTCTTAGCGTTGAAATAAGATTCGAGCGACGGGGTGGCCGAGCCAAGCACAACGACAGCGTTCGACATTTTGGCGCGCACTACGGCAACGTCGCGGGCGTGGTAGCGCGGGGTTTCTTCCTGCTTGTAGGAAGAGTCGTGTTCTTCATCGACGATGATGAGGGCGAGATCGGCAACCGGGGCAAAGACTGCGGAGCGCGTGCCGACGACCATGCGGGCGTCGCCGCGCTTGATGCGGTGCCATTGCTCGGCGCGTTCCTTGTCCGACAGGGCGGAATGTAGGATGGCAACTTCGTCGCCGAAGATCTGATGCAGGTCGGCGGCGACGGCGGGCGTGAGGCCGATCTCGGGGACGAGCAGGATGGCGGAGCCTCCCGCCTCGAGCACTCCGCGCATAGCGGCCAGATAGACCGCGGTTTTGCCTGAGCCGGTGACGCCGTGCAGTAGCATGCCGGAGAATTTATGCGCTGCGACGCTTTGCCGCATGCGCGAGAGGGCCGATTGCTGGGCGGCGTTCAAATCGAAGTCGAAGAGCGATGGGCGGGGCTTGGAGCGGGAGACGGCGAACTCGGCCGGCTCCTCGAGAATCTCGACGAGGCCGCGGCGGACCAGCGTGGCTAGGGTGGATTGCGGGACGTCCAACGATTGCAGCGTGGCAACGGGAACTTTTCCGCCGGAGGCGGCGAGGGCGTCGATGAGGGTGCGCTGGTTGTCGTTGAGTTTGCCTTCGGCGGATTTCAGTACAGCAACCTTTATCGTGCGCGTAGCGTCTTGAGGCGCGGATGCGTCTTCGCGGGTCAGCCATTTCTTGCGGACCATTCCGGCAAGGAGGGCGCGGGAGACTTTGGTGGCGGAGCGGAGAGTCTCTTCGCGGATGAGTGCGCGGGCATCGACGGTGGTTTCCACGTCTCGCAACAGCGGCGAGAGGTGGGGCACCCCACGGTCGACTTCGTCTGAAACGCGAGAGGCCAGGTAATCAAGCACGCGAAATTCGGCGGCTTGTTCTTCGGGAGTGCGGCGCGAGCGGGCGGACGATCCGGAGACGCCGGCCTGATGAAGTGTCATTTCGCCTGTTTCGGTGAGGCGGTAGCCGATTGAGCGTTTGAACTCGGCGTTCAGGGGGAGCATGGTGCGGAAGACTTCGCCGAGCGGGGCGAGATAGTAATCGGCGATCCAGCGGCCGAGTTGCAGCAATTGCTCGTCGAGCACGGGCGCGGCGTCGAGTACAGTGAGGATGCTTTTTGTGGTGACGTTGGGTTTGCGGTCGTGCAGTTCGACGACGATGCCGGTCATGCGCTGCTGACGGAACGGGACCAGCACGCGTCCGCCGACGACGGGCGCGGCGTCCGCGGGGACACGGTAGGTGAAGACCATGTCGAGCGGGACGGGGACGGCGACGTCGCAGAATTCGGGCATTGGTTAGCAAGGATAAACCATGGGGAGCGAGGGCCCCGCAGGCACGGGCAAGATTCATGCAGAGGGTAGGGATGCTTCGACTCCGTCGATCATTCGCTTTGCGCATGATCGATTGCGCTCAGCATGACAAGTCGTCTAGTCAGTTTTCTTTGGGGGCTCGAGGCCCAGGAACTTCATTACCATTTGCAGATCTTTCCAGGCTTCGCCTTTCTGGCGCGGGTCGCGGAGGAGATA
>DATHQJ010000393.1:0-9964 GCA_035482825.1 Binatus sp. (SeqCode) | reverse complement strand
CCGGGCTGAATCATGATCTTCATTGACGATGGCTGGGGATGGGCGGCCAGATCCAGGGCTTGCGGGCTCTCGGAGAGCGGGAAGCGGTGGCTGACCAGCCGTTCCAGATCCATTTCTCGGTTCATCACAAATCGGATTGACTCTTCCTGCAGGTCGACCGAGGCGCTGTAGGAACCGACCAGACTTTTCTCATCGACACAGATGGCTGCGGGATCGATCAATGCCTCCCCATGCTGCGTTTGCGCAAACAGCAATATCCGGCCACCGGGACGGGCCGCATCCATCGCGGTACGAATCAGGGAATTGCCGCCGACCGCGAGAATCACCGCATCGGCGCCACGCCCCTCGGTCAACTCGCGGACGCACTCGACTACGTTTGTCTGCGAGGCATTAATTGTTAGGTCTAATCCGAAACTTGCTCCTATTCTAAGCCTCTCGGGATACAAATCGGAAGTAATTAAGGTAACCCCAGTACCTTTGGCTAACACACTCAATAAGATGCCGATGGGACCCTGGCCGATGGCCAGGACGGTTTCGCCGCGGCGGAGACGAAGGGCTTCAATGCCTTTCATGCAGGTATTGACCGGTTCGACGAAGCAGGCCTGCTCGAAGGACACGTCGTCGGGGATGCGGACGGTGCCGTGTTCGACGATCCAGTCCATGACCCGGACGTATTCGGCGAAGCCGCCGCCGGAGGGCTCGAAACCTGCGGTGCATCCGACTTTCTTATAGGTCGCGCACTGGGCGAAGGTCTTGTTCTGGCAGTAGAAACACTGGCGGCAGGGGATATGGTGGAAGACCATGACGCGGTCGCCGGGGCGGTAGGTCTGCACGCCTTCGCCGACTGCGGCGACGACTCCCGAGGTTTCGTGGCCGAAGATGCGGGGGGCGGAGTGCGAGCCGGTGGAAATTTTTTTGAGATCGGTGCCGCAGACGCCACAGGAGTGAACCCGGACGAGCATCTCGCCGGGGCCGATGCTGGGGACGGGAACGGTTTCGAGGCGGACATCGTTTACACCACGGTAGACTGCGGCCTGCATGGTTGTAGGGATAGCATGCAGGGGAGTTTCGACGGTGTACTGTCCGGCAATGGCCATTGGAAGTATCTTAGATGATGGTAGGGGCGGGATTGTTTCAAATCAAGGGGATAGAGTTATCTAGGGTAATGCCGGGTGCGAGGGTGCGGTGGCGCACAGTCGGCGAATGAGACCGCACCGGGGTGCGCGGGCGAGACGCCCCCGCTACAGCCGGCGGGACGCCGGCGCTACTTTTTCGCGGCGCCACGCGGGCGCGGGTTTCATGTTATGCTGCGCAAAACTTTGGGTTTCTGCTTCAACTGACCAAGGACATCACGTGCTGATTGAAATGCGGCTGGAGAATTACGCGGTCATCGACAACCTGGTGGTGGAGTTCGGGCAGGGGTTGAACCTGCTCACGGGCGAGACCGGGGCGGGGAAGTCGATCCTGGTGGATGCGCTGGCGCTGCTGCTGGGGGACAAGGCTTCGAGCGACGTGATTCGCACGGGGGCAGAGCGGGCACTGGTGTCGGCAGTGTTTGAAGCGGAGAATGCGGCGGAAAAATCTCTGGCTGGAATTCTGGAAGCGAACGGGTTGGATGAGTCGGACGATGGGTCGCTGATTCTGCGGCGCGAGATTGCGGCGGGGGGCAAGGGACGCGTGTTTGTGAATAATCAGCCGGCGACGGTGGCGGTGTTGCGGCTGCTGGCGCCGCATCTGGCGACTATCCACGCCCAGAGCGAGTCCATTCTGTCGTTTGATGGGCCGGCGCGCCTTGGCCTGCTGGATGCATTTGCTGGGAGCGAACTCGAAGCGGTGGAGACGGGATTCGCGGCGTGGAAGGGGATTCGGACACGCATCGATGAACTGGAACAAGGGGAGCAGGACCGGCTGCGGTTGGTGGATTTGTGGATTTTCCAGAAGCGCGAGATTGAAGAGGCACGCTTGCAGGGCGGAGAAGACGAGCGGCTCGAAGGCGAAAAACGTGTACTGGCCAACGCGGAGAAAATTTACAACGCGGCCATGAATGCGTTTGATCTGTTGTACGAGGGCAACGGATCGACGGCGTCGTCGCTGCGGGCGGCGCAGAAGCAGGTCGAAGAGTTGGTCCGGTACGAACCGAAATTTCAGGAGGCTCTGGCGGCGCTGGAAACGGCGCGCATCAGCGTGGAAGATGTGGGCGCGACGGTGCGCGATTATGCGGGCGGGATTCATGCTTCGCCGGAACATCTGGCGCAGGTGGAGGACCGGCTGGCGCTGCTCGACCGGCTGAAGCGAAAGTACGGGCCGACGCTGGATGAGGTGATTGCGTTTGGAGCCGACGCTGCGCGGAAATTATCGGAGGTCGAAAATAAAGACGAGATTCTTCGCGCGTTGCGGAGCGAGCTGGCGAAGGCGGCAGCGGAATACTTGAAAGCGGCGCGAGGGCTGTCGAAGAAGCGCGCGGACGCGGCGCGGCGGCTGGAGAAGCTGGTCGAGGCGGAGATCAACGACCTGGCGATGAAGTCGGCGTTCCGGATCGAGATGACTTCGTCGGAGGAAGCGGGAAACTGGACGGGGTCTGGCTTCGATCAAGTCGTGTACATTATTTCGACGAATCCGGGAGAGCCGTTGCGGCGATTGGAGCATGTTGCTTCGGGTGGGGAACTCTCGCGGGTGATGCTGGCGCTGAAGGCGAGCGTGGAGGCGGGGGATTCTTCCCGCGCAGCGAAACGCGCGGGAAGGGAAGTCAAAACCCCCACCCTCCCGCAAAAAACGCGGGAAGGGTGGGGCAACCAGCGCGGCGCCCAGCGGACTCTAGTGTTTGATGAGATTGATACCGGCATTGGGGGGCGGGCGGCGGAGGCGGTGGGGAAGAAATTGAAATCATTGGCGCGGTCGAATCAGGTTTTGTGTGTGACGCATCTGCCGCAGATCGCAACCTTTGGGGATCATCATTTTGTCATTGATAAAAAGGAATCGGGCGGGCGCGTGCGGACGACGATTCGCTCGGTAACTGGAGAAGAGCGCACGGAAGAAGTGGCGCGGATGCTGAGTGGGGCCAAGCTGACCGAGACTTCGCGCAAGCATGCGGAGCAGATGATTAAGGCTAACGGCTGAGGACTTGGGTGCCCGCGGGTCGGCTGTCGGCCAGCGTAGTGCCGGAACTGTCGGCAACTTTGATGGTGAAGTTGACTGTGATCTTGGCCTTGGTCTCGACCGGCTGACCGTTTTCAACGACGGGCTTGAAGCGCCATTCGCGCACCGCCTGCTGGGCTGCGGAGGAGAGAATGGCGGGGCCACTGAGCACGTGCAGATTCTGAATGCTGCCGTCGGCGCCGATGATGGCCTGCAGGACAACCGATCCCTGAACATTCATGTGCTGGGCCAGCAGCGGATAGGACGCCCGCGGGCGGACGGCTTCGATGGACATCTGTTCGCGCTCGGCGGCGTTGGTGGCGCTGGTAACGGCGGAAGCAGAGGGCGCAGAGGCAACGGGCGTGGCGGCTTCCGGACGCGTGATCTCTAGCTTGGCGGAGTTGCTGCCGGGATGAATTCTGCTGTGAGCGTCGCCGGCGATAACTTCGACGTCCAAGGGAGGCAGTACCGTGCGGTTGGTGGCCACAACTGCATCGGCGGGCTTCGGTTCTGCGGAAAGCTTTGCGGCGGGGATGGCCTTCTTTGCCGAGCGAGCGGCGGCGGCTTGGGCCGGACGAGCAGACTCGGGAACCGATTTGGCGGTCTTGGGCGCGGCCGCGGTCTCGGATGTATCCGAATCCAAAAGTGATTGTTCAGAACCGAACCAGAACTGCCGGTCTTGCAGGACGACTCCGGCGAGCGCCACCAGCAGAAGAACGAGTGCGAACAGGAGCCGGCGGGGCTGCCGGTTCTCTGAGGCTCCTCGATCCCGCGAGTTGCCTGCCGTCGGTCTTGTGGTTAACTCGAACATGGCTCGCTGACCTGGAAGTCTTGGCGATGACAATAATGTTGCGAGTATGTTGCGTCATCGTGCCGGCGATCACAATGGCACGGGGCGGGGGGATGGGGGCACGAGCGGGCCATGCCGGGATCAAGAATGGCACTGGCGTTGAGTTGGCGGGTGAAACCTGCGGAGCTGCGCTCGGCGAACGATTCTGGACCTGAACCAGAGTCTGGCATCGTTTCCGTTCGCCGCCTTGATTTCGCGTTTCGCTGCTAATCCCCGCTGTTTCTTTGGGTTACGTTGACCATCCCGGTACTTTCCGGTAGTTTATTAGTATCGCCACAATGGGGGATCGTGTACCCTGAAGATGCCTATTTTATGGCGATTCTGAGGGAGTGCGTGCATCTAAAGGCGGAAGCAGGTTCCTCCCCACTCGCGCTGCTCAGGGGTCGGAATGACAAGCGTTTCGGTTGAAGATGCGGTCCAGGAATTTTTAGAGGCGGGGTCCAATGACTGGAATTCTAGCGAAGACGGACGGGAAGACATTATTACTGCTCAAGCCGCGGGGGTTTTGCGCGGGGGTGGTGCGGGCGATTGATGTGGTGCGTATTGCGCTGGAGGCGTTTGGGCCGCCGATTTATGTGCGCAAAGAGATCGTCCACAACAGTTTTGTGGTCGAGGAACTGCGCGGTAAGGGCGCCATTTTTGTCGACAGCGAGGACGAAGTGCCCAACGGAGAGCGCATTATTTACAGCGCGCACGGAGTCTCGCCGGAAGTCCGCGAACACAGCGAACGGCGCGGGTTGCGGGTGATTGATGCGACCTGTCCGCTGGTCACCAAGGTGCATGTGGAGGCGGTGAAGTTTGCCAAGGAAGGGTATTCGCTGATCCTCATTGGTCATAAAGATCACGACGAAGTGATTGGAACCTTGGGTGAGGCTCCGCTGGTGACGCAGGTGGTGGGGACGCCGGAGCAGGTGAAGGACCTGAGCGTGCCGGACCCGAATCGCGTGGCGTATCTGACGCAGACTACGCTGAGCCTGGATGAGACGAAAGACATTATCGCGGCGCTGAAGAAGAAATTTCCGAACATCAAAGGGCCGGCGGCGCAGGATATCTGCTACGCGACCGAAAACCGGCAGGTGGCGGTGAAGCAAGTGGCTTCCGAGGCGGATTTGCTGCTGGTGGTGGGGTCGGAAAACAGTTCCAACTCAAACCGACTAGTGGAAGTGGCGCGCAACCTGGGCACGAACGCGCATCTTATCGATAGCTGCAACGACATTGAGCCGGAGTGGTTGAAGGGCGTGAAGACGATTGCGCTGACCGCGGGGGCGTCGGCGCCGGAGCATCTGGTCGAAGAGACGGTGACGTTCCTCCGCGATAAGGGGTTCGGCAACATGGAGGAACTGGAAGTCATGCCGGAGAATGTGCGGTTTGGGCTGCCTCCGGAGATTGTGGAGGCAATTGCGGCTGCTCCAGCGGTGAGTGCGGATTAACTGAGTTTGCAGAGACGTAGCTTGCTACGTCTCACCGCCGGCAGGGACTTTGTATGCAACGTCTCTACGTTACGAGGTGAAAATTGAATGGATAGCTCCCCCGATTCAAATCTTGCTTCTGCCTCTCTTGGTTCAGATCCCCTGCTTCGTTTCGGAAAAATTGAAGGACTGGGCAGCCGCGTAGGCGCGGCGGTCGCGGCGGCGCGGAAATTCCTGTTCTCGCAGCAGCATGAAGAAGGATATTGGTGCGGGGAGCTCGAAGCGGATACTACGCTTGAGTCGGATTACATTCTGCTGCACACGCTGCTGGGGACGGGGAACCAGGAGCGCTTTCAGAAGGCGGCGAACTGGATTCTGCGTCACCAGAACGAAGACGGCGGGTGGAGTATTTATGCCGCAGGGCCATCGAACATCAGCGCTTCGGTGAAAGCTTATTTCGGGTTGAAGCTGGCGGGATATGCGGCGGATCATCCCGCGATGGAGCGCGCCCGCGAGAAGATTCTGGAGATGGGCGGGGTCACCGAAGTTAATACATTTACCAAGATTTATCTTTGTTTCTTCGGGCAGTATGATTACGACGCGGTTCCGGCGATACCGCCGGAGATCGTGCTGTTTCCCAACTGGTTCTGGTTCAACATTTACGAAATTTCCTCGTGGTCGCGGGCCATTCTGGTGCCGCTGTCGATCTGCTACGCCAAGAAGCCCTTCAAGAAAATTCCGCGCGAAATGGGCGTCGAGGAATTGTTTGTGGGTGGGATGCAGAAGTCGCGCATGCACCTGCATTGGGCGAAGAAACTGGTGTCGTGGCGGAATTTCTTTTTGGTTCTTGATCGCATGACCCATTGGTTTGAGCGGGTGCATGTGCGTCCGCTGCGCTCCATTGCTCTGAAAAGCGCAGAACGATGGATGCTGGAGCGCTTTGAGATGAGCGATGGACTGGGTGCGATTTATCCCTCGATGATGAATGCCATTATCGCGCTGCGCTGCCTGGGATATTCGCTGGACGATCCGCAGGTGATTCGCGCGCTGGATGAGTTTGAAAAGTTGGGCATCGAAGAGGAAGACACCTTCCGCATGCAGCCCTGCATGTCGCCGGTGTGGGATACGGCGTATGCGCTGTTCGCGCTGGGCGAGGCGGGTGTGCCGGCGAATGATCCGCGAATGGTGAAGAGTGCGAACTGGATTTTGCAGAAGCAAGTCCGCAAGGCGGGCGACTGGAAGGTAAAAAACAAGCAGGGACAGCCGGGTGGATGGTACTTTGAGTTCAACAACGAGTTTTATCCGGATGTCGATGACAGCGCGATGGTTTGCCTGGGTCTGAGCCGGGTGGAACATCCCAATGGGCGCTATCAGCGGGAGTCGGTGCAGCGGGCGATTGACTGGATATTTTCCATGCAGTGTAAGAACGGGGGATGGGCGTCATTCGACAAAGATAACGACAAGATGGTGTTCGAGCATATCCCGTTCGCCGATCACAACGCCATGCTCGACCCGCCGACCGTGGACATTACCGGACGCATTCTCGAAATGCTGGCGACCTACGGGTATGACAAGAATCATCCGGCGGTTAAGCGGGCGATTTCCTTTATAAGAAAAGCCCAGGAGCCGGATGGCAGTTGGTTTGGGCGCTGGGGCGTGAATTACATCTACGGCACCGCGCTGGTGTTGCGCGGGTTGGAAGCGATTGGGATGGACCTGCATGAGCCCTGCGTGCAACAGGGCGCGGAATGGCTGCGCATGGTGCAGAACGCCGATGGCGGCTGGGGCGAAACCGTGGGGTCGTACGATGATCCGACGCTGCGCGGAGTGGGCGACAGCACGCCTTCGCAGACCGCGTGGGCGATTCTGGGACTGCTGGCGGCCAATGACATTCGCAGCGATTCGGTGGCGCGGGGCATTGCCTACCTGCTGCGCACGCAGAGAAAAGATGGATCGTGGGACGAGCCGTTCTTCACCGGCACCGGATTTCCGCGCGTGTTCTATTTGATGTACCACCTCTACCGAGATTATTTCCCGCTGCTCGCGCTGACGACGTATGGGAAGGTGATGGAGAAGGCGGGGAGTTAGCGAGCCGTTCCAACCGTGCCGACATATTGCAGCTGGTTGTGGGTCTTCTGAAATCCTGCCGACCCCCACGCTTGACTCTTGCTAGGATGAGCTCGCCGGAATGAGTTGGAGTTCACCCGCTGCTTCCTTGGTGAACTTGCTGTGATCACTGCTCAGAGGCAAATCAATATTATTGACTTGTCTGGCAAAATTTGTCAGCAAAGTAGTCCCGTTCTCCTGCGTAACGGTGAACACCTGCGTTTCGACCCAGGTTCCTTCGTCATCCTCTCCTGACTCGATGGCGTAAATAACGGCATTGGTCCTCAGGCGCACGATGTGAAATGCGCGGGGTTTAATTTCTTTGACATCCTGCGCGTGCACGACATACACGTGCACCTGTGAGTCTTGGATCGTAATCCGGTATCGTGCCGTCGCCGGCCCTTTTTGGGAGAGAGTCGCACCCCGTAAAAAGGCCAAATCACCCTCCCATGTGCCATCGAGCGATCCTGAAACCGCGCTCGCCGGAGGCGATGGGGGTACAGGTGTTTGCGCTACGTGCGAACGTGATGCGGACCTCGTACAGGAGACGAACCATAGAACGGCAAAGACGAGAAAAAGTAGACGGGCTATTCGAGGCGACATAAGAACACGGGCCTTTCCAAAGAGTTCTCTTCTGGGAACGCCCGAATGTAAGTGCATTGTGGGCGCATGTCAAGACTGTAGAGCGAGCGCCAGGAACGGAGGATTCCCTAAACTGGCAGGCCATTACACTCAAAACCTCAAGAGGAGGGTGTGCTCGTTGCCGTCCGTTCCTTCCAACTCACTTTGTCCGCGATCCGCTGGCCGTTGCTTTAAACTAAGAATGAGAGACGCTATTGAAAGTTTTCCTCACAGGCGCTACCGGATTCCTGGGATCTCACGTGGCCCACGCGCTGGCCGATCAGGGCGCGGATCTGCGGCTGTTGGTGCGTGCGACGAGTAACCTGAAAAATCTCGAAGGACTCAAGGCGGAGACTGCCACCGGTGATCTGCGCGACCCGACGTCGCTCGAAAAAGCGATGGCAGGCTGCGATACCGTATTCCATGTCGCCGCCGACTACCGGCTCTGGCTGCGGGATCCCGGCGAGATGTACCGGTCGAACGTGGAGGGGACGCGGGCAATTCTGGAGGCGGCACGGAAGAATGGCGTACAGCGTGTGGTGTATACCTCGAGCGTGGCGACGGTGGGGTTCACCGACAACGGTCATCCTGCTGACGAGGATTCTCCCGTCGCGCTGGCTGACATGATCGGGCATTACAAGCGCTCGAAGTTTATGGCTGAGCAGGTTGCGCTGGAGGCGGGGCGCAGTGGGATGCATGTGGTGACGGTGAATCCGACGACGCCGATCGGGGAGCAGGATGTGAAACCGACGCCCACGGGGCGCATCGTGCTGGATTTCCTGAAGCGCAAATTTCCCGCTTATGTGGAGACGGGATTAAATCTGGTTGATGTGCGGGAGTGCGCACGAGGGCACGTTGCAGCGTTGGAAAAAGGCAGATCGGGCCAGCGCTATATTTTGGGCGGTGAAGATCTTACGCTGAAGCAGATTCTGGACCGACTGGGCGAGATTACGGGGCTGCCGTCACCGAAGATCAAGCTGCCGTATTTTTTTGCGTTTGCCACCGGAGTCATCGACGAGGCGATTTCCGGACGATTGTTGAACCGCGAGCCGCGGGCGACCGTGGATACGGTGCGCATGGGGCGGAAGAAAATGTTTGCCAGTTCCGCCAAAGCGGAGCGCGAATTGGGGTGGAAGATCGTACCGGTCGAGGGCGCATTGCGCCGCGCGGTGGAGTGGTTCCGGAGTAACGGATATGTCTAGAATCGCCATCGTGGTTGCGCTGGAGCGTGAGGTGAGGCCGCTGATAAAACAGTGGCGGGCGAGCGAGAAAGAAAGCGGCGGGCGGCAGTTTCGATTTTTCGAGAAAGATGAGTTTGTTTTGGTCTGCGGCGGGATTGGCGCGGAGGCGGCGCGGCGAGCGGCCGAGGCGGTGATTGCGATCTATGCGCCTGCTCTGATTTGTTCGGCGGGGTTTGCCGGGGCACTCGATCCCAACCTCAAAGTGGGGGACATGGTGCAGCCGCGGCGCGTGGTGAATGCGGGCGACGGCAGCCAAGTCGATCTGGGTCGCGGCGAGGGCGTGCTGGTCAGTTTCGGATCGGTTGCAACGCCGGAGCAAAAGGCTAAGTTGCGGGATTCTTTTGGAGCGACGGCGGTCGATATGGAAGCGGCGGCGCTTGCGCGCGCGGCCGAGGCGCGAGGAGTCCGGTTCGCGGTAGTGAAAGTGATTTCCGATGAATTTGATTTTGCTTTCCCGTCGATGGAACGGTTCGTCGATTCCAGCGGGCGGTTTCTGGAAGGACGATTTGCCTGGTTCGCCGCGCTGCGGCCCTGGTTGTGGCCGCAAGTTTGGCGGCTGGCGCGGAACGGCAGTCGTGCGTCGCGCGCGCTCTGCGACTGGC
>DATHQJ010000392.1:0-18510 GCA_035482825.1 Binatus sp. (SeqCode) | reverse complement strand
GTCCGTGGGACGCGTGCGTGCCTTCTACGGCAACTTCGGAATGTTTGTGCGCGCCCTCGCCTATATTCAAGCCAACGGCCCCGACGGCCTCCGCCAGACCACCGAAGATGCCGTGCTCAACGCCAACTACATCCGCAAAGGCTTGGAAGGCGCGTACGATTTGCCCTATTCCACGCCGACCATGCACGAGGTCGTCTTCAGCGACAAACTGCAGCTGAAGAAAGGCGTCCGTACCATGGACATCGCCAAGCGTCTGATCGATTACGGATTCCATCCTTATACGACTGCGTTTCCGCTGATCGTGCCCGGTGCGCTCATGATCGAGCCCACCGAGAGCGAATCGAAAGAAGAGATGGACCTGTTCATCGAGGCGATGAAGTCGATCGCCGAAGAAGTGGAAGAAGATCCGCAAACCGTGCTCGACGCCCCGCATTCGACGCGCGTTTCGCGACTGGATGAGACGGCCGCGGCTAGGAAGCCAGTGCTTCGCTGGAAGCCGGCGAGTTGAATTGATGATTGCTGATTGAAACTCAACGAGTCGCCGATCATCAGGTCAATCAACCATCATCAATCAACCATCATCAATTGCTCCCACCCCGTGCCTTCAATGTTTCCTCCCCTGTGTTCCTCCATGCCCTCTGTGGTTAAAATCACTTATTGCCTTCCACAAACAAAACTCCGCCCGCGAGAGAATCGCCAGGGACATTCCTGTCAGCCGAGAAGCGCAACCCCATCGTGTGCCTGCTGCTCGCGGCGGTTACGCTCGCGCTCTATAACCCGGTCAATCGCCATCCCTTCGTAAACTATGACGACGACCGTTACGTCACCGAGAACCCGCACATTCGCCAGGGCCTGACGGCGGAGACCTTCACCTGGTCGCTGACATCAACCGAACAAGCCAACTGGCATCCGCTCACCTGGATGTCGCACGCGCTCGATGTTTCGCTCTATCGCCTGAATCCCGTCGGCCACCATTTCACCAGCATCCTGTTGCATGCCGTGAATGTGGTCCTGCTTTTTCTGCTCTTGATGTGGGCCACCAAGCGCCTTGGACCGAGCCTCTTCGTGGCTGCGCTGTTCGCTCTTCATCCCATCAACGTGGAATCGGTTGCCTGGGTCGCAGAACGAAAAAATGTCCTCTGCACAATGTTCTTCTTCCTTACCCTCTGGACATACGGATGGTATGCGCGAAAGCCGCACTGGAAGCGGTATTTGGCGGTCGCGGCTCTGTTCGCCGCCGGACTCGCCTCCAAGCCCATGGTCATCACGCTCCCGTTCGTCCTGCTGCTGCTTGACTATTGGCCGCTGTGCCGAGTCCGCGGTGCGAACAACGAAACGACCATGGCAGCGAATGCTGGGAATCCAACGTTCCCCTGGTCGCGACTCGCACTTGAAAAATTGCCGCTGCTCGCGCTCTCCGCGGCCAGCGCCGTGATCACCATGCAGGCGCAACAGGCCGGCGGCGCCGTGCGCACGACCGTTGAATACTCTTTCGGAGCGCGCATCGCCAACGCAATCTACGCCTACGCTCTGTATCTGTGGAAGATGGTATGGCCCGCGCACCTGGCGCCTTTATATCCCCATCCCGGCGATTCGCTCGCAGCCTGGCAAGTGATCGTCGCCGCTCTGGTTCTGCTTGCTATCACTATGGCCGCATGGCGATTCCGTTCGCGCCGTTATCTGCTCGTAGGCTGGTTGTGGTTTCTGGGAACGCTGGTTCCGGTAATCGGCCTGGTACAGGTCGGAGAAGCCGCCATGGCCGATCGTTACGCTTACATCCCGCTGATCGGAATTTTCGTGATGGTCGCCTTCGGCGTCGCCGACTGGGCCCAAGAGCATGAATTCGGCCTCTGGCCCGCGCTTCCATCGGCCGCGCTTCTCGTTGCCCTCGCGTTCACCACGCATCGCCAGATCGGATATTGGCAGAGCAACGAAGCTCTGTGGTCGCACGCGCTCGCGGTCACAACAAATAATTTCGTGGCCGAGGACAATCTGGGCGGCGCCCTGACGCTCGAAGGCAAAGAGGAAGAGGCCCATCCTCACTTCGAAGCCGCGGCACGCATCAATCCCCGAGATCCCTTGAGCCGCGGAAATCTCGGAACCTACTTTCAAACTCACAACCAGATGCACGAGGCCGTGGCGCAGTATGAGGCCGCGATTCAACTCACTTCCGAGCCAGCGCTCTTGGCCCAAACCTATGCCAACCTGGGCGCTGCCTACCGCGCGCTGGGGGATGACGACGCGTCGCACAAGGATTTCGACCAGTCGCTGCGCTTCAATCCCAGCCAGTACAACGCCTGGCTCGGCCTCGGCCTGCTGGCGCGGAAGCAGGGAAAACTCGAAGAGGGGATCAGCGATCTCTCCCGCTCCGTGGAACTGCAGCCCACAGCGCAAGCGTATTACGAACTCGGCCGCACCTTGGCGCAGGCCGGGCATATCCTCGAGGCGCTCAATGCCTACCAACAGGCCCTGAAGATCTCTCCCGAGTTTGTTGAAGCGCAGCAAGCCGCCGCGGCGCTCAGTCAACCGAAAAAATAAAACTGCACGAGCCTCGCTCGCGCAAGGTCGTGCAGTCTCTCCCCAGGCCGATTCCGCGGATTATTTCGCGCCGATGTCCACCGACGCGCGCGTCGTCTCCCAGTCAATCTGCAAGGTGCAGCCGCCGCCCGACTTGGCATAGTCGATGGTGAAGTTTTCCAGCGGAGAAGGCAGCTTCGACACTTTCATGTCTACCCGCACCAGTTCGTCGCTCTCATACTTGTACGGAATCCCCCATTCGCCCGTCTTCTTGTTGACGATCAGCGTCCACTTGTCGGCCGTTGGGACGGTGAAAATTGTATAGCTCCCGGCAGGCACGGTCTTGCCACCCACATTCACGTCGGCGCTGGTGACAAACGTTGTCGCCGAGTTGGCGCCGGTGCGCCAGACCTCGCCGAAGGGCACGAGCCCAGGGTAAATCTTGCGACCCTTCATGCGCGGGCTGGAGTAGTCGGTCTTGATGGTCTTGCCGCCTCCCAGATCGCACGAAGCCGAAGCCGGAGGACTAGCCTGCGCCGTGGCGAACACGGTCAGGGTCAGAATTGCCAACGCGAGAAGGGCGATTCGTTTTTGCATTGATCTCTCCTTTTGGAATAGTGAAGTTTCGAATCTCGAATGCCAAGGGTTTTGACGTGTGAGCAAAGAATAGGTCAGCAGTCACGCGATTATGCGCCATGCCCGCATGCAGTTACAATCGTCCCATGCCGGTATTCGAAGAGAAGCAGGAAGAACTGGAACACTACGAGACCATGATGGGCGTGCCCCGCGGACGCCTCGCCGTCACCATGGACACCATTACCGACGCCATGGCACTGGTCGGCCAGCACGGCGTCTATTGCCAGAGCCAGCGCTGGCCGGGCAAGCCGGTCATGGATATTCAAATCATTATGAAGAGTCTGACCGACGCGAAAGAACTGATCCAGAGCGTGATGGAAGAACTGAAAAAGCCAGCGTGACCTCTGTGTTCCTCAGTGCCCTCTGTGGTTAAAAGTCGTTAGGGCTTCACCGCAACCATCACCACGCCATGCGACGCCACGTTCGCGGAAAACTTCCCCGTAAACTTTCCCAGCTCCTTGTGCAGCCACAAGTCCCGCACAGAAGCGCTCACTCCTCCGGGATAGCCAAGGTCCTCCCAGTTGGCCGAAATCTGCTGCTCGCTTCCGCCGCGATTCAACAGGATCACTACGCGGCTCCCATCCTTTAACTGCTTTACCCAAACTTCTAGGTCGCCGTTCTTTGCCACACGCTCGCCCTCGCGCCCCAGCGCATCCTGATCCACCGCGATTACTTCCTTATTCGTCAGAATGTCGTGAATCTCCGGTCGCATGTTCCGCAAATCATTTCCCGCGATCAACGGCGCGGCCAGCAGCGCCCACAGACTGAAGTGAGAGCGATATTCTACGTCCGTCATGCCACCATTGCCGACTTCGAGCATGTCGGGATCGTTCCAGTGTCCCGGTCCGGCATACGATTGCAATCCAACCTGCTGATCGATAATCGAGAGCACACCATTCGAACAACACGAACCGTCCGGCCATTTTTGCTGGCCTCCTCCCCAGCGATCCTGAATATCACCAGTGCTTCGCCACAAGTTCCCGCCGACGTCCTTGCCCCATAACCAGGGCTGGGCCTTGCCCCACTCACAAATGCTCAACACGATAGGCCGGCCGGAAGCGTCGAGAGCCGCGCGGATGTTGGCGTAGGACGCCTTGGCATCCTGCGAAGTCGTGTTGCACCAGTCATACTTCAAGTAGTCGACGCCCCAAGCGGCGTACTGCACCGCGTCCTGATACTCATGCCCCAGGCCCCCAGGCCGCCCCGCACAAGTCTTCGATCCCGCGTCGGAATAAACTCCGAACTTCAGCCCCAGAGAATGAATGTAGTCGCCCACAGCCTTCATGCCATGCGGGAAGCGCTGCGGATCGGGAACAATATTCGCGTTGGCGTCGCGGCTCACCTGCCAGCAGTCATCAATGTTCACGTACTTGTAGCCCGCGTCTTTCAAGCCCGACTTCACCACGGCGTCGGCCATGCTCTTGATCATGTCCTCGCTGACGTTGCAGCCAAACTTATTCCACGAGTTCCACCCCATGGGCGGCGTGAGCGCCAGATTCGCCGAAGGCGCAGTTTTTTCCTGCGCGATCAGGCCAGGGACGATAAGCGAAATGCAAAACAGCGCAATCAGAGAGGCTCTCGTTTTCATGCAGACGTTTTTAACAGAAGTACGCGGGGATTGGTAGAAGGGTCGGCGATTTTGGGTGGCGCAGCGCTCTAAGCGCAGCGACAAAGCTCGTTTCTTTGCCCTTGGGCTTTAGCCCCCAGGGTGATCCGATTTACAATGCCTGCTTGTCCATATCCCCAACCACTCGCCGGAGCATTTTTCATGCGCAAGCTTCACGGATTGCTTCTGACCGTAGCGATCATTCTTACTCTCGGCAGCCTAGCCTGGGCTCAGAACGCCAGTTTCCCCGCCGCAATCTTCGACAGTCACTCGGATGTTGGCACAGTCCTGCACCCAGGTTCCGTTGTCTACGATGCCGTGAAGAAAACCTATACCATCACCGGCAGCGGCGAGAACATGTGGTTGGCTGCGGACGCGTTTCAGTTCGCGTGGAAGAAACTCTCCGGCGATGTGACCCTGACCGCCGACGTTTCCTTTCTGAACAAGACTGGAAACGAGCACAAAAAAGCCGTGCTGATGCTCCGGCAGAGCCTCGACGCCGACTCCGTTTATGCTGACGTGGCCCTGCACGCCAGCGGTCTGACCTCGTTGCAGTTCCGCGACGAGAAGGGCGCGATCACGCGCGAGATTCAATCGAACCTTTCCGCCCCGAAACGCCTGCGCATAGCCCGGCGCGGAGATTACATTTATATGTCGCTGGCTGAGGAAGGCGAACCCAAAGTGGCGGGCGGATGGTTCCGCATCCCACTGCAAGGCGCGTTCTATGTCGGACTCGGCGTGTGTTCCCACGACAAAGATGTCGTAGAGACTGCAGTCTTTTCCAACGTCGAGCTAAGCCAGCCTGCTCACGCCGAGGCCGGCAAGCCAGTTCTCTACAGCACGCTCGAAACCGTCACCATCGATTCCGCCGACCGCCGCGTAAAGTATCTCGCAGAAGGACGCTTCGAAGCGCCCAACTGGACGCGCGACGGCCGCCTGTTCCTCTTCAATCGCGATGGCCACATCGAGCGTCTTGCAGTTGGCAGCGACAAACCGCTCACGATCGACACTGGACTCGCCACTCGATGCAACAACGATCACGGCATCTCGCCCGATGCCACGCAACTCGCCCTTAGCGATAATTCCCAGGACGATCACAACTCACTGGTATACATCGTCCCCATCGCAGGCGGCGCGCCACGGCGGATCACCCAGAAATCTCCATCGTACTGGCATGGCTGGTCGCCCGACGGCAAGACACTGGCCTTTGTCGGACAGCGCAACGGCGACTTCGATATTTATACGATCCCGGTTGCTGGCGGCGAAGAAACGCGTCTGACCACCGCCAAGGGCCTCGACGACGGCCCGGAATATTCACCGGACGGCAAATACATTTACTTCAACTCCGAGCGCACCGGCCACATGCAGATCTGGCGCATGAAGCCTGACGGCAGTAACCAGGAGCAGGTCTTTTCCGACGATCTCAACAACTGGTTCCCCCACATTTCGCCCGACGGAAAATGGATGGTCTTCCTCACCTACGGTGCAGATGTGACCGGACATCCCGAAAACAAAGACGTGATGCTGCGCCTGATGTCGCTCGGCGATTCGAATGTTGCGGAAAAGAAAATCACAGTGCTGGCGAAATTATTCGGTGGACAGGGAACGATCAATGTCCCCTCGTGGTCTCCGGACAGCAAGCAGGTGGCGTTCGTGAGCTATCTGCTGGTGCCGGAGGAGAAGATGATTAAATAGCCGGCATTATTCAGGGCCGCGGCCGGATTCTAGCGAGCCAGTTGTTCGTCGAAGAACTTCGCCATCAACTCCAGCGCTTCTCTGGTTTCCGGCAGTTGGAAGTGATACCAGAAAGCGTGCGGCAGGGCCTCAAACACGACCAACCGCGCGTCATTCCCGGCGCCAAGCAGTGTGCGATGAAATGTCGCGGTATCACTCAACAGCAAGTCGCGCGTGCTCGTGACCAGCAGGCTGGCAGGCATGCCGTGCAGGTCGGCGAAGATCGGCGACAGGACAGGATCTTTGCGATCGGCTTTACCGACATACTCATCGTTGGGCAAATGATTGGGATCGACGGGTTCCATTTTCCCGGGAAGGCCATTCAGCGTAAACAGTTGCCGGGCATCGCCGACGCGGCTGAAGTCGGCAAGCCCGGAAAAAATTCCGAGCGCGGCGGGCAGCGGCAACCCGAGTTGCTTCAGTCGCACGGCCACTTCGGCGGTCAGGATCGCGCCCGCCGAAGTCCCGAAAATTCCAATGCTGTGCGACGAGTAGGTTTTCAACAATTCCTTGTAAACCGCAACCACATCGTCGACTGCGGCGGGGAATGGATTCTCCGGTGCGAGCCGATAGTAGACCGAAACAACTTTGATCTTCGCCAGGTTCGCGATGGGAACACCCTCGATCAGCGAGCCTGAATCAGAATTAAATCCGCCGCCATGAAGATTGATGAGCACCCGCTTGTTGCCCGAAGTTGACAGTGGAGTAATGATGTCGGTGCGCACGCCGGCCGTTGTGGTTTCCTCGATATTCACCGGGTAAAACCGGCGTGCCTCGGCGGAATCCATCTTGCGCCATTCGTCGGTGCGCGCTCGGCGCTCGGCCAGCGTTTCCGGCGGACCCACTTTCTGCTGCGCCAGCGACTCCAGCCACTTCTGCGCTTCCAGGCTGATGGTCGTTGGCATCGGAACGACGCGGGTGAGGTGCCCGGTGCCGTCGGCGTCGAACGTGGCCGAATCCTGCGACGCGGCGGGAGTAGATTGAGCCGCCAAAGTAGAAACCATCGCAAGCGCGGCGATGAGGTGCAGGCCTGTGATTTTCATCGTGACATTTGTATCAGAGGGACGAGCAAGAACAAAGCTAACCACAGAGGGACACGCGGGAACGCGGAGGCTCTGCGTCCTCTGTGGTTGAGCTCTTAGGCTCGGTTTCTACGCCAGCGTGTACTTCCCGCGCTCGATCAATTTCAGCGCGATCTGCTGCCGCAGTTCGATCGTATTGAACGGTTCGTACTTCGCCAGTCGCCGCAGGATCGCAAGCTGCGTCCGCAACATGTCGCCGTCGGCAACGGCCGCAATCACCTTCTTCGCGGCGGATTCGACCTTCTCAAACGCCTGCGACAGATACACGCGCGTCATGGCAATCGGCAAAGCCGCTCCGGCCTCGCCTTTAGCCTCTACGATCTTCTGCGCCCGCAACACCGCCGATTCCATGGCGTAGGTCTCAATCGTCATGTCCGCGATCGCGCCCATGATTTCCTGCTGATCCTGAATCGCCTGCATGTATTTCTGCGTAGCCGCGCCCGAGGCAAACAGACCCAGTTTCTTAGCTTGCCCCACGAGCCTGCGTTCTTCCGGCAACGCACCCTCGAGTTCCTCCGCGATCGCAGGACCCGAAAGCACCTCATCCATCAGTTTCTTGATCGCTGGCATCAGTGGCAACTGCCCGGTCATCGCCCGTTTCAGTAGAAAGCCGGTAATGATCAGCCGATTAATCTCGTTGGTGCCTTCGAAAATGCGATTAATTCGGGCGTCGCGATAGGCGCGCTCAGCGGGATACTCTTCCACAAATCCATAGCCCGCGTAAATCTGCACCGTCTCATCGACGACGTAGTCGATCATCTCCGAGCCCCACACTTTAATAATGGAGCACTCGACTGCATATTCCTCAATCGCCTTCAGCGTCTGTTTATCTGCGTCGGCAGCTGATTTGTCGACCTCGCTCAGAGCTACGTCCATCATGCCGACGGTGCGATAGACCAGCGATTCGCCGACATAGAGCAGAGTCGCCATGTTGGCGATTTTTTCCCGAACTAGCCCGAAGTCGGCGATGACCTTATTGAACGCCTTGCGCTGCTTGGCATAGCCGATGGCGTTTTCGAGCGAGACCCGGCCTCCGCCCACGCACATCGCGCCCAACTTGAAGCGTCCCACGTTCAAGATGTTGAACGCGATCACGTGCCCCTTGCCAATCTCGCCCAGAAGGTTTTCGACCGGAACTTTGCAGTCGTTGAGAATGATGGGGCAAGTCGACGACCCGCGAATCCCCATCTTGTGCTCCTCGGCGCCGACCGAGAATCCTGGAAAAGTTCTCTCCACCAGAAACGCGGTGAACTTCTCGCCGTTGATTTTGGCGAAGACCGTGAACAGGTCCGCGAAGCCGGCGTTGGTGATCCACATTTTCTCACCGTTGAGCACATAGTGCGTGCCATCCGGCGAAAGCTCGGCCCGGGCACGGCAATTGAGCGCGTCCGAGCCGGAAGACGCTTCCGACAAAGCATACGCGCCGACAATCTCTCCCGCAGCCAGGCGCGGCAGGTATTTATTCTTCTGCTCTTCGTTGCCGAAGTAAACGATGGGCAACATCCCAATGCCGCTGTGCGCGCCCCAGGTGGTGGCGAAGCCGGCATATTTGGCGATGTGATCGGCGATGACCGCAGCTGTCACCTTATCCATTTCGAGGCCACCAAAGGCCTCAGGAATCTCGACGGCGCTCAGCCCGAGTTCTCCCGCTTTCTTCAGCAGCGCGCGAGAAACCGAGAAATCCTTGTGCTCGATCTTCTCCACGTTGGGCAGAATCTCGTTAACCGCAAACTCTTCCGCCGTCTGCCCGATGAGATGGTGCTGTTCGCTGAAATCCTCCGGAGTGAAAACCTCTTCCGGCTGCCGCGATTCCAGCAAAAAGCTGCCGCCGGAAATCTTGGCCTTGGGAACCGCCGTAGTCGTCGCCATATTTATTCCTCGATTAAGAATTCGCCAGCCCGTGCAACACGGGGCGGAGAACACACCCCAATTCTAATGCGGGGTGAAAAGGAAAGATAGGAAGGGATTGTAGCGAACGGATAGAGCGAAGGTGCCGTTCGCTTCGCTGATTGCCCCATGCAATCGTTGAATGCCCTAGCGATAATCCAAGTCAAACTCGAACGGATCGAACGACAGCCCGTGCGTGTAACCCGCACCCGCCAAGTGGCCAAACGGATTCACCCCCATCGACCGCTGCTGGCAGGCTCGATATTGGGCCTGCAAAGTCCGGTAGACGCTGGTTTCGTTTTGCGATGCGCTGGTCCGGTCAGAGCAAGCCTGCCCAGAGCCGGTAGAGCAGGCGCGTTGCTGCTCCTGCTCAGCTGCGTGCATGCGTTGGGCCTGCTGCTCCATGGCCACCCGCTCGGCGTTACAATCATAAGGAAAGTGATTTTGCAGGCAAGCGTTGCCGTTCCACGTTCGTCCCGCCGCGCAGGAATCATGTGCATAGGCGGTGACAACCGATCCTCCACATCCGCCGCCACGCGCCAGTCCCGTGGGACAAACCTTACAGGGGCCGTGAAAACAGATGGGGCGGCGCAGTTCGGCCGTCAACCTGGCCTTAGGCTCTGGTTCTGGTTGCGGCTTCCGGAAGGGATGCCGCAGGATCGAGAAGAGGCCTCTCTTCTCCGTCCAGGTTTTGCCGCGCATCCCCACATTCGGCTCGCGGACGGGGTGCGCTCCGCTCGAGTGCGACGAATGCGACGGACCGGAGTGCGACGAACCGGAGTGCGACGAATATGATCCCGAGTTCGAACTGTGCCCACCCGAACTACCACTCGATCCGTGTGAACTCGAGCCACCAGAGCTGTGACTGCCGGAACTGCCAGCGGAGCTCGATCCGCCTGAGGATCCGCCGCCGTGCGAGCCGCCGCCGCCGGAGCTTGAGGAACCTCCGCCGGAACCTCCGCCGGAACTTCCGCCGCCTCCGGAATGTTGGGCCACAGTATTGGATGAGAAGAGCAGGATTACCGCAAGCGCCAAGATGAAATGGGCTGCTGCAAGACCAAAGCCACGACCAAGACTGGAGAGCCGCATACAGCACCTCTGATTCCGACCGAACTGATCTGACTGAACGGGGCCGAGGATGCCTGTTTTATTCGACGTTAACCTTACTTCGGATCAACGTCCAGAGACAGCTTACTCCCGAACCATGTCAAAGAGCGTAGCAATCGAGTAAAGAATTGTTATGTAAATTTGCTCAGCGGTCGCCCGAAACCACCCGTAGATCCGCGCTTTTCACCTGATAACGGTTCGACGGCTGGCAAGTAGAATAGCCCGCCGGATGGGTGGAATCGGAGTCCTTGGAGTCGCGCGCGACTACATAGCTACGAATCGCATAACAGGTCGTCTCCGCGTCGAGTTTGTCCAACTTCAAGTGGCGAAGGCTCGGGTCGCCCCTGATCTGGTCCAGTCGGTACTGGTCAAGGTGCGCGGGATCGAGGGCATTCTGTCCCGAGTCGTAGCTCGCCGGTTGGCTCGGAAAAATCCTCCAAGGCTCCGCGGGCCTTGCGGACGAATTCAGTTTCAGCAGGAAAAGAAAGGCATCCCCCTCCAGAATATTGCCTTTCGTGGAACGCACGACAACGCGCCAAGTCGAGGGCGAGGAGCTTTGAGATTGCTGATCCTGAGCGAATGCAGGCAGAGAGCAAACTACAAGCGCGGCGGCAAGAAGGCGGGCGAGAGTCATAAGAAACCCTCCTGCCGCGGATTATACCCCCGAATCCCGGGAAGATCACGTAGCCCGAAAGCTTCCGGGCCACGTCGGATTCGCAGCAGCAGGGCAACTTCATCGGCGAGGCCGCCCATTCGAAACTGCCGACTCAAACCTTGCCGTCTCAAACGTGACCGGCTCGCGGTACAATCGCGTGCTGCCCATCTTGGCCGCCCCGAGGATCTGGATATGCGTCCCAGAGTTTCTTTCGTGCTTGCCGCGCTGATTCTGTTCACTGCCGCCCTTTCCGCACAGCAAGTGGCTCGCGATTCAAAAAAAGAACAGATCATCTGCGACAAGCTGGCCGCTGTAGCTCCAGCCGCCGTCGACACCTTTAAGCGCGCTACCGTAGCGATGGACAAACGCGACTACCAGCAGTCCGCTCAGCTCTACCGCGAAGTCTTGCAACAGGCGCCTCAGTTTACCCCGGCGATGCGGCGCTTGGGATTTTCTCTGGTCGGACTCGGGCACACCGACGAGGCGCTGGCGCTGCTCGAGAATGCGGTCCAGGTCGAGCACTCGCCGGAAAATCTCATCAGCCTGGCGGAAGTTCTCGCCTATCCCGGCGAAAATAAACAAGGCACTCCCGAGCAAAAAGCGCGAGCCCTGCCCCTGGCGAAAGAGGCCACAGCTCTCTACCAGAGTTCAGACGATCCCAGCTACGCCGCGTTGACCGCGCAACTCGCGTTGGAATTAAAGAACGACGCAGATTTTCGCCACGCCACGGACCTGCTGGTGCACAAATATCCCAATCAGATGGTTGCGCATTATTACAAAGCCATCCGTAACGCCCTGGACGAGAACTGGATCGGCGCGGAGAACGAGATCAAGCAGGCAGGTCGCATGGGCTTGCCGGCGAAGACGGTGCAGTCTTTTCTCGACTCCGGCATTCACACCCGCGCCCTGGCCTGGCGATGGGGTTACTACGTGGCCTTTCTGCTGGCCGCCTGGATGTGCGGCCTGCTCATCTTGTTCGTTGCCGGCAAGGTATTCTCAAAGCTGACCTTGCGATTCATTGAGAACGCGGATCTCAACGCAACGGTCAGCCCGGCGGAAACGACTTTGCGCCGGTACTATCGCCGTCTTATTAACGTTGCGGGCACGTACTACTACATTTCAATCCCGTTTGTGATGTTCCTGGTGCTCGCGGTCACTGCGGCGATCGTATGCGGATTTCTCTTCCTGGGGCACATTCCCATCAAACTGGTGCTCATTCTTGTGATTGGTGCGGTGGTCACGGTTTACAAGATGATCCACTCGCTCTTTGTTCGAGTCAGCTCGGAAGAGCCTGGACGAAGCTTGACCGCAGCGGAGGCACCTGGCCTTTGGAGCCTAACCCGGGAAGTTGCGGAGAAGCTTGACACTAGGCCGCTGGACGCGATTCGCGTCGTCCCTGGCACCGAAATGGCGGTCTATGAGCGCGGCAGCTATCGCGAGCGCCGCAAGGGATTAGGCCAGCGCACATTAATCATGGGACTCGGTCTGCTTCCGGGTTTCGACCAGAATCCATTTCGCGCAGTCCTGGCCCACGAGTACGGACACCTCTCTCACCGGGACACCGCGGGGGGTGACGTGGCGATGCGCGTCAACCAGGACATGATGAAGTTCGCCTACGCCATGGCACACGCGGGGCAAGCTGTCTGGTGGAATATCGGGTTCCAGTTCCTGCGCGTGTATCACTTCCTGTTCCGCCGCATCAGCCACGGGGCAACACGTTTGCAGGAGGTGCTCGCCGATCGCGCCGCGGCCCGGCTCTATGGCGCTCGTCCGTTTGAGGAGGGTTTGCGGCATGTGGTGCGCCGCCAAATCGAATTTAAATACTTTACAGGCAGAGAAATTCAGGACGCTCTAAAATCCCGCAGACCTTTGCAAAACCTATACGCCCTCGAAACGCCCGCTGAGAAAACGCTGGTTGAAGCTATCGACCAGGCCATCAACCGGCAGACGACCGAAGACGATACTCACCCGAGTCCGGTCGACCGCTTCCGCCTGGTGAATCGAGTGGTCTGCCAGAATCATCCCGGCGCCTCCGGCCCGATGCGGGATCTCTTCGCGGACCGCGAAGCTCTCACCAGGGAAATGAGCCAGGAAATCGAAAATCGCGTGAGGAGATAACAAGGAAAAGGATGATCCTTGGTGTTCCACTCTTGCGACCTTCGCGTTCTTCTGAGTTATAGATTTTGTTGCAGATTTTCGAAGATTCCCGCGGCGCCCATGCCTCCGCCGACGCACATGGTGACCATGCCGTAGCGGGCTTTGCGGCGTTTCAGTTCGCGGATCAGGCTCGCGGTCAGCTTGGCTCCGGTGCATCCCAGAGGATGTCCGAGCGCGATCGCGCCGCCGTTGGGATTCACTTTGTCCGGGTCGAGGCCCGCTACCTGGATCACGGCCAGCGATTGCGCGGCGAAAGCTTCGTTCAACTCGATCACGTCAACGTCAGACAGCTTCAGGCCGGCCATCTTGAGCGCCTTTGGAATCGCGAAGACCGGGCCGAGTCCCATCTCTTCCGGTTTGTACCCAGCGGTGGCGAATGAAACGTAGCGGGCCAGCGGCTCGATGCCCAGCACTTTCGCCCGTTCACTCGACATGACCACGGTCGCGGCTGCGCCATCCGACATTTGCGACGAGTTTCCAGCGGTGACTGTGCCCTTCATGTGGAACGCAGGCTTCAGCGCGAGCAGGGCTTCGAGCGAAGTATCGGCGCGCGGGCCTTCGTCCATTTTGAATACGATTTCCTGGCGCTTGGGCTTCGACCCGTTCGGCGTGCTGAAACTTACCGGGACGGGAACAACTTCGTCGTCAAACTTTCCCGCTTGAATCGCTGCTAGCGCTTTCTGGTGGCTGCGCAGCGAGAACTCGTCCGCCGCTTCGCGCGTGATGCCGAAGCGCTGCGCGACCCGCTCGGCGGTCAGTCCCATGGTGAGATATGCATCGGGATAATGTTCGACCAGCCACGGATTAGGCGAGATTTTGTGGCCGCCCATCGGAATCATCGACATCGATTCGGTTCCACCTGCGACGATCACGTCCGCGCCGCGCGTCATAATGCGCTCGGCAGCCATTGAAATCGCCTGCAGTCCCGAAGAACAGAATCGATTGATGGTGAGCGCGGAAACTTCCACCGGCAAGCCCGCGCGCAGCGAGGCAATGCGGGCCACGTTCATCCCCTGCTCAGCCTCGGGCATGGCGCAGCCCAGGATGACATCTTCAATTTCTTTGGGATTGAGTTGTGGCACGTGGGCGAGCGCGCCCTTGATCGCGATCGCGGCCAGTTCGTCCGGACGAGTGGCGCGGAGCGTGCCTTTGAAGGCGCGTCCCACGGGCGTGCGAACCGACGATACGATGACTGCTTCACTCATAAATATTCTCCGTTCTGTACCTGTGGGTTAGATGCGCGCCGTTCCGTGCCGGTTCCAGACCAAACCAGCGCCGCAGGTATTTCAGTGAGGCGCCTCAGTCAGAAACTCAAAGCCCTTCACGAACTCCGGCACGACTTGCTCGCCGGAGAAGCATGAGACCTCCGCGATCCTATGCTTGCGATCAAACAGCAAGGCTCGCGTTTGGTCTCCGAGGCCGCGGTAAAACCCTTTCTCATATATGCGAGACGCAACCGAGCCCTGCAAGCCGACCCAACTGGCGGATTCGATCTGCACCGCCTCGGCGGAACCTTCGCCTTCCAGAATCCACTTCCCATCCTCTTTGGTGAATCCAAGTTCGTTGTCGTCCAGAGTTCCTGGGCGGAGAATGACTTCGATGTCTCCGTCTGCCCGGTTCGGAGCAATGACAGTGAACCCACATTTCTTCGAGCGAGAGGGCCTGATTTTCCAATCTGCGGGGAGCTTCGCCTGGAATCCGCAGGCCTTGCTTAGAAACCTCCCACGATTGGCCTCCGCTTGCGCCGCCGATCCAGAAACCGGCAACAGAAGAAGGAGTGCAACGAGAGTTAACCTCATCGGCGTCATTTCGCCGGCGCGAAGAAGTAATAATCGGCCGTGTAATCGCTTTTGGTTTCCGCGTCTTTGTGGGACTCATCGCAGGTATCGTTGCCGGGCTTGCCGCCGTGGGTGTGCACGCGCTGGATGCTCGTCACGTTTTCGAGCCGACCCTTGCCCGCGTGGCTGACCACATTCACCAGCAGCCATGGGATTGACCCAGAGTCGAGCGCGTCAACGTGCGCGGTAGCTTTGCCACTGACCTCGCTGCCGTCCTTCAACTTCCACGTCGGCAGCTTCGTAGTTGGATCGGCGAAATGCTGTCCCATCACTTTATCGTTGCGGTCGCGCAGTTCGGCTTCCGGACCTTTCAGGGTCCAGGCGAACTTGCCGTCCGCGTCTGCTTTGCAAGAGTAGATCTGCGATCCCTTGGCATGGGCGACGAACTGAACCTGTAGGCCGGCGGGAACGGCGATCGCATCCGGAACGTCGGGAGCAACCTCCTGCCCGGCAGCGTCTTTCTGCGGGGCGGCTTGGGCGTTGGCGCGTGGGGTCGCGATAATGATGACGGTCAGACCCAGACCGATGAGGGCAGCAGCAGTCAGTAGAGGTCTTAGCATGCACCGATTGTAACAAGGGCGCCTTGCAGGTAGATTTGATGCCCTCGCGCTCACAGGCTTCAGATCTCCGTGCGCGTGTCGGCGATCAGTCCTTCAATCCACTCGTCAGCTTCGCGTTCGCGGGTGGCGTTGCGAGCCATCGCAAGAGACTGAGCTTCCAAGTCGAGCGGATTGGCGTAGTCGTCGTTCATTTCGTACTCCCCTTTAGTTCCTCAGCGTCTTCCCGGTTTTCAGCGTGAACTGAATTCTTTCCTGGGTTTTCTTTTCGCCGCAGAGCGACTTGAAGCCTTCGCGCTCCAGGTCGAGGATGTATTGTTCGCTCACTGGCGTGCCGGGAGTGACGTTGCCGCCGCAGAGGACTTCGGCGATCTTCGCGCCCAGCTTCACTTCGTAGTCGGTGATGAAGTCTCCCTGGCGCATGAGGTGGACGCCCATCTTGAGCGCGGCCAGGAGATTTTCGCCGGGGGCGGGAATGTCGCTGCGCGGGACGGGGGGCTCGTATCCGGCGCGCGCGAGTTCCAGGGCGCGGGACTTGGCGTCGGAGAGGACGCGCTCGCGGTTCATGGTGATGCGGTCGGCATCGGAGACGAATCCCAGGCTGCGGGCTTCATGGGCTGACGTGGCGACCTTGGCGGTGGCGATGGTTTCGAAAGCTCTCTTCATGGCTTCCAGCATTTCGACGGAGCCGGCGAGGGCTTCACCGGAAACTTTTCCGCGCGATGCGGCCGCGCTGTCGACGGCGCGCAGAAGCATTTCCTTGCAGCCGCCGCCGCCGGGGAGCAGGCCGACGCCAACCTCGACGAGACCCGCATAAAGTTCGGCGTGCGGCTGGCGCGCCGCAGCGTGCAGCGAGATTTCCGTTCCTCCGCCCAGGCAGAGGCCGAAGGGCGCGGTGACTACGGGCTTCGGAGAAAATTTAATCGCCTGCGTCATGCCCTGGAACTGGCGGATCCCAAGATCGACGTCGTCCCACTCGTCTTCCTGCACGCTCATCAGCAGCAGCATCAGGTTGGCGCCGACAGAAAAATTTGTGGCGTCGTTCGTGATGACGAAGGCATCGAAGCCGTCGCCGGGGCCGTTTGGTTTCAGGGTTTGATTAATAAGACTGACGATGTCGGAGCCCAGCGAGTTCATCTTGCTATGGAACTCGATGCAGGCCACGCCGTCGCCGAGATCGATCAGCGATGCTCCGGAATTTTTCTTGACCACGCCGTTGGATTTTTTCGCGACTGTCGTGGACCACACGCCGGCGGGGACGTGGACCATTTGCCAGTTCTCAGTGCTCAGTTGCCAGTATTTACGACCTGACGCGGATTTCGGGTCGTCGGTGTACCAGGACTTTTCGCCGGCGGCCAGTAGCTTCTCTACATTCGCTGCGACCGGCTTGCCTTCTTTTTTCATGCGGGCGACGGTGGCTTCGACGCCGGCCGCGTCCCATAGTTCGAAGGGGCCGAGTTCCCAGTTGAAGCCGAGGCGCATGGCGCGGTCGATTTCAACGATAGAGTCGGAAATTTCGGGGACGCGATTGGCGGAGTAGGTCCAAAGGTCGGAGAGCGCGGCCCAGAGGAAGGCGGCGGCTTTGTCGGGTTTTTGCTGGGCTGAAGTGTCAAGGCCCAGCAGAGTGCGCAGGCGGGCTCCGGTATCTTCAATATTTTTTGCCATTTCGAGTGCGGGAAATTTCGGCTTTTGGCGAGGGCGGTATTCCAGGGTTTGCCAGTCGAGGGCGAGGCGTTCGTCTTCCTGGCCTTCGCCGCTTTTCGCTTTCTTGTAGAAGCCGCCTTTGGTTTTGTCGCCCAGCAATTTGCGTTCGAGCATTTTGCCGAAGAAGTCGGGCAGGCGCAGATCGCTGCGTTCGTCTTTCACGTTTGCCGTCATGTTGGCGACGACGTGGCCGAGGATGTCGAGGCCCACCAGGTCCATGGTGCGGAAGGTGGCTGAGCGCGGCCAGCCGACGGCTTGTCCAGTGAGGGCGTCGACTTCTTCGATGGTCAGAGACATTTCCTGCATCAGGCGCATCACGTTCAGTGCGGAGAAGGTTCCGATGCGGTTGGCGACGAAGTTGGGCGTGTCTTTGGCGAGGACCACGCCTTTGCCGAGGCGGACGTCGCAGAAGTGCGTGACTGCATCGATCAGGGCGGGGTCGGCGTCCGGCGTGGGGATGAGTTCGAGCAGGCGCATATAGCGCGGAGGATTGAAGAAATGAGTGCCGAACCACGACCGGCGGAAGTCGTCGGAGAATCCTTCGGCGATTTTGCCTACGGGCAGGCCGCTGGTGTTGGTGGTGATGATTGTGCCGGGCTTGCGGACCGCTTCTACTCTTCTCAGCAACGCCCGTTTGAGGTCGAGATTTTCGACTACGGCTTCGATGATCCAGTCGACGTCGGCGAGTTTCTTCAGGTCGTCTTCGAAGTTGCCGACTGTGACGAATCGGGCGAGCGAGGGTTCCATGAATGCGGCGGGCTTGGATTTTCTTGCGGCTTCGAGTCCGGCGGCAGCGATTTTGTTTCGTGCCGGGCCGTCGGCCTCGGGCGGGACGATGTCGAGCAGGCAGCTGGGGACGCCGGCGTTGGCAAAGTGCGCGGCGATGCGGGCGCCCATGGTTCCGGCGCCGAGGACTGCGACTTTATTGATGCGCTTCATGAATAGCCTCGGGATGAAAAATTATTAACCACAGAGGACACAGAGGAGCACAGGGTAAGACTCAGGATTTCGGTCGACTCGTGAACCAGCA
>DATHQJ010000391.1:0-7176 GCA_035482825.1 Binatus sp. (SeqCode) | reverse complement strand
GATGCGGTCGGTGAGCAGTTCGCAGGCTGATCCTTATCTGTCGGTGGCGTCGGCGGCTTCGGCGCTGGCTGGACCTTTACACGGTGGGGCCAATGAAGAAGTTCTGAAGATGCTGGACGAGATCGGCTCCAAAGATCACATCCCCGCCTACATCAAACGGGTCAAAGAAGGCCAGATCAAGCTGATGGGCTTTGGGCACCGCATCTATAAAAATTACGATCCGAGGGCCAAGATCATCCGCTGGAGCGCGGAGCAGGTTTTTGAGGTCACGGGCCGCAGCCCGAAGCTTGACATTGCATTGGAGCTCGAGCGCATCGCTCTGGAAGACGATTATTTCGTGAAGCGCAAGCTCTATCCGAACGTGGACTTCTATTCCGGGATCATGTATCAGGCGATGGGTTTCCGGCCGGAAATGTTCACTGTGCTATTCGCGATTCCGCGAACTGCGGGGTGGCTGGCGCAGTGGCAGGAATTGGTTACCGATCCGGAGCAGAAGATTGCGCGGCCCCGCCAGATCTATACCGGATACGCGGAGCGCGAGTTTGTGCCCATGGAGAAGCGGGCGGCTGTGCCGATTCCGGCGGAGCATTCAAGCGACTGAGTGTCTTACTTGAGCACGAGAACAAACTGCCTCGCCTGGGTGGCGGGGCGTTTCTTTTGGGGCGCGATTCGCCGGCAGCCTAGGCGGCGTGCTTGGCCAGTTCGGCCAGGTGTTCCCGATGACGTTCTGGCGAGGTAATGACTTTCATTTCCTTCCAGTCGTAGGGAAATTCTCTTCCGCAATCGAGGCAAGCTACATAGGTTCCGGTCAAGGTCGCAGCCTGAGGACGCGGCGCTGCTCCGCGAATCGTTACGGGAAAGCTATAGCGGGAATGCCGGCAGCCGAATAAAGCATCCAGCAATTTGGCAATGCAGCTGAAGAAAGCGTCCACCAACCTGGCAATCATGATTCACCTTCCACGTCGACGAGCTGGTTGACTCGGTCCTGGGTAACGTCTCACGATAAACTCGACCCCTGCGCTCTGACCGTCCGCGCAGGCTACTTTCCTAAGGACTTAGATTCAGGAATTGACATAATGGTTTCGCGTTTTCCGCGTGCGCGTTCCAGATTAGGAAAACGCCCCGAAACCCTTGTACTGGATATAGTTACAGCAGGAGGGGAAACGTTTCAGCGGTGAATTTTAGACGCTCTGAGGGCCACGCTTCTTCTGTTGCTGGCACTTGGTCATGATGGCGGAGCGCAGGCGTCCGCGGAGATCTTCGGGCAACTCGTAGAGTTGAGAGTCGCGATAAATCTCGATGGTCTTCTTGGTTGTGTCGCAGACGACGTAGCAGTTGTGGCACCAGGAAAGATGGTTTTCCAATTCAACTTTAGTTTTTTCGTCGAGGACGCCGTCCAAATAATTGGTCAGCTCCTGCAGAAAGTCAGAGCATTTCACTGGTTGCCATCTCCACTCGAATCGTCCATTTCGACATCGCCCGCCTTAGCATCGGAACCCTTCGCCTCGCTGGCTTTGCCATTGCCGTTCTCTCTTCTCTGGAAGTACCGACCCAACCGCTCCCGAAGCTGCAGGCGAGCCCGCAGCAACCGTGACTTCACCGCGGGGATGCTCAATTCCAGTGCAGCCGCGGTTTCTTCGGTCGAAAGTCCTTCCACATCTCGTAACACGAACACCGTCCGGAATCCCGGGGGCAGGCCCTGGATGGTCTTGCTCAAAATCTCACGCAATTCAGCCTGCGTGTATTGCTGTTCCGGGTTCGGACTCCAGTCCGCGATTTCGCGGGGAAGGGAGTCGTCTTCCGTCTTAATGTCTTCGTCCAGCGAGACCGTGCGCTCGGGCTTGCGCCGGCGCAACTTCATCAGCGCTTCGTTGACCGCGATCCGGACCAGCCAGGTATAAAACTTCGACTGCTCCTGGAACTGCGCCAGATTGCTGTACGCTTTCAGGAACGCTTCCTGCACCACGTCTTCCGCATCCTCGCGGTTTTGGGTGATGTGCTGCGCGATCCGAAAAACGTTGCGGTCGTAACGGCGAACCAGTTCTTCAAACGCCGAGTCGTCGCCTCGTTTAGCCGCTTGAACAAGGGTCAACTCTTCGCTGACAGGTCCGACTACTTTGTTTTGGATGGCTCCCATTCGTTTGGCGATGCAAGTATTTTGCGGTACTCGAACACTGAGGTCACGCTCGAAGTGATCCACCGCGCGAAATCGAAACTGTTATTCTACTTGGTAACCCGGCTGTTTGCCCAATGGCTTTGCGGTAGGCGGCGAGAAAGCTTTGCGATAGAGTTCCAACAGCGGGCTTGATCCGGACGAACAGGTACCGAAGTACTCTAAGCGCTTCGCACAAGTGCCGTATAATCAGCACTTAGGGCAGTGTCGTTTTCGGCGCGCGGGTGGCAGGTGAAGACTCGTGGATGGGGAACGGTTCTCTGAGCATGGCGGATAGCAAGGAACTTCAGCAAATCGTCGAGCGTGCGGTGGCGCAGGTTTTCGACCGCCAGTTGCCAAAGTTGCAGGCCGAGCTGCAGGCGGCGGTGGTGGAGCGCGTTCTGGCGGAGTTGCCCGCGCCCGCAGTTGTTCCGGCGGAAACCCGCGCGGGAAGCCACAGTCACGGCAATCTGGTGCAGGCGGTGGCCAGCATCCACGCCGGATCCACGCAAAAAGAAATTTTGCGGGCGTTGCTCGAGGCGGGCAGCGCCTATGGCTCGCGCATCGCACTCTTCGTGGTGAAAGCGGGAGCGGCCAGTGGATGGCAGAGCCGAGGCCTGGGAGGCGACGAGGCGGTCAAGGATTTTCCTCTGGACCTGACCAGCGGTCCCGCGGCCCATGCTTATCAGAACCGGATCGTGGCTCCGGCCAACATTGCGGAAATGGACCGGCGGTTCGTGAAGCAGTTTGGCGGGCCGGAGAACGAGCAGATCATCGTGCTGCCGCTCGTGCTCAAGGATAAAGTTGCCGCCGTGCTCTACGCCGACGGTGGCAGTGAGGGCGTGCTCGACGGCCCGTCACTGGAAGTGCTGGTGCTGGCCACCAGCGCCTGGCTGGAAGTAGCCTCGCTGCGCAAGCAGGCGCAAAAGGATATTGGTGACGTCGGACCTAGCATGGAACGTGCGCCGGTCGCGGCGCCTATGCCTTCGCCGGTACAGACCGTCAGTTCTTTTGCCGATCCATTCGCGGCGCAACCTCCGAGACATATTGCAAAAGCTGCGCCCGAACCGGAACCGGCGGCCGAAGTGGTCGAAATCGCGGCCCACGCCGCAGGGGCGGCGTCGGCTCCGGCTACGGCTGCCGACCCGTTTGCCGGAATGTCCTCGGAAGACGCCGACACCCACCGCAAGGCGCAGCGTTTTGCTCGCCTGCTGGTCGATGAAATCAAACTGTACAACCAGGCGAAAGTGGCGGAAGGCCGCCGCAACAAGGATCTGTACAATCGCCTGAAGGAAGACATTGAAAAGAGCCGCTCTACGTTTCAAAAGCGTTACGGCAGTACCGCGGCGGCCAGTGGCGATTATTTTCAGAAGGAAGTTTTGCGGAGCCTGGCAGAAGATGACACGTCAGTCATGGGCGCCAGCTTCCGCAAGTAGCAGCAGTTTTCAGGAATGGTTTTTTGGGTGGCGCAGCGCCTTCGACTTTGCTCAGTCGAAAATCCCCACTTCTCGCGCCAAGACCGCGCGAGAAATGGGGCACCCGGAGTTTTCGTTGCCTCCGGCACTCTCATCTTCTGACAGGTTCTGGGATTCGCGTCTCCGTGCGAAAATATCAAGGTGGTTCGATTGGGTCTCAAGTGGTGGTGGGTGCTCGCGCTCGGTGTGCTGTGCGGGCTGCTGAGCGGCGCGAGTTCAACTGCGTGGGCGCTTCCGCAGCAGGCTGCAACTCCTGCGGCTGCTGAAACTCCAGAAAAGCCAGCCGTTGCCGCGCCGGAGAAGCCTGCGCCGGATCAACTTGGGCAAGTTCAATCTTCGCAAGATCAGCCCGCCGCGAAACCCACGCCGCACAAGCCCGAGGCCACGAAATCATCCACCACGCCCGGCAAGGCCGCGGGCAGCAAAACCACAACGCACTCCGCCGCCACGCGCCGACACCGGCCCATGTCTCCGCGCGTGCGCCGCATCCGGCAGGCTTTCGTCGCGTCCACCACGCTGCGGCCCATGGCGCAGCAGTTGATTCAAGATCGTTCTCCCGCCGGTTATAGCGGCGTAGAAAGCTACGCGCGGGCGCACTCCAAAGAGGATGCCGGAGCGCTGGCCTGGCTGGTCGTGGGATATGCTCACGTCCTCGACCATGAATATGCCAAAGCCATCGATCCGTTGAACCGCGCCAAGCCGCTGGCCGGGGACCTCGGGGATTATGTGGCTTACTGGCTGGGAACGTGCTACCTGCAAACCGGCCATCAGGCCGAGGGCCTCGCCGTGCTGTCCAACTTCAGTGCGACCTATCCGGACTCTCTGCTGGTGCGCGATGCGCATCTGAGTTACGCCGGCGCGTTGCTGACCGAGAGACGAGCGGCAGAGGCGGCCGAGCTTCTGGAGAAAGATCGGCTGCCGGCAAGATCCGACATCGAGCTAGCCTTAGGACTAGCCTATGCCGCGCTTGGGAATAATGCGAAAGCGTCCGACGCGCTGGAGAACGTCTACTACAACATGCCGACGTCGCCAGAAGCCGATGCGGCATACGCGGAGCTGAAAAAACTTCCGTCGGTGGCGGCTGCAACTGCGGCGAAGCGCAAAACGCGAGCCGATCTGCTGATGAAGGCCAAGCGCTACAACGATGCGGCCGAGGAATATCGCGACCTGGCAAGCCATGCCACAGTTGAGGCGCGTCCAGCCGCGGAGCTTGCGCTGGCTGACGCCTTGCACCGCAGCGGACGAAACCGCGAAGCCAAGGCAGAACTAACCACGCTCGCGGGCGCGACGCCAGAGCAAAACGCGCAACGGCTTTACATTCTTGGCGAGGTTGCATGGTCGTCGGACGAGAATGAAACGTTCTACCGCACGGTGGATCAACTGCGGCAGGCCGCGCCCACGAGTTCATGGCTGGAGCAGGCGCTGCTCTCGGTGGCGAATTTGCATCTGGTGCACCGCGAGTACGACCAGGCGCTCGACGCCTTTCGCGAACTGCAGCAGCGTTTTCCCACCGGATCGCGAGCCTCGTATGCCCACTGGAAAGCAGCCTGGCTCACCCTGCGTCTGGGGCGAAACGACGACGCGAAAAAGCAATTCGACGAACAGATCGGGATGTATCCCGGGGCGAATGAGACGTCGGCGGCGCTGTATTGGCGGGCTCGGCTGGCGGAAGAAGACAACCAGCCCGGCATGGCGCGCGCGTATTACCAGAAATTATCGGATCGTTTTCGCAACTATTACTACGCGGAACTGGGGCGGCAGCGACTGCAGAAACTCCCCGAAGTTGCGTCGGCGCCGGGGCAATATCCCCTGCTCGATCACATTCCTCCGCTTGAGCACGGAGAGAAAGTGACGTTGTCGGAACCTCCCACCGAGGACTTGCATCTGCAGAAAGCTGAACTGCTGG
The DNA here is from genome assembly GCA_035482825.1 of Binatus sp. (SeqCode). GTDB lineage: Bacteria > Acidobacteriota > Terriglobia > Terriglobales > Acidobacteriaceae > Sulfotelmatobacter. Next base: position 1,643 of record DATHQJ010000391.1, on the reverse strand, counting down.
GCAACGGCGGCCTGGTGGACTTCGCGGTTCGCGAATTGCAAGCGGCGGCGAGCGCCGACGGCGGCGGCGGCAATTGGGGTCCAGCCGAAACCGCGCAACTCTACACCGACACCGGACATTACGATCGCGCCATCGAGGTCATGAAGCGTTCGGTGCCCAGTTATTTTGCGGTCGATATTCCAACCCTGCCGCGGGTGTACTGGGAAGCTCTGTTTCCGCGCCCCTACTGGTCAGATTTGAAAAGATTTTCCATGGCCAACGGACTCGATCCGTACCTGGTGGCATCGCTGATCCGGCAGGAATCGGAGTTCAACCCGGTTGCGGTTTCGCGTGCCAACGCCGTCGGACTGATGCAGTTGCTGCCGAAAACTGGCAAGGTTGTGGCCCGGCAGGTCGATCTGAAACGCTACAATCCGACTGAGTTGTTTACCCCGGCGGTCAATCTGCAACTGGGCACGCGCTACTTCCGCGGCATGGTCGACAAGTTCGGCGGATCGTTCGAGCACGCTCTGGCCGCTTACAATGCGGGTTCGGACCGCGTCGAGGAATGGATGGGGCAGGGCCCGTATCGCGATTCGCCGGAGTTCGTGGAGTCGATCCCGTTCACGGAAACCCGCGAGTACGTGCAGGCCATCATGCGCAATGCCGCCGTCTACAGGCAGTTGTACGGGGCGCCGTAAGAAAACGCCGTTGGCCCGGGGAACCACCTCCGGCGTTCTCGCAAGCCTTGATCCTTAATGATCCTTAGTTTTTTCGTTACTTCGCCGAGCCTTTGGCTGCGGCTTCCTTGGCCAGGAGCCGGATGGCCTGACCATCACCCCCGCGGGCTTCCCTGGCGGTCTGCGCCGAGGTTTCAAGCGATTCCTGCAACAGAGTCTGGGAGGCAGTGCTGATCCTTACCGTGTCCGGGGCGCTGGGTTGAGCGGCCGCCTTGGACGAGGTCGGGACTACGGTTGAGGCTTGGGCCGCGGGCTGAGCGGGGGCTGCGCTGCTGACTGGATGGATCATATTGAAAGTCTCCTGCTGGCCATATCGGCAAGCAGATCAATCGCCTTGAGTGAGGCTCGCGCCGGAAGGTTGGGTATGGATGAGCGGGCTCTTAGGATGGCTGAGGCTACGAAGACAGCTCTTGGGTGTGAGGCTTCGCCCACAGGATCTCGATCACCAGCAGCACCGCTCCGACGACGATGGCGCTATCCGCCAGATTGAAAACCGGCCATTGATACTGCTTCACGTAAAACAGCAGAAAATCCACCACGCGCTCGCTGGCTACGCGGTCCCAGAGATTTCCCACGGCTCCGCCCAGAATGAGTGAGAGCGCAATTCCTGTGATGGTGAGCGGGCGCGCTTGCTTCCACAAGAGCACTGCTACGATGATCATCGCGATCACAGAGAAGCCGATCAGCAGGCCGGTCTTCCAGTGCGACGGAGAGTCGGCAAACAGGCTGAAGGCCGCCCCGGTATTTTCGGTATGCGTGAGGCGGAAAAATCCCGGGATAATCTGAATGTGCCGGTACATCGAGATGCGCGCAGCCACGAGCCGCTTGCTCCAGCGATCGAGCAGGACGACGAGTAAAGCCAGGAAGAAGTGAACGCTGCGTGCGCGATAAGCTGACATTCGATCTTAGTTGTTTTTCTCGGCG
>DATHQJ010000390.1:0-11537 GCA_035482825.1 Binatus sp. (SeqCode) | reverse complement strand
TGCAGCAGGCCGCGCGGGTGGCCGAGTTCACCGGATTCTTCCTGCTAGGCAAGTTGATTGAGTTCGACAAAACCGAGAAGATTTTCACCAAGCCGTCGGACAAGAAGACGGAAGACTACATTACCGGCAGATTTGGATAGGGCGGAGTCTCGAAAAAGATTTTAGACAAGAAAGGTTCGGATCATGCGTACGCGTTTTCAACAAGGCCTCGACGATCTGCGGCAGCGGTTGCTGCGCATGGGAGGCCTCGCGGAGCAGGCGGTGGATCGCGCCCGCCAGGCTTATGTGGAGCGTGACTTGACCCGCTGCCAGATGGTGCTGGAAGGCGAGAGCATGATCAATACCGCCGAGCGCGAAATCGACGAGGCCGCTTTCGACCTGCTCGCCATGCAGCAGCCCATGGCCGTCGATCTGCGCTTTATTCTTGCCGTCACCAAGATTAATTCCGATCTCGAGCGCGTGGGCGATCAGGCCGTCAACATCGCCGAGCGCGTCATGGACATGGTCGAACTTCCCGCGGCGGAACTTCCGGTCGACATTGCGCGCATGGGCACGGCGGTCAGTGCGATGGTGCGCCGCTCGCTGGAATCCTTCATCGAAGGCAAGGCCGAACTGGCGCAAGCTGTTCTCGAGATGGACAACGTGATCGACCGCATGCGCGACGACGCCTTCATCCAACTGGTCAAGACCATGAATGATCGTCCGGAAATCGTGCGCCAGGCTCTCGATGCGCTGCTGGTGGCCCGCAATCTGGAACGCGTCGCCGACCACGCCACCAACATCGCGGAAGACGTCATCTTCTGGGTGCAGGGCGCCGACGTCCGCCACAACGTCCATCCCGACGATTCCGAAGTCCCGAATTCGGATCGCCCGACTTCGCGCGCGTCAGGCCTGTAACCGGTTTGTACGGTAGCGCCGACGCTATTCCAATTGGCCCGTTCACCGAATCGTGTGGATCCGAATCCCTAACTTAAGGCTCTTCCACGACCGATCGGCAGTGTAAACCGGCGCCCGCAGCGCGACGCCGAGCGCCAGGCAGGCGCGATCTCCCAGCGACAAGCCAAAGGCGTGAGTCTGGGCGATCATGTTGCCCGCAGCCCGGGCGTGCTCGGCGGTGAAGGGGATCACTTCCCGGACCGAGCCCGTCGCATCCGCCCACGCGTCGTCGGAGGGCCATCCCGAACTCACCAACTTGCTGTGCACCTCAGCCAGATTGACCGTGCTGATCATGGCCCGGGTCAAAAACTCAGGGGTGATGGTTTCAGATCCCCGTTCCTGATGAATTACCGCGAGCAGGACCGAAGAATCCACTACGACCTTATTCACGCTTAGCAGCCTCGCGCCGCTCGGCAAGCAGTTCGTCAACCAGGGAGACGCCGCGCTTCACATACTTCCGCGCGTGCCGCTGCGCCCGCGCGATGCGGTGTTTCATCGTCGTAATCCGCAGTTCGTCGTCCTCGAGCCGCAGCAGCACTTCGTCGCCGGGATTTATCCCCAGCGCCTTGCGAAACGAAACGGGAATCACTACTCGCCCATTCTCATTGATTCGCAACCGAGCCTCGACATCCATGTCACGCCTCCCTAGGTATGACATAAGTATATCATAGTGTCATCCATGTGGAGGCATGACAATTAGGTTATATCTGTCACAGAACCCTCAAGCCCGCGCCCGGAGGGACCACTGAAAATAGCCCGCCGGTTCCACTGGCGGGTGAGCGATTGGGAATTGGAAACACGCCCCTGCGGGAGAGACGCCTGAACGCGCCTCAGCCAAAGCTCAACTCGATATACGTATCCGTCCGCCACCACACCCACGGAATCCGCACCGCCCAATACTTCCGCTTAAGCGCCGCCCGCCCCCGACCCTGCTCCTCCGCCGGCAAAATGCGCGCCGTCGCGGCAACCTCCGCTCCCGTCACCGTCCCACGAATCGTGCACGGCGCCACGCGCACTTGAGGATTATTCCGAATCCGTTTGGTCTTCCCCATATCGCTGCGCGTCATCACGTAGAGCTTGCCCGCATCTTCTCCAAACCACACGGCGGTCGCGACCCCCACTCCAGTTTTGCGAAACGTAGTCAGCGAAATATATTTCTGCCCTTGAATCGTTGCGGGAATCTGGCTCGGCATCGCTCCATTCTAAAAGAGCAATCCGAAAAAGTCGTTCGGAAAGTCCCGTTTCGACTCCTCCCCTATCGTCTCTGGTACGCCAGCGCGACCGCCGATTGCCCCGTCCCGTAATATGTGTTACAAGCCTGAACATGCGTAAATGGATGAAAGATCGACTACAGCGCCGCAAGAAAAAAACTCCCGAGCAGGGAGCCGAGCCGGCGCCTCCGCCACTTCAGCCCGCCTATTTCGATGCCGAGCAGGCCCCGCTTGTCCCCGAGTCCAGCTATCGAGAATCAGCCCACGCCGAGTCGAGTCATCCGGTCGACGAAGTCGAAGCGCCATCCGCACCAGAGTTTGACGCCCAACCCCGCGAAGAAGTCACCGACGCCTCCGTGCCTTCGCGCCAGCCGGTCGCCAGCTCTGATGCCCCTCGTGGGCGCCCCCGTCGTCGCCGCGGTGGCCGCGGACGTGGCGGACGCGGCCGCGAACAAGCCGTCGCCCAGGCCTTCACTCCCGCCGCCGCGAAAGGCATCATCCCAGAACGGCCAGGCTCCGAGTCCGGCCCGGAAGCCTCCGAGGAATCCGCCCCCGAATCAGCCGTTCTCGAAACTGCCGAGCCCGAAACGCAAGCTGCGCCGCGAGCCCCGCGCGTTCCCGCCGCCGTGCCTGCCGCCGCAGTTCGTCCGCCGAAAGGCATCGTCGTGCTCGCAATCGGACTCCCCGGTTCCGGCAAGAGTTCCTGGTTCAAGCGCCACAACGTCGTCCCGCTATCCACCGACATGGTCCGCTCGCTATTGTTTGACGATGTCCGCGAGCAGCGTTTTCAGGATCTCGTTTTCTCTAACCTGCGCTCCATGCTCAAAGCGCGCCTCATCGCCAAGCGCCCCATGAACTACGTGGACGCCACCAACCTGACCCCGCAGGAACGCCAGCACTGGATCAAACTTGCCAAAGATTACAACTACGAAGTCCACGCCGTATTTTTCGATGTTCCTCTGGAAGTCTGTGTCGAACGTCATCAACGCCGCGATCGCGTCGTCCCCGAAGACGTAATGCGCCGCATGGCCGCCAAACTGAAGGCGCCAACGTTCGAAGAAGGCTTCGCCAAAATCACCGTCGTGCGAGTGAAAAAGAAAGAAGAGTAAGCCTGCGCAGGCTCGAAGATCCCACGGCAGATGCCAGTCCGCCAAGCAGTAACAGAAAACATCAGGCGCATCGTCATCCGAAGTCGGTTTCGGTTGACCCGCCTCGCATTCAACCATAAAATAAAAAGGGTTACGAGCCACGGCTCGAGCTAAACCTTGCCCCCTCGTTCAACGGCTAGGACACCTGCCTCTGGAGCAGGTTATCGGGGTTCGAATCCCTGGGGGGCAGCCAAACTTTCATTCCCGATCTTGCCACCGCCCGCGGACCGAACTCCGGTTTTCAGTGGCGGCCTGAGCTTCCCATCCGGTACCATCTCACTCCGAGGCAACCCGAAGAAATTTTTTTCTTCGGATCTCCTCATGCCTGGCATTCCAATCATGCGAATCCATCGCCGTCATCTCGGCGCACTTATCTTTCTGGCGCTTCTCTGCGTTCCCTGCGCTCTGGCCAAGAACGGCATGCAGGTCGTGGTCGTCCCGGTCGCCAACATGTACGCCGGACCCAGCGACCAGACGGCGGTCGTGTCCCAGGCCATCTATGGCAGCAACGTCACGCTGCTCACGGCTCGCGGCGAATGGTGCCGCATCCAAACCGCCGACCATTACAAAGGATGGATTCCCAGCCGCCACATCCGCCTCATTCAAAACGGCGCGGGATACGCCACCGCCGGACCAATCATCCAAGTCGAAAGTCTTTTCGCCAACGTTTATCGCGAGCCCGACGTCACTCGCCACAAGCCCGTCATCACCATTGCGTTCGAAACTCGCCTGGAACTGATACCAGACGAGACTCCGCGAGAGCAGCCGAAAGCAGACTCGAAAGCTGGCGCCAAAAAAGTCCTAGCCAACAGCGCTGCAGCGAAGCCAGCCGGACCGAAGAGAACCGCAGCCAAAGCCGCCGAGACCAATCCCAGCCACGAAGGCTGGCTGCAAGTCCGCCTTCCCGGCAAGACCAATGCCTGGATCCAATCCAGCGACGTCGTCGCCGACCCGAAACCCTTGTCGATTCCCGAATCCATCGATCTGGCCAAACACTTTCTCGGCCTGCCCTATCTTTGGGGAGGCACGTCGAGTTTCGGTTTCGACTGCTCCGGCTTTACCCAAATGCTGGTTCGCGTCCGCGGCATCACCATGCCGCGCGACGCCGACAAACAGGCCGCATGGAGCGGCGTAATCCCCGTCGACCGCAAAAATCTGCAGCCCGGCGATCTGCTCTTCTTCGGCGCTTCGGCGCGCAATATCACCCACACCGGCATGTACATCGGCGATGGCCAGTTCATTCAAGCCACTACTAACGACCATCCTGTCGTCCAGATCAGCCGCCTCGACGACGACCCTTGGACTCACCTCCTGGTCGCCAGCCGTCGAATTAAGAGCGAATCGAAATGAGTTGATCCGAATGGGTGCCCCGTCCTTGTCCCTCCGTTCTTTGGAGGGACAGGGCCTGCCCTGAGCGAAGCCGAAGGGTCGGGAAAGTTGAACTCCCGCAGCGCGGCGAAATTCTGAACGCATGAGTTACACTTACCCGCCGGAATCCCCATGCCCGCAACCGCAGCCGCGCTGCTCGCCCGCCTTGAAGCCGGGAAATCCCGCTTTGGACCAGGCGCAGCCACAGAAACCAAGCTCCTGCTCGCAGAACTCTCCCGCCGCAACTTCCGCGACTCCGAATCCCTCATCCGCTTTCACGAGGCCCTCCTCTTCTTCCGCGCCTTCCCGCAGTCTCCCGCGCTCGTCCTGCACATCGAAAAACTCCTGAACACTTTCCACACTCGCGTCGACCAACTTCGCGAACTCGGCGTCGATATGTCGGCCTTCGACGACTTCGACACCTCCGGCATTGCCGGTACGACCATGCAGGATGCGCTCAACTTCGAAGCCGCGCGTTGGCTGGTTCGCCGCATCCCGGGAAATGTCGAAATCGCATGGGACGACTACCGCGAAGACTACGCATCCGAGCGCGCCATGGGATCGTCGTGGCCGCGCTTCATTCCTCTGCTCGAGGAGGATGCCGAGGTCGAAGCCAACATTCCGTGGCGCCGCTGGCTGGACGCCGCGAGAGGCGGCGCGCGCGACGTCGAATGGCTGATCGCCCGCTTTGAGAAATTGCCCGTCCCCCCGCGAGAGCGTGCCGAACTCTACGATTCGCTCCGCCTCCCACTCCGCTGGCATCTCAAGAATCTGAAATTCTCCCGCACCCGCAACTGGACTCGTCCGCGCGCGTTCTTCTATCACAAAGATCCGCTGATCGTCCGCAAACAAGTTTCGCTCGCCCACGAACTCGCCCAACCCGCGCCGAAACTGGCCAGGCTCTCGCGCCGCGAAGGCGAGTCGGTCATGAACTCGATTCGCGAGGTGATGACGGTCCGTTACCGCGAACTTTACGGAACAACTCTCGGCGATCCGAACTCAGTCGTGCGAGCCACGCTGAGCCGCGGCGTTGTGATGTATTTCTGGAACCTGCCCGCCGCGCGCCGCTTGCCGCTGCGCGCCTACGTTGCCGGTTTCGCCCTGAAGAACGGCGTCCCAATCAACTACATCGAAGCCATCGGGCTCTGTGAGTGGATCGAGGTCGGCTTCAACACCTTCTACACTTATCGTCAGGGCGAAACTGCGTGGATCTATGCGCAGGCACTGCGCTGCCTGCGCGCGTTCACCGGCGCGACCACGATCTCTGTCTATCCCTACCAGATCGGCCAGAACAACGACGAAGCCCTCGACTCCGGCGCGTTCTGGTTCTATAGAAAATTAGGTTTTCGCTCCGGCCGCAAAGATCTGGAACAACTCGCCAGAAGGGAAGAGCGGAAGATCGCCGCCAATCCGCAATACCGCACTCCAAAACGAACTCTGAAGCGCCTCGCCGAAGCGCATATGTTTTATGAGTTAGGGCAAGCCGGGAAGGGCACGACTTCCAGTCGTGCCGAATACGCAGAAAACTTGAAAGCGGCTTTAGCCTCTGGGGGAATTTTAGGACCATGGGACACATTCTCCACGCGCACTCTCGGACTGCGGGTGAATCGTCGCATGGCGCGCGAGTTTGACGGAGACAGTGAGAGCTTCCGGTGCGCATCGGTGGCGGAAGTCTCCCGCGCATTGAACGTAAACCTGTTCCACTGGAATCCCGCAGAGCGCGCAGCCTTCGAGAACTGGTCGCTGGTGCTGGCGCTCATTTCCAGGCTCAACCTGTGGTCGCAGCAAGAAAAGCAGGACATAGTGCGGATCATCCGCGCGCAAGCCGGCCGCAGCGAAATGCATTACCTGCGCCTGACCCAGCGGCACCCGCGCCTGCGCGCCGAACTCCTGCGCCTGGGATCACAGCGATAGTCCCACACGAACCCACCGATTCCTCTTGACGCTATTTAGCAAAATAGCTAATATATAACCATGAAAGCGGTTTCCCGCATCTTCCGGGCACTGGCCGATCCCACGCGGCGGCAAATACTGCAGGAGCTGAAAGTGGGAGAACTGGCGGCGGGCGAGATTGCGTCGCGCTTTCCCATCTCCGGCCCGTCGATTTCCAGACATCTTTCCATTCTCAAGAGCGCTGACCTGGTTTCCGAGCGCAGGGAAGGTAACCGCATTCTCTATCGCTTGGAGCCGGAAGAAATCGCCGGCGCGGTGGGCGATTTCCTGAGCACGGTTTGTCCAACGCAAATTCTGCACCGGCGCAAGGCACGCAAATCCAGGAAGGAGTCGTCATCATGAAAATCGCAATCACTGGTGGAACTGGTTTCGTGGGCGGCCACTTCGCTAAGCGAGTGCTCGAGGAAGGGCACGAAGTGGTGCTGATTTCGCGCAGCGCGGGCGTTCGCTTGAACCCGTTGGAATCCCCGGCGACAACGCAGGTCGCCAGCGATCTCTCCGACCTGGGCGTCCTGTCCGCGGCGTTCGCGGGCTGCGACGTCGTCGCTCACTGCGCTGGGATCAACCGCGAGATCGGACGACAGACATTTCAGCGTATCCACGTCGACGGCACGCGGAGTGTCGTGGAAGCGGCGCAGCGCGCCGGAGTGCCTCGCATTGCCTTGATGAGCTTCCTGCGCGCCCGTCCGGATTGCGGTTCGCCGTATCACCAATCCAAATGGGCGGCGGAAGAAATCGTCCGAAACTCCGGGCTCGACTACACCATTGTGAAGGCGGGTATGGTTTACGGGCGCGGTGACCACATGCTCGACCATTTGAGTCACGCGTTTTACACGCTGCCACTTCTCGCGACGGTCGGGTTGAAGCAGAAGGCAATTCGCCCACTCGCCATCGACGATCTGGTGCAGGTGTTGCATGCGGCGCTGGTGAACGGCCGACTGAGCAGGCAGACCATCACGATCACGGGAGCCGAGGAGCTTTACCTCAGCGACGCCGCGCGGCGCGTGGCGCAAGTGCTCGGACGCCGCATCTGGATTTTTCCCGCTCCGCTCTGGTTCCACTACGCGCTCGCGCTGGTGTGCGAGAGCACGATGAAAGTCCCGCTCGTGGCGAGAGCCCAAGTGCGCATCCTATCAGAGGGAGTAGTTGAACCGGCGATCCCGTGCGACCCTTTGCCCGCGGACCTGCTACCGGTGCGGCGCTTTACCGCGGAGCAGATTCACAGCGGGCTGCCCGAGGCAGGGCCATTCGGGCTGCATGATTTGAGGTGCTGCGCTTGACGGCGGATCTATTAGCTAGCAGCGCAGACGGCGCGCCGGCGAAAGACTCAGTCGCGCATCCCATCCTTCTTTACGACGGCGTGTGCGGCCTCTGTAACCGCCTGGTGCAGTTCATTCTGCGCCGCGATCCGGCGGGGATGTTCCGCTTTGCCTCGTTGCAGAGCGCACTGGCAGAATGCGTGTTGGCTCGGCACGGAGCGGATGCTCACGACCTCGATACGGTTTACGTCGTGCTCGATTACGAAGAGCCTGACGAGCGTCTCTTGCCTCGTTCGGACGCGATTATTTTCATTCTCAGACAGCTGGGAACACGCCCTGCTGCTCCCGCTTCGTCAATAGCCGCGTCTGGATCTATGTTCTGGCGTGTGGTTGCCTCGCTGACGCGACTCGTTCCGCGGCCGCTCCGCGATTGGGGTTACACCGTCGTCGCCCGGAATCGCTACCGCGTTTTTGGCCGTTCGGAAAGCTGCATCCTCCCAGCCCCCGCCAACCGCGACCGCTTCCTGGACTTGTGAGCGCCCCATCCTCGCGTGATCTTCATCACATCCCGCCCTCCCTGTGTAGAATAAGCTGCTGCGAACTCGTGCCGCGGTTCCGGACACGAGGAAAATCTTCCTCCGCGTCGAGGTTCTCATCATGTCCGATAAAGTGGCCGACAAAGTTGCGCTCGATAAAGCAAGCGCCGACACGCAAGGCCCCAACATTGATTCCATTCTGAACGAGCAGCGCAAGTTCGAGCCGCCCGCGGAATTCAGCCGGCGGGCTCACATTCAAACTCTCGCCCAGTACGAGCAGCTTTACCAGGAGTCCATCGACAGTCCGGATACCTTCTGGTCAAACGTCGCCCGCGAACTGCACTGGTTCAAGAAGTGGGACAAGGTTCTGGAATGGAATTGTCCGTGGGCGAAATGGTTCGTCGGCGGCCACATCAACCTGTCCTACAACTGCCTCGATCGGCACGTCGAAACCTGGCGCAAAAATAAGGCCGCGATTATCTGGGAGAGCGAACCCGGCGACGTCCGCATTCTTACCTACCAGCAGTTGCATCGTGAGGTGCAGAAGTTCGCAAACGTCCTAAAGGCTCTTGGAGTAAAGAAGAATGACCGGGTCGCGATTTATATGGGCATGACGCCGGAACTCCCCATCGCGATGCTGGCCTGCGCGCGCATCGGCGCGCCCCACACCATCGTGTTCGGCGGATTTTCTTCCAACGCTTTGGTTGACCGGATTCATGACTCGCAGGCGACTGCGGTCATCACGCAGGATGGATCGTATCGCCGCGGCGCCGAGGTCAAATTATTTCCCGCCGTCGAAGAGGCGCTCAAATCGTGCCCCAGCGTGAAGCACGTGGTCGTCTACAAGCGCACCGGGACGCCGATCAACCTGCAGCCGGGCCGCGACCACTGGTGGCATGATCTGATGGCTAAGGCCTCAGACGTGTGTCCCGCCGAGCCGCTCGATGCCGAGCATCCGCTCTACATTCTCTACACCTCGGGAACGACGGGAAAGCCGAAAGGCGTAGTCCACACCACCGGTGGATATTCCGTGGGCACGTATCTCACGACGAAGTGGGTCTTCGATTTAAAAGATGAAGACACTTACTGGTGTACCGCGGACATCGGGTGGGTTACGGGCCACAGCTACATCGTCTACGGCCCCCTGCAGAACGGTGCTACTAGCCTGATGTATGAAGGCGCTCCGAATTTTCCCGAGCCTGATCGCTTCTGGTCGATCATCGCACGGCACAAAGTAAATATTTTCTACACCGCACCCACGGCCATTCGCACGTTCCTCAAGTGGGGCAATGAGTGGCCGAAGAAGCATGACATGTCCAGCCTGCGCTTGCTTGGCACCGTGGGCGAGCCGATCAATCCCGAGGCGTGGATGTGGTACCGCGAAATGATCGGCGGCAACCGCTGCCCCATCGTCGACACCTGGTGGCAAACCGAAACCGGGCACATCATGCTCTCGCCGCTTCCCGGCGCGATCGCAACCAAACCCGGTTCGGCAACGAAGCCGTTCCCAGGCGTTGTTCCGGAGATTGTGACCATGGAGGGCAAGCCGGTGCCAGACGGTTCTGGCGGATTTCTTGTCATCAAGCGGCCATGGCCTGGGATGTTGCGCACGGTTTATGGCGACCCTGATCGCTACGTGAAAAATTACTGGTCGCAGATTCCCGGCATGTATTTCACGGGAGACGGCGCGCGAAAAGATAAAGACGGATATTTCTGGATCATGGGCCGGGTCGACGACGTGCTCAACGTCAGCGGCCACCGCCTTAGCACGATGGAAGTGGAAAGCGCGCTGGTCGCACACCCGGCGGTCGCGGAAGCCGCGGTGGTCGGCCGTCCCGACGATCTGAAGGGGCAAGCCATCTCAGCCTTCGTGACCCTTGAGCACGGAAGAACGCCGAGCCCAGAATTAAAAGAAGAGTTGCGCAAGTGGGTGGCGAAAGAAATCGGGGCACTGGCCAAGCCCGATGACATCCGCTTCACCGACTCTCTGCCCAAAACGCGCAGCGGAAAAATTATGCGCCGCTTGCTGCGAGAACTTGCGACAAACGGCAACGTCAAGGGCGATACCACTACGCTCGAAGATTTTGGCGTTATCGCTAAGTTGCAGGAGCAGGACGAAGTCTAGGATCAGGGTTTCATCTCGCCGGCGTCATCAACCTGGGTTCCGTTTACTGGCTCATCTTGATGGCGAGTTGGCGTTCGGGTTGGGTCATTTCGCCCCACAGCTTCTGCAGGTCTGTCTGCACGGCCATATTGTCGGGATCCTTGCGCAGCGCCAGGGCGAACCAGCGGTAGGCGGTGGGCAGGTCATGCGGAGTGCATAGCCCGGCGGAGTACAGCGCGCCCATCTCAACCATGGCAGCGGGATTCGCCTGATCGGCCGCCGGTTTCAATATGCGCATGCCGCGTTCGCAATCCTGGGTGACGCCGCGTCCGTAAATATATTTCTGCGCCTCGGCGACGCGATCGACTGGTTTCACTGGCAGAGACGCCGCGTGCGGTTTGGCGGGCCGGTCAATCGTGGAGGTCGGCTTCGGATTCTTGGGCGCTGGAGCGGGCGATCGAGTGGGTGTAGGAGATTCGGGAGCTGGCGTCGGAACCGTGGTCGCCGTCGCGGGCGAAGCGGAGGCAGAATCTGGTTCGGAATTCGCAGCATCGTTGGAAGGAGCAGCGGCCACGGGCGCGGATGTGGATGGAGGCGCGCCCGCAGAAGCCGCCGGAGAAGTGGAGGGAGGAGTCGACGGCGCGGTTCCGGCGGCAGGATCAGTGGCTGAGGTAGTCGAGGTCGGAGCCGCGGCAGTCGTTGCGCCGGCACCGGCGGCGCCGCCGCCGGTCGGTGTGTCCGATGATGAAACGGGAGGGCCGGCAGGTTGAGAAGCGGCGGGCGCCGGCGAAGCACTCGAAGCCGGTGCGGTTGTTGAACCTGCATCCGGCGAGTCGGAATTCTGCGCAGCTGCCGACGGTTTGCTGGCGACCGATCCAAGAGACGGGAATCCGTGATTCTTCCAGCGCAAGTATCCCAGACCGACCGCCAGGGCCAGTGCCAACAGCATTAGAATGAATTTTCCCGCCCCGCCTCCCTTGTGTCCTTCGTCATCCTCCAGCAAGTAATCGAGATTCCTCGAA
>DATHQJ010000389.1:0-11490 GCA_035482825.1 Binatus sp. (SeqCode) | reverse complement strand
GCTGCAACCGGCCCAGATCAGCGCTCCCGCGGACGGTCACATCATTGACGCCGATCGTCCCGGTACTGCGATCCATCAAGGCGGCTTACTCGCCAAGCTGGCGACCACAGGAGTCACCACGCCGGTCGAAATCCGTTCGCCAATTCCAGGACGGATCAGGTCAGTCTCGCAACCCGGCGCGAATGTAGCTGCGGGCGCAGAAGTGGCGGTGGTCGATCCGGGGACCGAGCAGGTATGGGAGGCATTGCGGGCGTTATACGTTGTTGGCCAGTTCGATGATCTGCGGGCAATTCGTCCCTATGAACGGGACTTGCCGGATATTTCTAACGACGTGCGGCAACAGGCGCAGGAAACAGAGAAGGCGATCCAGAAACGAAGCGCTGCGCCCGCAAACCAGTAGCGCCGCCGTCTCGGCGACTGTCCGGCGGGCGTCTCGCCGACGCGGCGCGCCGCGTTAAGGTCCGCGAGCCGTCGCATGTGGAAGCGTACGGAACCGTGGCTGTATTCGAGGATCTCTATGGCAACCAGTGGGATTTGCTGGAGCTAACGGCGGCACCAAGAACCGAAGGTGAGCTACCGTGGCGGAGCTTGGCTATTCCAGAGATCAGGTTCGCCAGAAATATTCCCTGCGCTATCAAGATCAGGGAGGATGAGGTCAACAGGCCGACGGCGGTTGCCAGGGCCGCACCGCGAAACTCCACTAAACGTCCTCTCGTGGCTAGCGCTGCGAGCGAATAGAAACCTATCCAGAAAATGAGAATTCCGCCCGCTGTCAACCAGAAATGCCAAGTCGCGGCTTTCTGATTCATCGGGAGAATCCAGAAGGAATAGATTGCGGCGAAAACGCAAAGGAACGCAGCCATGAAAACACAAACCGAATCAGGAGAAAAGGCGAAGCTCTCGCGATGGAAAGTAAAGGTAACAAATCCGGCTGGGGCCATGTAACGAGAGAGCAAGGCGAAAATAAGAAGCGCAATCGCAGCAACAGCGAATAACATTGCCGACCGCGTCATACGCCTCCTCACCACGAAACATCATGAAAGTCGCTGCTCCGAGAATCCTCGAAACCTAAATCGCCATCGGCCCGACTTCTTTTTCCACTTCAGCCGTGTCAACCATGGCGATCGCGTCCCAGGGGCAGCCGTCGAGGAAGCAGCCGTCGGGGCCTTTGCTCAGGCATTTCTTGCAGCCGATGCAGAGGATGGGGTCGATTGCGATCCGGCCGAACGGCGGATGGTCTTCGTCAGGCACCCAAAACATGCAGTCTTCCACCGGACAGTATTCCACGCATGCGGGCGAGCCAGCGCATCCCGTGCAGCATTCGGTGATGACGGCCAACTCCTTGGGCTTCTTCTTACGAGGTGTGGCCAGGCCCTTGGACCTTGGTTCAAATTTCTGATCGTCGGGAACCATCCCAACCGCTCTGGTGGCGCCGGGTGCAGGAGGCATGCGAAGAATTATACCCTGAGAGCGGCGGGTTATGAACCTTACTTCCGCGTGAAGAACACGGCTGCGAATCGACGGACTCCCGGCCCAAAATGACACCCGGAAAAGGAGTTATGAGCAGCAGGAGCGTTTCCACCGGCCTCATTCTGCTATAGTGAACCCCTGCAAAGGAGCACCCACATGGCTGGCAAGAGTCTGAACCGGGTTCAATTGATCGGAAATCTGGGGAAAGATCCCGAAGTCAAATACACGCCGCAGGGCACGCCCGTGGCCAAGCTTACTATCGCCACCAACGAGCGCTTCAAAGACAAGGCCGGCGAATGGCAGGACCGCACCGAGTGGCACAACGTCGTGCTCTGGCAGCGCCTGGCTGAGATTGCCGGAGAGTATCTGAAGAAGGGTGGCAAGGTCTACATCGAGGGCCGCCTACAGACCCGTTCGTGGGACGACAAGACCTCCGGCCAGAAAAAGTATATGACCGAAGTGGTGGCCAGCGATCTGATTCTATTGGGTGGACGCGGCGAGGGCGCTAGTGGCGGAGATTACAGTGGAAGCTCGCGCGGATCGTCCTCTTCGGCGGGCGGAGGCAATAACTTCGATCAGCGCACTCCCGAGCCGGAACCAGCCGGATCTTCCGGGCCGATCACGGACGACGATATTCCCTTCTAGCCTGTGGGATTAGTCGCCGTCGCCGGTATCGATGGAGACGAGTTCCAGACTCTGCAGCAACGGGCTGGTATCGGAAACGAACTCTACATGCCCGCAACGCGGGCACGACAGAATTGCGTGACCGGCGTTACCCGGAGCCAGGCTAGCACGCATCAACTGATAGCGCTGCAGCTTCTGTTCGCAACGCAGGCAGCAAACCGTCTTCTGATAGGGATCGGAAGAAACTCCGCCGGGAGTCTCGATGGCTGGTTTCATAAATTCCTCGAAAGCAGGAATACAAGAATACTGGAGTAGCCAAAAATCCGGCCGACGTTCCAGTTTAGTGGAAAGAGTGTACCACGCAGGCGTGCGCCGAAAGCCGCGTCCCGCACCAGCCGCAGTACCAAGATAGGCTCCCAAAAACAAATCCCACTGCGATCAGATCCAGTTTTGGACCTGCTCGCAGTGGGATTCACCAAATGCCCGTATCCGCCAAATGCCCTGCGGATGCAGGAACCAGGGCGTGGTCGTGTTGCCAGTCTTAAAGAAGTCCGATTGCCGATTTCACTAGGCCGAAGCTTCTACAAACGCATCCGCCGTAAGGTCTCCGAGCAAACCGTGGAGCACATGGTTCGGATCCTGCTCCACCTGCTGGACGATGTTGCGCATCCGGGTCAGAACTGGCGGCTCGGCATCGTCATAGACGTCGCCTTGCAGCAGCTTGAGAACATCGAGGCGATAGCGTGGGTCTTGAACGAAGGCGGTGAACAGCACGTTCAGGCGGTAGTAGACGGTGATGAAGTTGTACCAGTTGCGCGTGCCGCGCCGGAGCGTGGACTCGTACGTCTGGAACGACTCGCGGCTGAAGTTTCCGGTCTCAAGCGCGGCGATAATGTCCTTGTGCGCAAAACGCGAACAATTCAGAGCGATGCTCACGCCGGTGGAGAAGATAGGATCCACAAAACGTCCCGCATCGCCGACCAGAACCAAACGGTCGCCGGCAAGCTGCTTCATGGCGTAGCTGTAATCGCCTTCGTCCTTGAAAGGATGCATCTGCACCGAGCCCTGCGCCTTCAGACCTTCATACAATTCGGGGCGGGTCTTGATGCACTCCCAGAAGAACGCCTCCCGCGATTCCCTGCTCCTGGCGAAATTCTTTTTCTGCGTGACCACGCCGACGCTGGTGATCTGGTCGGTGATGGGAATCTGCCAGACCCAGGTATTGGTGATAGGAAGGAAGTGGATGAAGATGAAATCGCCCTGCGTTTCCTTATCGGAAGCCATGCAGCGGCGGTCGTAGCCGTTGAACCAGGTGTGAATGGCGTACTGGTCGAAATGACTGTCCTGAATGCGCCACTTTAACTGGTTGCCCACCAGAGTCTTGCGACCGCTGGCATCCACCACGATGCGGCAAGTGGTGCTCATTTCTTTCTTGCCCACGTTGAACTTAATCGCGGCGCAATTGGGGTCGCTGAAGTCAACTCGGTTGACGCCCACACCTTCGTACACTTTGGCGCCGAACTGGTTGGCATGCTGCAGCAGCATCAGGTCAAACTTGCCGCGGTCCACGTGGTAGGTATAGTTCTGGCTGACGCCGGGCTGATTGCGTTCATCGAAACGGACATCCACGCGGCAGTCGGCCGACACGCCGCCGAAATCTATCCTGTAGACTTTCGCATCCGAGGCTGCCGTCCAGGCTGCGCCAAATTTGTGAGGAAACTTCGCTTCCTCCATTTTCGGCAGAAAATCCAGATCCTTGAAAACCCGAGTCGAGGACGGGACCAGCGACTCTCCCACGTGTGGACGGGGCATCAGTTCCCGCTCAAACACTACGCAGTCAATCCCAGCTTTGGCCAGGTAGGCCGCCATGCTCGATCCCGCAGGGCCGCCTCCAATGATTCCTACCTCAAAATCGGGTACAGATGGAGATGAACTCATATCCGCAGTCTTCTCGCACCATGTTGCTTCGCAATGCGATGACGACTGTCGGAATTAGAGCAAAACTCGACCCGTTCGCCAAGCAGGAAATCACTCACCCATCTGCCATCGCGATCCGGAGAACACTTTACGTGTTACGCGGCCCCGGAGCCCCTTAACACGGCAGGAACGGTCCGGGCTAAAATCTCCAGATCGAGCCATACCGACCAGGTGCGAATGTACTGCAGATCCAGCTCCATCCACTTTTCGAACGTGGTCGAACTCCGTCCCATGATCTGCCAGAGACAGGTAATCCCAGGACGGACACTGAAGCGCTTGCGCTGCCAGTCCTGGCAGTAGGTTTCAAACAGTTCGTAATCCCGCACCTGCAGCGGCCGCGGTCCCACCAGGCTCATCTCCCCCTTCAGCACATTGAAGAGCTGAGGAAGTTCGTCGATGCTGGTCTTGCGCAGCAACCGGCCGATCAACGTGATGCGTGGATCCAGCTTGATCTTGAACACCGGCCCGTTGGCCTCGTTCTGATGCTCAACGTCTTTCAAGCGCGCCTCGGCGTCCATCACCATGGTCCGGAACTTATAGATGTGGAACATCCGCTTGTTCAGCCCCAGGCGTTTTTGCACGAAGAAAATCGGCCCCGGCGAAGTCAGCTTCACCAGCGCCGCGGCCAACAGCATGACCGGCGAAACCAGGATGATGGCTGTCAGCGAAATCAGAATATCGAGGGCGCGTTTCGCCGCCAGTCCCCAGAAATCGGTGATCGTGCTCTCGTGGCTGATGAGTGGGTCTCCGTCGAATTCGTCAGCTCGCTGTTGCACGTCCTTCAGATCGAAAATGTTGGGTAGAAATCGCACAATGATGCCCTGCTGTTCGCAAGCCGACGCGATGTGCGACGCGAATCCATGAAACGAGCGAATGGGCAGCGCCAGCACCACTTCATCCACCACATTGCGCCGCACATACGACGGCAAGGCATCGAGAGTCGTCACCAGGGCGCGTCCCTGTTTCTTGAACTCCTCCATCCCCACCCATTCTTCGTCGGCAAATCCCAATATGCGGTAGCCCAGCTCCGGCTTGCCTTCGATTCGTTGCACCAGTTGCAGCGCCCGGGCATTGGTTCCGATCACCAGCATGTTCCGGGTATTTCGGCCATGCCGCCGGGCATAAGCCAGCGCTTTCCGAATCACCATCCGGCTCACGATCACCGACGAGGTGCTCAGCCACAGAAACAGAACCAGGAATGTCGGGTTCACCACCCAGATGCGGAAAGTCAGACCAAATACCGCCGCCACCAGCGTCCCCAGAATCGCGGCTCGGATGACGTCCCAAATTTCATCCCATCGGCTCGCCAGGCGCTTCGATCCATAGAGCCCGAATACGCTGAACACGAAGTGCCAGACCAGCAGGAAACTCACAAACACGATCAAGTTGCCCAGGCTCACCCGTAGCTCGAAAAACTTGGCCAGCGTGAACCTCCCCACCTGGTGATATTGGGGAAGAGTGGACATGGCGAGGCAAACCACCATCACGAGCAGATCAAACAGTTTGATACCAGCGGTAAAAGTTCGGCGGGCTATATGCATAGGAATTCCTGCGATATCTTGTGTTCGTGAACCCAGGGGGGAGGAGGGATGTTCGTGCACTGCGCGAAAAGGCTGGGGGTGGCCAGAAGCCTGTTCCACGGCTACAGCAAAACTGCTACTTCGTCGATTTAGCCATCACCAGTCGCTCGATGGCATCAACGCTTTTGAGTTTATCATAAATTGTCGTCCTTATCATAAGTGATCGATTCGTCGCCAACGTTTCCAAACCAACTAACGAATTATTCGCCCACTCAGCTCTTTGTAGCGTGCAAGGGCTCTATTCCACGAGGTAACTCTAGCGCACGCCTGCAGGCTCTCCCGCCAACTTGACGCGATCAATTTTCCCAGTCGAAGTCTTAGGCAGTTCCTCGCATAAATCAATCAGGGGAATCATGTATTTCGGAACTCGCGCCGCGCAGTACTGCTGCAGTTCCAGAACCCCCAACGATCCTGCGTGGTCAAAGTGCAGCGCCACCACCGCCCGGATGCGGTTGCCGATGATCTCATCCGGAACCGCCAGCACTGCCGCTTCCCGCACTCCCGGATGGCTCAACAGCGCACTCTCAATCTCGCCCAGTTCGATGCGATAGCCGCGGCTCTTGATCATGCTGTCGCGCCGGCCCTGAAAATAATACTTGCCGTCTTCGCCCACCGTCACCATGTCGCCGGTGCGGTATATCTTCTCTTCGAAATGCTGTTGAAAATGGTTGGGCACTAACGACTTCCGGGTTTCTTCCTCATCTGCCCAGTAACCATTGGTAACGCCTGGACCGCGCACATATAACTCGCCAGTCTCTCCCGGCCCCGCCAGCTGTCCATCCGGAGTCACCGAAAAAACTTCCGTATTGGCGCAGGCGATCCCGATCGGCAGCGTTTCCAGGCTGGCCAGCCGCTCGCGCTCCACTTTGTAATAAGTGCAGACGTTGGTCTCGCTGGGTCCGTACAGGTTATAGAGATCGCTGCCGGGTGAAACCTGCGCCAGTTGCCGCACATACTTCATGGGGAAGACTTCGCCCGCAAACAGCAGCACGCGAATGCTCTTCAACTGCTCCGCGGTTACCCGTCCGTGCAACAGCAGCAGCATCAGGGCCGAAGGCACCGAGTACCAGATGGTGATGCCCTGGGTCTCAATAAAATCCGCCAGGCTGGCGGGAAACACTGCCAGATCCTCGGTGATCAGGTAGACCGTTGCGCCCGCTTCCAGCGTGTTGTAGACGTCAAACACCGACAGATCGAAGTGCAGCGGAGCATGGTTAGAGAGCCGGTCGTCGCTGTGCACCCGGAATTCCTTGGCGCACCATTCCACAAACGTCAACGCGTTCCGGTGCGACAACATCACACCCTTGGGCCGTCCCGTCGAGCCCGAGGTGTAAAGAATGTAGGCCAGGTCGGTCTCGATCAGGCTCACCGCCGGCGCCGTCAAAGCAGGAAACTCGGCCAGCGCCGACCACTCAACAATATCGCCTTCGCCGCTGCCGACGTCTGCCGTGCCCTCTGTCAGAATGCAGCACTCCAGCATGCTCCGCGTTTCCGCTGTCAGCGCCGCTCGCCGCTCGCAATTGGTGATTAGAATCCGAATCCCGCAGCTCCCGATGATGTAGCCCACCCGGTCCGCCGGGGCCTGCGGATCGAGCGGCACATAAACTCCGCCCGCCTTCAGCACGCCCAGCATGCTGATAATCGACTCCACGCTCTTGGGGAAAAACAGCCCGACCCGGTCGCCCTTTCTGATTCCCTTCTCCTGCAGCAGAAACGCCAGCTGGTTCGACCGTTCCTCCAGCTCGCGATACGTAATGCTCTGCCCGCGCGCCCACACCGCCGCTTTTTCCGGATAAGCCTGCGCGCTCTTCGCCAACAATTGCTGCAGTAGATACGCCATGATCAAACCGCCGGGCTCAAACCACCGACGGAAACGTACGGTGATTCAACACCGCGCCCAGCACCCGGACGTTGGCGTTTTCCAGATTGCGCACTGCCTTGCGCGCCGACTCGCGGCGGGACGAATTCGCTCGCAGCACCAGAATCACGCCCTCAGCATCACGCCCCAGGATCACGCTGTCCTGTCCCGAATCCATAGACGGGGCATCGATCAGCACATAGTCGAACTCGCGCTGCAATTCCGGCAGCAACGCCCGCATGCGGTCCGATCTCATCAGGGAATGCATACCCTCCACTTGCGCCCCGCAGCTCAGTAGCCACAGGTTCGGACGCGAAAGCGAAGTCACAAATCTACGAATCGGTTCCGTCCCCTGCAGCGCATCGGTCAATCCGTAGTGATTGGGCACGCCAAATTCCCGGTGCAGTCCAGGCGCGCGCAGGTTCGCGTCCACCACACACACCGCTCCCGAAATCTGCGATGCCAGCACTTCCGCCATGCGGGCGCAAATCCAGCTGCAGCCATTCCCCGACTCTGTACCCGAAACTACCACCACCCGCGACTTCTCCCCCGGCATCAGGAACACGCCCTGCACCAGCTTGAAGATCTCGTCCCGCTGCGCTTCTTCCATCTTCAGCTGCGGCGGCTGCAGTTCAACCGGATGCACGACAACCGGCTCGGCAATGACCGAATCGGCAACGACCGGCTCGGCAACGGTCCCTTCCGCAGGGACCTGGAACATCTCCCGTTCCTTGCCCAGATTTTGCATCAGTTGAAAATTTCTGCTCATGAGCTCAGTTAGTACCGCTAGTCTCGTCGTGCCTTGCTGCCTTTGCTCCAGACGCCTCTACGTGGCGGCTAGGCTGACTGCCGGTCGGGACCCCCCGAACGGTTCCGCCAGTTATGCAACAAACGCGCCACCTCCCGCATGTGCTCGATGGCCTCGGCCGGACTCAGGTAATCTTTCGCCCCTCCGTCTGCGGTTGCGATGGGACGCGCATACTCCGGCTCGAATCCGATCAACTCTTCCACCGCATGGAAGGGAACAACCATCGGTCCGCCTGCCCCATTCGACACATTCGCCCCGTTCCCATTCCCGATCCCCTGCCGGTGGGAAGAAGGCGCTCCCACCTCGGAAACGAATCGACGTATATCCAGGTCGTGCATCACTTCCCGAACCATGCTGACGTCGACGATTTTTTTCCGCATGGCGCAAGCCAGCGACAGGGTGTGAAAACAGTAATTATTGATCTGCCGCGGGATGCCCTCGCTCACCTGCGCGATCAACTCCTCTGCCTCCGGCGAAAACAACCGTGCTCCCCGGTGTCCAGCGACCTGCAGCCGGTGATCCATGAAGCGTCCCGTCTCTTCGCGAGTCAGCGGACTCAAACTGCTGACTGACGTAATCCGTTGCCGCAACTGCTCCAGCTCCGGGGTCGCCAGCTTGTCCGCCAGCCCGGGCTGCCCCACCAGGATGATCTGCAGCAGCTTGGCCTGCGGAGTCTCGAAGTCCGAAAGCAGCCGGACCGTTTCCAGAACCGACGCATCCAGATTCTGCGCTTCGTCGATCACCACAATGAACCGCTTGCCGGCTCGCGCTTCCTGCACCAGGCAGCGGTTGAACTGCTCGTGCATCTTGACGAAATCCTGCGATTCCGTCTCAATGCCAATTTCCCCCAGCAGAAACCGCATGAACTCCCGCGAACTGCACTGGGTTTGAAACAGGAACGCGGTTCGCGCCGTACGCTCGAACTTGGCCAGCAGGTGAAACAGCAGCGTGGTCTTGCCCATGCCCGGCCGCGCAATCAGCGACAGGAATCCCCGATTCGCCTCGATCCCGTAATAGAGAGACGCCAGCGCCTCGCGATGCCCCGGACCCAGATAAAGATATCGCGGATCCGGCGTGACCCCGAATGGCTGCTCTCGAAGGCCGAAAAAGTCTAGGTACATCGGACTTAGCCGCTCCTGGTTGATAGCTGGTTGATAGCTTGTTGATAGCTTACCTCTCCCAGGGGGCCATCCGCACGCTCAAATCGGCGTGCCGCCCACGCAGTAGTTCCATCCCTGCACTTCTCTCGGCACTTCTCCCTGCAATCTCCCCGCAATCTCAGCCTTGCGAATCGGCCTTCAGGATCTGCCCCATCGGCTCCTCTTGCCCTCGCGTACGCGGCGTCAGGTTGTGCTGGCGGATCTTGTACAGAATCCCCCGGTAGCTGATCGATAGCAACTGCGCCGCCCGCCTCCGGTTCCATCCCGTATGTTCCAGAGTTCGGCTGATAGCGTTGATCTCGGCCTCCTCCCGCAAGCTCCGCAGCGAGCGCAGATGCAAATCGCCTCCTCCGTTGTCCTTTCGCGACGCCTTGGCCGTCGGCTGCTGAGATTCATTCTTGCCGGCGTTCATTTGGATTTCGCTCATAAAGTGCACCTCCCCGTTCATAGCTCCGCCCTCTCAGTCCCATTCGTGGTTTTCACAAAATCCCACGGACGTGACATTGCCTTGGTTCCTGGACAAGCGAAAACCCATCGCTTGCCGTTTCATTTCGGGGGGGCCAGATACTTCCAATGAAAGCGCCAAACTTCGGCGCAGATCGAACCTCAAGTAGGGTCAATTTATCGACTCCTGCAAGTTCTTGCAATGGGAAGGAAGTGCTAGTTACCAAATAGTTAGATGCAGGTCAAATGCTGTGTTTTCAATAAAGAAGAAAGACTCGACCGTCCTCAAACCCACGTCCTTTAGCACGAAACTCAGGCGAATGCCCAGTCTCAAAAACAACCTGTTCAGGTATGCAGGATCGTTCATCCTGCGATCAGCCATCCTACCGTCAGCTCGGCGGAAGCGTGAACCGGATCTTGATTCGCGTCTGCATCTCCACCGGCTGGCCATCCACCATGTTCGGCTGATATCTCCATTGCCTTACCGCCGCAACCGCCGCTTCCGCCAGCAGCGGATCGCCTTCGACGACTGCAACGTTATGCACTGCGCCTTCTCCTCCGACTTGAACATCCAGGGTCACCACCCCTTGAATATGTTTCGTTCGCGCCTCCTGCGGATACTCTGGTTCCACACGATGAATCAATCGCGTCGCGGATCCTTCCTCTGGGTCCCCCGCCGCCGTCTTCGTCCGTGCGCCAGTCTCCTGCTCCGCGGGCGGCAGGCGATAGATGACTTTGCCATTCTGCGTTACCACGAGTCCGCCGCTCGGCGGCTCAACCGCAGTCGCGGAGCTCGACGCTCTCGTTGCAGACGCGGAACCATTTCCCACGGCCGGCGCGCGCACGGTCTCTGTCTCTCCCGCAGAGTCCGCCCCCGGCTTCGAATTTCCGCCGGGCCCAGCCACACTCGACCGAGGCCGAGCCTCTCTTTGGAGTCCCCGCCCTATGCCGAACCGCCATCCCACCGCCAATCCCAACAACACCGCCACCACAATCACCAGCACGCCCAGAATTGAGGACCAAACCTCGGAACGTCGCGCTGACCCATCCGGTTCCCGGCTCCCGCCCTCGGGCTGCAAAAGTTGCTCATAGTCGATTGCGGGCTTCGGCTCCTTCGCGGGAACGTTCAACCTCGCATCCTGATTCGCGAACTCTGAATTACTCGCAAACTCCGCATTCGCGGGCTCAGCCGCAAGCAACGCCGCGGCCTGTTCTCCGCGATTCGCATTCTCCACCACCCGCCGCGCCAAAACCTGGAGCGCGCTGATGTCCCCATCTCCAAACGCATAGGGGATCGAGGAAAACACCTCCAGGATTCCAAACGGTTCCCGCCCATCGCTCAGCGGCACAATCAGGATCGATCTCACTCCCAGCCGCCGGCTGGCCTCGGCATTCACTCGCGGGTCTGTCTCGGTGTCGCCGCACTGCTGAATCTTTCCGGTTTGCAGGCACGCTCCCGAGAGTCCCGAGGTCGTCTCCAACCGAACTCCCAGGTCGGGAGCATCCGCACCCGTGGTCGCCCGGCACACCATCTCGCCCGCTCTCGCCAGCGCGATCGCTGCTCCCGTG